>CAYRAG010000004.1:48352-57873 GCA_964422185.1 uncultured Oscillospiraceae bacterium
GCGTCGCTGAACGCCTGAACGGCGCTGTCCGGATCCTCGCAGATCAGCAGTGCCGCCCACCGGCCCTGGGATACCGCCGCTCCCCTGTCCGCGATCTCCGCCTGTGCCGGTTCGTATCCGAAAAAGTCCGCGACCCGGGAGGCGCGGTATTCCTCCAGCGCGGCCGCCGCCGCCTCCGAATCGGCGTCATCCGCCATGCGGAACACCGCCAGCTCCGACGCCTGCGCCCCCTGCGGGAGCAGGACGGCGCAGTCCGTCCAGGCCGCGTCCAGGCCGTACCGGCTCTCCGCGCACTCGGACGCCTCGTCCCCGGTCAGCCGCTGCATGTGCTCCGGGACGCCTCCGGCAAGGGCGGCCGCGTCCAGCAGCGCGGAGGCGGACAGATCCTGTGTCTCCTCCGGCGTGTCTGCCGGTGTATCCGCCGGCGTATCCCCGCCGCGGCAGCCGCTCAGGCCGAGCAGCAGCACGGCTGCCAGCAGGGCGCATAGTATCCGTCTCACAGACATCCCTCCCGGTGCGGCCCGCGGCTTATTATAATGCCGCGGGGGAAAAAGCACAAGCCGTTTCTTTCTCGCCGCTTTCTTGCCAAACACCGGCATTCCGGGTATAATACGGCGCGGAGAGGGGGATGCGTATGCTCGGCGATTTTCTGGTGGTGCTCGGCCAGGTGGCCACCCTGTTTCTGATGATGGCGGTGGGGTTTGTCCTGGTGAAGATAGGCAAGATGTCCGAGGAGACCACCTCCCAGATGTCTTTCCTGCTGCTGTATGTGGTGTGCCCGTGCATCATCCTGGAGTCCATGCAGGCGGATCTGACGCAGGGACTGCTCTCCAGCCTGGGCAAATGCCTGCTGGCGTTCTGCCTCCTCTATGGAATCTCCATCCTCCTCACCATCCCGATGTTTCCCAGCCGGGACAGCCAGACGCGGCCGGTGCTCCATTTCGGCATGATCTTCGCCAACTCCGGGTTCATGGGCATTCCGCTGGTGGAGGCGGTCATCGGGCCGGACGCGGTCATTTTCGCGTCTGTGAATCTCGTGGTCTTCATGCTGTTCCAGTGGACCTACGGTGTCATCCTCATGGGCGGGAAAGCCAGCTTCCGGAAGATCATCCTCAGCCCCAGCATTCTGGCCATTCTGGCGGGCGCCGTCCTCATGTTCACGGGGCTGCGGCTGCCCTCCCCGGTGAACACCGCCATCTCTTTCCTGGCGGATCTCAACACGCCCCTGGCCATGGTGGTCATCGGCGCACTGATGGCCCGGGCCAACATCCCGGATACTTTCCGGCACTACCGTCTGTTTGAGGCCTCCGCGGTCCGCCTGATTCTGATCCCGGCCATCGCGCTGGTGGTACTGATCCCGTTCCACCTGGATCCGGTGATCTACACCACCGTGGTTCTGCTGTCCGCCACCCCGTCCGCCGGCGCCACCAGCATCCTCGCCGTCCAGTTTCACCGGAACGCCACGGCCGCGTCCCAGCTGGTCACCCTGTCCACGCTGCTGTCCATTGTCACCCTCCCGGTCTTCGCCCTGATTGCCCGCACCGTGAGCGCCTGAGCGGGCGCGGAGAGAGAAAAATATTCAAATCGCCGGCCCGGCGCCCTGACGCACCGAGCCGGCGATTTGTATCCGGAACACCCTCTGTCTGTCCTCAGCGCCGCGCCTCAGGTCTCCCGAAGCAGGAACGCCAGATAGCGCGGAAGCCTCAGTGTCTGCCCCGTGCGTTCCCCATGGGAATCCCCCGGCCGGGTTGCGCCGCCGGCACCTCCTGAGGAGCAGCGGTCTGGCGTGCTCTTCCGCTCCGCCGGAGTCTGTCCCCTCTTCCTCCTCAGCATGACCGTTTCCCCTTTCCGGGCTTCCGCGTCTCTGTCCTGCCCGGGGAGCGAAGCGAACGCAAAGGATTCTTCCAGGGAAACAGAACTTTTCAAGGGTCTTTTCTGCGGCGGACTGCCGTCACCGGCCGGTCTTCCCGTCCGCGCCGGTTTTCCCGCGGCGGCCTGATTTGCCGCGGGCCGGGGATTTCCCCTCCGGCGGATCCCCCGCACCGCTGACGGACTGGTCAATGTCGTCCAGGCTGATGTCCTGCTCCAGCGAAATGACCTCCCGGGGCAGGAACTGCACATCCCGCCGGAGACTCCTCTCATATGCTTTACTGAACTTGTGCCCCGGGTACGCCCAGGGGACATCCGCAACCTGAATGCCGTGCTCCGGGCAGTTGATCCGGTGGGGGACATACTCCAGTTCCGCGGGGCTTCCTCCCACATTGAACAGGATCCAGACCTGCGGCTCCTCCGAGGGCGTGTCGTAGTACGGACAGCGTTTGTGGCAGATGGGGCAGTTGTCCTCAACCCGTTTATAGGGTCTCACTTTCATCCGGACATGCCGCACGCCCTGCTCGCCCGTGAACTCGGTCACTTTCCCAAACACGGTGTCGGTGAGGTAGAACGCTTTCTTGAAGTCCAAATCTGAGCTCATCTGAACTCCTCCTTTCCCGGGCACAGAGCCCCGCTGCCGGAATTTTACCGCGTCCCGGGCGGATTCTCGCCCAAATCCGCCGCGATTTCCCGGGAAACGGCATGGAGGAAAGCGGTTCTCCCGCCCGGATATTGAAACAGGGATCCGCACGGAAGCCGTGCGGATCCCCGTGGGAATCTGATCGGTTTATCTGAACCAGTAGTCAAACGGCCAGCCGAATCCCTGGCCCTGTTGTTGCTGTTGCTGCTGCTGGTCGCCTCCGGTCGGGGAGGGAACCGGATCCTGCGCGCTCTCCGGCGTGGCGGTCAGGGTGGCGGTGAGTTCCATCTCCTGCCCGTCGCGCAGAATCTTCAGCGTCACGGTGTCCCCCACCGCGCACTCGTTCTTCACCGCCACCAGATCCTCCTGGCCGCTGATGGTCTTCCCGTTGAACGCGGTGATGACATCGCCCGCCAGAACGCCCGCCTTATCCGCCGGGCCGTCCTCGACGACACTCTCCACATAGGCGCCCGCGGGAACGCCGTACTGCTGAACCTCCTCGGTGACGGTGCGCACACTCACGCCCAGATACGGCTGCACCACATGGCCGTTTTCAATAATCTGGGTGATCAGGCCCTTCACCTGGTTGATGGGGATGGCAAAGCACAGGTTGTCCACAGAGGTTCCGCTGGTGCTGCTGGAGTATTTCGCGTTCGTGATGCCGATCACCTGGCCGTACTGATTGAACAGCGCGCCGCCGGAGTTGCCGGCGTTGATGGCGGTATCCGTCTGGATCAGCTTCATGGTGATCCCGGTGCTGAGCGTCACAGAGCGATCCAGCGCGCTCACGCTGCCGCTGGTCTGGGAGAAAGTCAGCTCGCCCAGGGGGTTGCCGATGGCCACCACGGGGTCGCCCACCACCAGGGCGTCCGAGTCGCCCATCACCACCGGTTTGAGACCGGTCGCCTCAATCTTCAGCACTGCCAGGTCGTGGGTCTCGTCCACGCCCACCACGGTGGCGTCGTATTCGTCGCCGCTGTACAGGGAGACCGTGACGGATGTCGCGCCCTCAATGTTGATGACATGGTAGTTGGTCACCACATAGCCGTCCTCCGAGATGATGAAGCCGGAGCCGGCGGCCGCCTGGTTGGTGGCCATGCCCCAGAAGTTCGTGGTCACGGCGTCCACGCGGATGCCCACGGTGCGATCCACATTGGCCGCGTAGATCTCGGCGGTGGTCAGCACCTCGCCTGAGGGCACATTGGCGATATCCACCGGCGAGAGGGGACTCTCGCTTTCATAGATGGTCGTCGAGCCCACATTGCTCTCCGCATGCCGCAGGTACAGGATGCTGCCGCCGATGCCGGCGGCGCCGCCGACGATGAGAGACATCAGAAACAGCGCCAGCGTTCTCAGGACGGTGTGGCGTTTTTTCTTTTTCTTCTTGGGGGGCGGGTTCACGGGACCTTCATCGACCACATTGTAACCGGTGTTCACGGGAGGAGGGGTGCCAGGCTGGCCTCCGCCGTTGTTGTAAGAATAATTATATTCACTCATTGTAATCTTCTCCTCCTTGTTCTGGGTTCTGTCCCAGTGTTCACTCTGAATGATAATCCCAATTTATGGCCGTTTCATGAAGAAAACCCGGACATATTATGAATATCCTGTGTGAAAATTTTGAACGCGTCAGCGCCCGGCGCGCATCTGCGCTTCGATCCACCGCAGGATCACATCCACGACATACGCTTTCTCCCGGGGCGTCAGAGGGTGTCCCTGCGGGATGCCGTGCCACTTCTCCAGACAGCCGCGGCAGCAGGTCGCGGTGGCGTGCTGCGCGAGAAACACGGGATGGCCGTCCGGCGCGCCCCGCATGGGGGTCTGTCTGCCGTCGTTCACCGGCTGCGCCGGGGCGAGCCGCTTTTCCACGATGTCCTCTGCGTGGGTGCGCAGCACATCCATGCCAATGCGCCGGATATACGCCCGATCCGCGTCCGTCAGACGAAAGCGGCTGCGAAACTCGGATTTCGCCAGGCGCCGGAAGAGGTCGGTCTCCCGCCGGGGATCCGCACGGCGTTCGGGCGGCGGTTCCGGCACCGGATCGGCGCACTCCCGGATCCGGTCGGAGAGCATGGTGTTCCGCTTTGTGACGGACACATTCCGGATGGCCACGCTCAGCGCTTTCCTGGAGCCCACAATCACCATGCATTTTTTCGCCCGCGTCACACCTGTATAGATCAGGTTGCGCTGCAGCATCATATAGTGGGTCATCAGCACCGGCATCACCACAATGGGGTACTCCGAGCCCTGCGCCTTGTGGATGGTCACGGCGTAGGCCAGGGCCAGCTCATCCAGCTCTGAGCTGTCGTAGGTGACGCAGCGCCCGTCGAAGTCGACGGTCAGCTCCTGCTCCTCCGGATCCACGGACGAGACCGTGCCGATGTCCCCGTTGAAGACATCCTTGTCGTAGTTGTTCCTGATCTGCATGACCTTGTCCCGCGCACGGTACACGGCCCCGCCCCGGCGCAGTCCCGGCCCGTCCGGGTTCAGGGCCTCCTGCAGAACCTCATTGAGTTTCACCGTGCCGACCTCGCCTCTGCGCATCGGGGTGAGCACCTGGATGGAAGTCGCCTGCACCTTATAATAGCGTGGCAGCCTGGTCTTGACAAGACCCACAATCTGCGCCGCGGCGGCCGCCGCGTCCTCCTGCTCCTCAAAGAAAAAGTCGGTGTTCCGGCCGTTGCTCAGATCCGGCATTTTGCCCTGATTGATTTTGTGGGCGTTCATGACAATCCGGCTCGCCTGCGCCTGCCGGAAGATTTTCGTCAGTCTGACCACGGGGAAAACCCCGCTTTCGATGATGTCCCGCAGCACATTCCCCGCGCCCACGGAGGGGAGCTGGTCGATATCCCCCACCAGGATCAGGGTCATGGTGTCCGGAACCGCCCTGAGCAGGCTGTACATGAGCATGATATCGATCATGGAGCACTCATCCACGATCAGGACATCGCCCTCCAGCGGATTGTCCACGCCTCTCTGGTATCCCTCCGGGGGCTTGTACTCCAGGAGGCGGTGGATGGTCTTCGCCTCCATCCTGGTCGTCTCAGACAGCCGCTTCGCGGCCCGGCCCGTGGGGGCAGCCAGGAGGATCTCCGCGCCCGCCGTCTCAAATGCCCGGATGATCCCCAGCGTTGTGGTCGTTTTTCCGGTGCCGGGCCCGCCGGTGAGAACCAGGATCTTGCTGCGGGCGGCAGCCCGGATCGCCTCCAGCTGCACCGGGTCGTAGGTCATGCCGGATTCGGCGCGGAGACTGGCCTCCAGCCGCTCCGGCGGGATGTGCATCCCCTCCGTGCTGTAGATCTGGTACAGCCGCCTGGCGGTGCCCGTCTCCGCGTAGTAGAACGGCGGCAGGTAGATGGCTGTCTCGTCCGGCTCCTCGGGATCCGCGTTCCGAACCGGATCCGTGATCACATCTTCTTCCTGGATCATCCTCTGGAGCGCGTCGGACAGGAGGTCGCGATCCACATCCAGCAGATCCGTCCCGGCGCTCAGGAGCATGTCCCGGGTGGCGTAGCAGTGGCCCCCGTCCGCCAGCTGATTGAGCGTGTACAGAAGCCCGCTCCGGAGACGCACATACTTCTCTTTCTCAAATCCCAGCTTCGCCGCGATCTGATCGGCGGTCTTGAACCCGATGCCCCAGATGTCGTCCGCCAGCCGGTACGGGTTCTCCTTCACGATCTCGATGCTCTCGTTGCCGTATGTCTTATAGATCTTTGTGGCGTGGGCGGTGCTGACATTGTGGCTCTGGAGGAACAGCATGATGTTCCTGACCTCGTGCTGCTCTTTCCAGCTCTGCCTGATCCGCTCCACCCGGAGCTTTCCGATCCCGCTGACCCGGGTGAGCTCTTCCGGCGTCTCCTCAATGACGCGCAGCGTGTCCGCGCCGAACACATCCACGATCCGGCGGGCGAATTTCGGCCCGACGCCCCTGATCAGGCCCGAGCCGAGATACTTCTCAATGCCGTAGGCGTCGGCGGGCAGCACCTCCTCAAAGGTCTGGAACGAGAACTGGCGGCCGTACTTCGCGTCCATCCGCCACTCGCCCGTCAGGGAGAGGACGGTGCCGGCATGGATCTCCGGCATCACGCCCACGGCGGTGACCAGTTCGCCATAGCCCTTCACCTGGCATCTGAGCACCGTAAAGCCGTTTTCCTCATTCTGATAGGTGACCCGTTCCACCACGCAGCGCAGCCGTTCCATCTTTCCGCGCTCAGATCCCCCCGGCAACACACGGGGCGGGGATCCAGACGCCGCTCCCCCCTTTCCTCCAGACCGGCGCAGGCGCGGCGCCGGAGCGCGGGACTGTTCCCCCCGTCTCCCGGCCGCGGGCTCTGCCGCCTGTCCTGATTATACCACAACCGTCCGCGCCCGGCACAGATTTCTTCCGGCCGCCCCCGGTTGAAAAAGCCCGCCGGGTGTGGTAAAACATACGCAAAGACGGGAGCGGCCGTCTTCCGGAGAAAGGACGGGAGAAATCATGGCAAGAACCATCACCGTGAAAGGGGTCGGCACCGCCAGGGTCAGACCCGACTATGTCATCCTCACGCTCTCCATCGCGGCAAAGGATCCGGATTATCCCGCGGCCATGGAGAAGGCGTCCGATCAGATCCGCCGGATTCAGGACGCGGCGGAACGCGCCGGCTTCGCACGGACCGATCTGAAGACGGCGGACTTCGATGTGAGCGCGGACTACGAGTCGCAAAAGGGCGAGGACGGAATCTATCACAATGTCTTCACCGGGTACACCTGCTCGTACCGCCTGACCCTCTCTTTCGATTTCAGCGCAGACCGCCTGGCCGGGACGCTCACCGCCCTCTCCGCGTGCGGCGCGAACCCGGAACTGGGCATCTCGTTCACGGTAAAGGATCCGGCGGCGGTCAGCGAGGCGCTGCTGCGCGGCGCGGCGGAAAACGCGAGAGAAAAGGCGGAGATCCTTTGCGCCGCGTCCGGGGCGCAGCTGGGCAAACTGAAGTCCATCCTCTACGACTGGAGCGAGATCCAGATCCAGTCCCGGAGAACCTACGCCGTCATGCCCCTTATGGCGGACGGCGCGTCCAGGGCGCCGGAGGTGGAACCGGAGGACATCCGGGCAGACGACACGGCGACTTTCGTCTGGGAGCTCTCCTGACTGCCCCGGCCGCTCTCAGAGATAGCGCTCCAGCACGATCTGAATCCGGCCCTTTTTCGACCGGCCGTTCACTTCCCGCAGTGCGCACTTGCCCATCCCCCGGCAGGTGAGCACATCCCCCTGCGCCACCGGCCGGTCCGGCTTGACGCACTCGCTGTGGTTCACCGCGACCCGGCCGGAGGCGATGAGCTCCGCCGCACGGGATCGGGAGACGGAAAAGGCGCTGGCGCAGACGGCGTCCAGCCGCAGGGCGGCCACGGTGTCCCGGATGACTTTCACCGCGGGCGGCGTGACCGTCAGCTCTGAAAGGGGGATCTCCCCGGGCGTCAGCCTCCAGTGGCCGGCGCTCTCCCACTGGGACACCAGAATCTGCGCGGTCTCCCGCAGCACAAGCACCTGGCAGGAGTCATCGTGAACCAGGATGTCCCCCAGTTTCTCCCGGGTGAGGCTCAGCCCCATCAGGCTGCCCAGGATCTCCCGGTGGGTCAGCCCGGCGTCCGGGCTGAATTTCGCCTGAACCGCCGTGACGGGGCCCTCCGGATCCGCCAGAAAGTCTTCCTCCTCCAGCCAGTCCGGCAGAAAGACGCACACGCGCCGCTCCGCCTGATCGTAACCGCCGTAAAACAGATGGCGATCCGGCCCCGCGGCGCGGAGCAGAGCCCCGGCGGAGGCCTGTTCCTCCGGGGAGAGAAACGGCGTCCAGGCGGGAACGGATCGGTGCTCCGCCGCGGCCTGTCTGTCCAGCACCCGGGCGAGCAGCGTGCGCTCCTCCCCGCTGCGGGCGAAGCGGTTGAGCAGTTCTGTCTTTGTCATGGGAGAACGGCACCTCCTGCGCTCGCCGGCAATCCGGCGCCCCTTTGGGGATCTATGATACAACCTGGCGCGGCGCGGCGCAACCCGTGTTTCGCCCGCCTCTCCTCCCTGGCCCGGGACGGTCTTGGCCCGCGGCCGCGGGCGCGGAACGCCCCGCGCAAAACGGCCCGTACCACTTGACAATGGCCGTTTTCTGGTATAGAATGCCACCATCAGGCACAAGGACGGGGAAAAACTCCCGCTGCCCGGCGGAAAAGAGAGAGGACGGTATGGTGCGAGTCCTCCGACGGCGCGGGGGGTGGCGTCCCCGGAGTGCGCGGGGAGGAAATGCCCCGCCGGCTCCCGCCGTTACCGGGGTCAGAGTGCGCGGCCGCCGGCCACGAATTCAGGTGGAACCACGGACAAGTCTTTGTTCGCCCTGAGGCCCACATGGTCTCGGGGCGTTTCTTTTGCACCGGACCGGACAGAAACCACCGCCCGGACTGCGGGCGGGTGAAAAAAAGGAGTTTTACACAACGATGAAAAACAGCGAGAAATCCATGGAGAAGATCGTCAACCTCTGTAAGAACCGGGGCTTCATCTTTGCCGGGTCGGAGATCTACGGCGGACTGGCAAACACCTGGGACTACGGCCCCCTGGGCGTGGAGCTGAAGAACAATGTGAAAAAAGTCTGGTGGAAGAAGTTCGTCCAGGAGAACCCCTACAATGTGGGCCTGGACGCCGCCATCCTGATGAATCCCCAGACCTGGGTCGCCTCCGGCCATGTGGGCGGCTTCTCGGATCCCCTGATGGACTGCCGGGAGTGCCACGAGCGCTTCCGTGCGGACAAGGTCATTGAGGAGTGGTGCCAGGCGAATGATTTCGACCTGGGCTGCAGTGTGGACGCCCTGACCCAGAGCCAGATGAAGGCGTTCATCGACGAGCACCAGGTGCCCTGCCCCTCCTGCGGCAAGTTCAACTGGACGGATATCCGCCAGTTCAACCTGATGTTCAAGACCTACCAGGGCGTCACTGAGGACGCGAAGAACACCGTATACCTCCGGCCCGTGACGGCGCAGGGCATCTTCGTCA
>CAYRAG010000005.1:0-41588 GCA_964422185.1 uncultured Oscillospiraceae bacterium
CTATTTTTTCACAGGAGAAAACCTGGTGCAAGACGCCGTCAGATTTGACGCTTACTGTACGGGAAAGCGGGGCGGCTACTGCCGTCCCGCTTTCTGTTTTCAGCTCAACATCAGATAGATCAGGCCCACGACGACGCCCATGCCCACCAGCATCAGGCTGTAGGCGAAAGAGTACCTGAAGCCGGTTCTGGGCGGCGGCTCGCTGCGGAACGCGGCGAACTCCGGATCCATGTTCGGCTCCGCCGTGCGGGTCTGCCGGAAGTAGATGCCCCGGCCCATGACAAAGGTCAGACCGTCGATCAGCGTCTCGGCCGCCCGGGCGACCACCCCGCCGATCAGAGGCAGCACCGTCAGCAGCAGAGGCCGGTACACCCGATCCTCCAGATTCAGCCAGGCGGGCCAGCGATCCGGGTAGGCCCCGTCTCTGGTGCGCAGCAGGCCGCGCACCACCAGGAGATAGACCGCCGCCCCGATGGCCAGGGAGATGAGCGACCCTTTCAGGCTCTCCAGGGAGAAGTAGTCCACCGGGCGGACGGGGCTGTCCGTCAGGAAGGGGATGGTGAAGCCCGCCAGGCCCTCCATGAGCCGGTTGGGCAGCAGGCCCAGGGGGATCAGCGCCGCCGCGCAGACGGTGAGCGTCACCCCGGAGGTTCGGGTCATATACCGCCCGCCGCGTTCCAGAGCGGTTCCGGGCAGCGGCTTCTCCACAAAGATGGCGATAAACAGCTTGAGCAGATACGCCACCGTCAGGCCGCCGGTGATCAGGAACACCCACTCCGCGGCGGTGTACAGGGCGCTGCCGCCCAGGCTGGCGATGTACTCCACCATGGACTCGTGGAGCAGCGTCTTGCTCACATAGCCGCTGAAGCCGGGCACGCCCGCCAGGGACAGCATGGGAATGGCCGTAATCACGGCGAGCCACGGTTTATTCCGGCCGAAGCCCCGGATCTGATTGAGGTCGTAGCTGTGGGCGGTGCAGTAGATGACGCCCGCCACCGGGAACAGAATCAGCTTGATGGACGCGTGGTTAAACAGGTGCAGCACCGTGCCCTCCGCGGCCAGCACGCCCTCCGCGCCCAGCAGGGTCTGCATCGCCACGCCCACCAGGATAAACCCGATCTGGGAGACCGAGGAGCAGGCCAGGGTGCGCTTGAGATCCGTGGAAAATACCGCCAGCACCGCGCCCAGCACCATGGTCACCAGACCCAGGATCAGAATCAGTCTGCCCCACGGGATCTGGAACCGGAACACCTGGACGCTGACCGCCAGCAGCCCGAACACGCCGCTTTTGATGATCACGCCGGACAGCACCGCGCTGGCGGGCGCCGGCGCGGCCGGATGGGCGGTGGGCAGCCAGATATGCAGGGGGAAGCTGCCCGCCTTGGCCAGGAAACCGACGCTGGCCAGAATGCCCGCCGTCCACATCATCGGGGTGTATCCCGCTTTCTGCACGGCGTCGTACAGGTGGTCGATGGACAGTGTGCCGGTGAGATAGTACAGCAGAAACAGCCCGGTGAGGGTCGCCAGACCGCTGATCACCGCCACCGCCAGATAGGTCTTGCCGGCGCGGATGGCGTCCTCCTTCTCCGTCTGAATCACAAAGACGAAAGAGGTGAACGACATGAGCTCAAAGAAGATGTAGGTCGTGAGCAGATCCGCGGACAGAAACACGCCCTGGGTGGCGCCGAGGGTCAGCAGCCAGAACACATAGTAGCGGTTGCGCCGCTTCTCGTGGGCGAAGTACTCCCGCAGCATCAGGGTGCCCACCAGCCAGCCCGCCGCCGCCAGAACGGCCAGGGCGGTGCGCAGGCCGCCGGACTGGAACGCCAGGCCCAGGCCGCACCACTGCGTCAGGACAAGGGTTCCCTCCCCCGCCGTCAGCAGGGCGAGGGACAGCGCGAACTCCGCCGCGCATACCGCCAGCACCAGCCAGTCCCGGGCGGGTTTGCTCCTCCGGCCCGTCAGGTAGCTCGCCGGGGCGGCCGCCATGGGGAGAAGCACCAGCGCCGCAAGAATGATTTGGGTCATATGGGGTTCTCCCCCTCTCTCATGAGAAAAGAATCGTGCTCAGCAGCCGGGACAGAGGGCCCGACGCCGCGATGCCCGCGATGGACAGCGCCGACAGAATCAGCAGCGGCCCTTTCATCATCCAGTTGGGATCCATGTTCTTCTCCGGCTCCTCCGGCTGTGTGGAGCGGAACGGGAAGTAGGCGTAGAACACCACGGTCATGATGTACAGCACCGCCAGAATGGAGGCCAGGATCAGCGCCCCGGTGCCCAGCAGGCCCACCAGCCGGCCGGAGGAGGCCGCCGCGGTGCCCAGCCACCATTTGCTGATAAAGCCCGCCGTGGGCGGCAGCCCCATCAGGCTGACGCCGGTGACCGTGAAGCAGAACATGGTCAGGGGCATCACCCCGCGGCCGTAGCCCCGCAGCTCGTACACATACTCTTTGCCGGTTCGGTAGAGAATCGCCCCGGCGCAGAAGAACAGGGTGATCTTGTTCACGGCGTGGCTGAGCATGTGCAGCACCGCCGCCACCAGCCCCTCCGGGGACATCATCACCGCGCCCACCAGGATGTAGGACAGGTTCGCCACGGTGGAGTAGGCCAGCCGCCGCTTCAGGTGGGGGTTGCGCAGCGCCATGAACGACGCGTACACGATGGTGAACGCCACCAGGCAGCCCGCCGCCAGCTGGCTCCAGGTGCCGGAGAGCACCTGGGCCCCGTAGCAGTAGTAGATCAGGCGCATCAGGGCGAACACCCCGGCCTTGACCACCGCCACGGCGTGCAGCAGGGCGGTCACAGGGGTGGGCGCCACCGAGGCGGCGATCAGCCACCGGTGGAACGGGAACACGGCCGCCTTGGCGCCGAATCCCAGAAAGCCCAGCAGGAACATGATCTGCAGCATGTTCGTGGCCTGCGTCCCGGGCGCCATCATGCCGCCCATGACGAAGTCCGCGCTCTGGCCGCCGGTGATGAGGTAGATCATGGAGATAAAGCCCAGGCCGGCGCCGGTCATGGAGTAGATGATGTACTGCTTGCCGGCGTACCTGGCCCGGTTGTCCATGGCGTGCATCACCAGGGGCAGGGTGGCCAGCGTCAGCAGCTCGTAGAACAGGTACATCGTGACGATGTTGGCGGCGAACGCGATGCCCAGCGTCACGCCGAAGCTGACGAGGAAGAAGCTGAAGAAGCGGGTCTCCGCGCCCTCATGCTTCATGTACTCCAGGGCGTACACCGAGGCGATCACCCACAGCACGGACACCATGACGGCGAACACCGCGCCCAGGCCGTCCACCCGGAACGAGATGGTCAGCTGTGTGGTGAAACGCACCAGCACCGTCTGATTGTGGGGGGCGGCGAACACCGCCAGCAGCGCCAGAGCCGCTGTCCCCCCGGCCACGCCCAGCACCGCCCGCTCCCGGGCGCGCCTGCTCCGGCACCTGGTGCTCAGCAGCACCAGACCCCCGATGATGGGGAAGAGAACCGCCAGAACCATCAGCATGTTCGCGCACCTCCTTTCTCCGAAATCTCTTTTTTCTCAGGCACCCGGCACCATCGCGGGCTGCATCAGCCCGGACAGCAGGCCCGGGAACAGGCCCAGCACCACCAGCAGGATGCCCAGCACAAGCACCACGCCGCTCATCCGGCGGGAGATGGGCCGCTGCAGCTCAGGCGGCTCGTACCCCTCGCCGGGGAAGAAGCCGGAGATCACCATGGGCAGCAGATAGCCCGCAGTGAGCAGGGCGGACACCATCAGCACCGCCAGGCCGACCCAGGCCAGGGGGCCCAGACCGGACTCCAGCGTGCCCTGCGCCAGATACCACTTGCTGAGGAAACCGCCGGTGGGCGGGATGCCGATGAGGGAGAGCGCCCCCAGGGTGAATCCCCACAGGACGGCGGGCGCCCGGCGCCCGATCCCCCGGAACTCATCCACCCGGGTGCAGCCGGTGGCCAGAATCATCGCGCCCGCCGCGAGGAACAGGGTGTCCTTGGCCAGGGCGTGGAACAGGAACTGGTACAGTGCGCCCTCCAGCCCGGCGCTGTCCAGCAGGAAGATTCCCAGCAGGGCGTAGGAGACCTGGCTGACCGTGGAGTAGGCCAGCCGGCGCTTGAGCACCTTTTCCAGGAAAGCCAGCATGGAGCCGGCGAATATGGTGAAGATCGCCAGAATCAGCACGACCCGCTGCACCCAGGTGCCCCGGATCAGATCCGGGCCGAACACAAACCAGTTCAGCCGCAGGATGGCCAGCACGCCCATCTTGGTGATCAGGCCGGACAGCACCGCGCTGGCCGGGGACGGCGCCACCGGGTGCGCGGTGGGCAGCCAGGTGAACAGGGGGAACATGCCCGCCTTGACCCCGAACCCGATCATCATCAGCAGATAGAGGATCAGCAGCATGGTGCGCTGTCCCCCCGCGGCGGCGCTGAGCATGCCGCCCGCCTGGAACGCGAGCGTGCCCCCGAACCGGTGCAGGTAGAACAGGCCGAACAGGCCCAGGCCCGCGCCGATGATGGAGAAACACAGGTACTTCACGCCGGCGGAGATGGCCTCTTTCGTCTGATCGTGGATCACCATGGGCAGCGAGAGGACGGTCATCAGCTCATAGAACAGGTACAGGGTAACCATGTTGTCCGCCAGGCAGATCCCCACCAGGGCCGCCTCCGTGAGCAGGTAGAAGCAGAAGAACCGGGGCCGGTTCTCCTCCGTCTCCATATAGTCCGCGGCGTAGATCCCGACAGCCAGCCACAGGAAGCACACCGTCACCCCGAACAGCCGTCCGATCCCGTCGCAGCGCAGGGTCACCTCCAGGCCGCCGCCCAGAGACGCCACATGAAACGCGTCCAGAGGCAGGAAAGAGACCACGGCGAACGCGACCGCCTCCACCGCCAGCAGGATCGTCATAAACCGGCGGCGCAGCCTGCCGTCCCCCATGCGGAACACGGCCAGGCCCCCTGCCGCGGGCAGCAGCACCAGCAGCAGAAGCCACACTCCGTTCATCTCTCTCACCTCCCCCGGGGATGATTTTTTCCCGCCGTGCTACAGGCCGTAGACGCCCTGCACGATCAGATTCATGGTCGGGCCGATGAAAATGCCCAGGCACAAAATGCACGCAAGAAACAGCACGGTGGACACCGCGAACGCCGGATCCCGCTCTTTTTTCTCCCGAACCGCCGGTCTCTGCTCCTGCTCCTCTTCCTCCCGCTCGGGAGGGAACCAGATCGTGATGATCGCCGGGATGTAGTACAGGGAGTTCAGCAGAGAGCTGACGCCCAGAACCACCAGGGTCACCAGCATCTTGCCCGGCACTTCCACCGCGGCCGTCGCCAGCTCGAACTTGGCGGCGAAGCCCGCCAGCAGGGGCAGTCCGCACAGGGACAGCCCGCCGACGCTGAACGCCACGCCCGCCAGGAGGTTCTTCCGGGCGGTGCCGCGCAGGTCGTGCCAGCTCTCCCCGCCCTCGCCGCAGCGGCGCAGTGCGCCCGTGCAGATAAACAGCAGGGGCTTGGTGAAAGTGTGGGCCATCATCTGATAGCAGGCAGCGGCGATGCCGATGGGCGTGCCCAGGCCCAGTCCCATAAAGATATACGCCACCTGGGCAACCGAGGAGAACGCCAGCATGCGCCGGGACTCTTTCTCCCGCATGGCGGAGATGGAGCAGAAGATCATCCCCAGCACGCCCAGGGCAAACAGCAGGTTCGTCACCCGCAGCTCCTGCAGCAGCTCAATGGAGAAGATGCGGGTAAACAGTTTGATGATAATGAAGAGGTAGCACTTGGAGATCAGCCCTGACTGGATTTCGCTGGACAGGGTCGTGCAGGCGGAGTACGCCTCCGGCACCCAGCCGTGGAACGGGAACAGGCCGCTCTTGATGCACAGCCCCAGCACCATCAGCCCGACGCCCACCGTCATCTGCAGCCGGTACTCGCCCGTCCGGTACAGCTCGCCGATCGCCCGGCCCAGATCCTCCATCAGCAGGTGGCCGGTGATGTAGTAGGTGATGGTGATGCCCATCAGGAACAGGCCGGAGCCCACGGCGGTGAGGTAGGCGTACCGCATGGCGGCCGCGATGGACCGGCCTTTCTCCTCCGCCATCACCAGGGCGGCGGACACGATGGCCATGATCTCCACAAACACGTACGCGGTGAACAGGTCGTTGGTGTAGATCATCACCAGCACACTGGCCAGGGTGAGGAGGATAAACAGGCAGTAGGTGTGCTGCTTCTTCTGCGGGATGTCCCGGAAGAAATCCCGCTCCCCGCCGGGGATGGCAATGAACAGCATGAAGCTCAGCGCCGCGGCCATCCCGGCCTCGAAGACACTGCACTTGAGCTCGTTGCCCCAGGGCGCCGGGAATTTGCCCATGGTGAAGATAAAAGAGGTACCCGCCCGGTACAGCTCGGACGCAAGCCAGCTCGACAGCACAAAGGTGACCCCCGCCACTCCCTGGGTAACCCGCAGTGCCAGCCGGCCGCTTTTGACCAGGCTGAGCACAACGCCGGTCACCATGGACAGGAAGATGCAGATGAAGGGCACATTGTACACGAAGGGCATGGCGTTATTTCACTTCTTTCTTCGCCAGAATCAGAATCTCGTCCAGATTCACCGTGTGGTACTTGGCGTACAGGCGCTGGGTCAGCGCCAGGAAGAAGGCGGTCATACTCACGCTGACCACTATTCCGGTGAGCACCAGCCCGCTCGGCACCGGGTTGATGTAGTGGGAGAACTCGGTCACCCCGTCCACGATGATGGGGGCCTTTCTCCCCTCCACATAGCCGCCGGTGGCCAGCATCAGCATGATGGCCGCGTCCATGATATCCATGCCGATGATCTTCTTGATCAGGTTGGGGTGCAGGAAAAGCGTACAAAGTCCGATGGTAAACAGGATGGCGGCCGCCACCATGTACCGCTGCTCAAACAACTGCTGCAGCACAGCTCATTCCTCCTCCATGGAAAACAGCATATAGAACGAAAAGATGGTGCCCGCCACGATGATGCCCACGCAGATATTCAGCGGCAGGATGAACCCGGAGCTGAGCAGGGCACCGGGCGTGCCCAGCGGCACCTCCCAGCCCACATGGTTGGCGCCGGTGTAGAACGAGTAGCTCTTCATGGCGGCGTAGGCCAGCAGGCAGCAGGCCATGATCTTCGTGTTGCGCTCAGGGCTCAGAATCCGGCGCATCCGCTCCTGCCCCACCACCAGGGAGCAGAGAATCAGGCCGCCGCCCAGCACCGCCCCGCCGGAGAAGCCGCCGCCGGGCGACAGATGTCCGTTGAGGATCACATAGATGCCGAACATCATGATAAACGGAAAGATAATGGCGCCCATCCGGCGGAACACCATGTCCGAGTAGGGGCTGGCGAATTTGACGACCCCGGGATCCTTCTTAAAGCCGCCCACTCTGCGGCCTTTCGTCCGCATCAGGTAAGTGACGCTGGAGGTGGCCGCGAAGAGCACCGTGGACTCGCCGAAAGTATCAAAGGCGCGGTAGTCCAGGATCATCCCCGCCACGGTATTCACCGCGCCGGTCTCCTCCGTGCCCTTTTCCACATAGCGCTCCGGCACCTCGTTCATGGCGGGGGTGTTGGGATCGCCGGAGGGCGGCATGCCCAGGGCGGTGATGATCAGCACCGCCATCAGGGTGACGGAGATGAGCACCCCCGCCGTCCGGTACACCGCTCTGACCCGCCGGGGATTCTCCGGCGGCGTCTCCCTTGTCTTTCGTTTTTTCTCCCTGGCCGGCGCCAGCTCGTCCAGGTTGGTCATGGTGGAGTCCGGCTCTCTCCGGGCGTTCTCCCCCGTGACCCAGTCCAGGAACCGCTGCCGCATCCGGGACCGGTCAGGATTTTTCGTCTGTCTCATCCTCATCCATCCCTTTCAGCGCGTTGATGGAGCGCAGGCAGACAAACAGCAGGATACTGGTGATGCCGGCGCCGACCGCCGCCTCGGTGATCGCCAGATCCGGGGACTCCAGCATAAACCACAAAATGGCCATCACAATGCTGTACACCATATAGACAATGACAGAGGAGATGAGCCGTCTGGTCACCACGGAGGTGATGGCGCAGACAATCAGCAGTCCAAGCAGGAAAATCTCAAGCCAGGTCACAGCAGCAACTCCTCCTCATTTTCACTTACCTGATCCGCGTCCAGACTCCGGTCTGTCAGAAGCTCGGTGTTGGCGATCAGATGCGCCATGATGGGGCTGGTCATCCAGAGGAAGACCACCACCGCCATCAGCTTGAGCGCATGGGCGCCAAACCCGCACAGCACCACGAGACCCGCCGCCGTAAACAGCGAGCCCATGGTGTCCGCCATGGCCGCGGCGTGCATCCGCTTGAGCACGGTGTCCAGCCGGAACAGACCCGCCACCGTCATCACCGACACGAACAGTCCCACAGAAATCAGAACCGCCCCGATGATCGTCCGGATCATGACGCATCCTCCTCCTCTTTCTTCCCGGACTCCGCGTGCTCCATGTGGTAGATCCGGGCAATGCGGCACAGCACCACCACCGCCACCATGTTGACCAGCGCGTACAAAATCGCCACATCCACCAGGTAGCTCTCCCCCAGCATGTAGGACAGGATGGACAAAATCAGGATCGCCACCGTGCCGATGACATTCACCGCCACAATCCCGTCCGTAAACCGGGAGGCCCGCGCCGCCCGGATCATGCCGAACAGAATGCACAGGCCGTGGCCCACCAGCACCACGATCAGGAAGACCCGCAGGCCGTGTGTCATCTCAACCATGGCCGTCACCCTCCATTGCCTGGATCGCCCGGACAAACGACGAGTCCTCCAGTCCGGTGGCGAACTCCTCCCCCAGCGCGTGGACGCACATATGCCCCTCCGGGGTGGACACCGTAATGGTGCCCGGGGTCAGGGTGATGGAGTTGGCCAGGAGCAGGCGCCCGGACTCCGTCTTCACCGGGGAGGGGAAGACCACCAGGCGGTGCTCCGTGCGCTCCTTGATCCGGGGGCTGAGGATCACCTTGATCACCTGGACATTGGCCTTGAGCACTTCCCACACCAGCAGGGGGAGATAGGCGATGATCCGGGGCAGCTTCCGCCACACTCTCAGCTCGTTGCGCAGCTTCCACCCGAACAGCCTGCTGCAGACGAAATAGACCGCCGCCGTCAGCACCAGGCCGATCAGCACCAGTTCCAGGGTCACTCGTCCGTTATACAGCAGCCAGGCCGCCATGATCAGTATCAGCATGGGTGCGCCCCCTCTCGAAGTGCAAAGAGTCCCGCCCGCCCCCGGGATCCGCCGGCAGAGGAGAACATTGCCGGCGGGAAAAAAACGCCCCCGCTCTCAAATGCGCTGAGCGGGGGCGTTCTTGCGCCCGGGGTGCGTAGATCAGTTGTTAATTTGTTGGGAGCAGGCTCCGTATGTCCTGCTTATTTATGGTCAACGGTGTACATGTACTGGATCAGATCCAGCACCTTGTTGGAGTAGCCGATCTCGTTGTCATACCAGGAGATGACCTTCACGAAAGTATCGGTCAGGGCGATGCCGGCGCCCGCGTCGAAGATGGAGGTGCGGGTGTCGCCCAGGAAATCGCTGGACACCACATCATCCTCGGTATAGCCCAGGATGCCCTTCAGCTCGCCCTCGGAGGCGGCCTTCATGGCCTCGCAGATCTCGCTGTATTTGGCGGGCTTTGCCAGATTCACTGTCAGATCCACCACGGACACATCCAGGGTGGGCACGCGCATGGACATGCCGGTCAGCTTGCCGTTCAGGGACGGGATGACCTTGCCCACGGCCTTGGCGGCGCCGGTGGAGGAGGGGATAATGTTGCCGGAGGCGGCACGGCCGCCGCGCCAGTCTTTTTTGGACGGGCCGTCCACCGTCTTCTGGGTCGCCGTCGTGGAGTGGACGGTGGTCATCAGACCATCGGTGATGCCCCAGTTGTCATTGAGCACCTTGGCGATGGGGGCCAGGCAGTTGGTGGTGCAGGAGGCGTTGGACACGAAGTTCATGCTGGTGTCGTAGGTCTTGTTGTTGACGCCCATCACGAACATGGGGGTGTCGTCCTTGGACGGGGCGGACATGATGACTTTCTTCGCTCCGGCGGCCAGGTGGCCCTGCGCCTTCTCCTGGGTCAGGAACAGTCCGGTGGACTCCACCACATACTCGGCGCCCAGCTCGCCCCAGGGGAGCTCCTCCGGCTTGAACGCGGCGTACACCTTAATGGTGTGGCCGTTGACCGTGATGCTGTCGTCCGTGTAGCTGATCTCGCCGGTGAACTGGCCGTGCATGGTGTCGTACTTCAGCATATATGCCATATAGTCCGGGGTCATACCGGGATCGTTGATGCCCACAAACTCAATGTCAGGACGGCCGATTCCCGCACGGAAAACCAGACGGCCGATGCGGCCAAACCCGTTGATTCCGATTTTAATGCTCATAGCACAAGACTCCTTTTCTATTCTGTCAGATTCGATCCGGATCCCGCGATCCGGGGTCACCCTCAACGCCGTAGTATAACCCAAAACATCCGGCGTGAAAAGGTTTTTTTGAGAAATTTTTCCTCCCCGCCGAAATTTTCCTCTGTTCCCCGATCCGAATTGCAATTTCCCCGGCACGGGCCCGGATGTTTTGAATCTTTTCTGTGATTTTCCCCCGGCCGCGTCTGCCCCCGCGCTGTGTTCCGTAACCCTTCGGCGGGGAGAAAGGAACCGCCCCCAGGCAAAAAACAATCATCACGCTTTACCTGATCAACTGATTCGTGCATAACAGGCATGTCATGGAAAGGAGATGACTCTATGGCTACCACGCCGACTCAGATTCGTATCGATTCGGAGATCAAAGCGCAGGCGGAAGCGCTCTTTTCCCGCCTCAGGCTCAGTATGTCCGGCGCAGTCAATCTGTTTCTCCACCAGTGCGTGCTCCGCGGCGGACTGCCGTTCGCGGTCGAGCTGCCCCGGTACCGTGAGGAAACGCTGGAAGCCATGGCAGAGGCGCGGCGCATCTCGCGAGACCCCGATGCGAAAGGATACGACAGCATGGAAGAACTGAACGCGGCCCTCAACGACTGACGCGTCAGGTCAGGCTCACCGCGGCCTGCCCGCCCTCTTCCGGTCCGGCCTGCAATTTCCATGGCATGGGCCCGGAATTTCTGAATATTATCGGTTATTTCCCCGATTGCTCTTTCCATTCTGCGGTTTGATTGGTATAATAGCCGCGTGTCGCAAAATGCGGCGCGGCTGTGCCGCGCGGTTCAGGGAGGGACGGTATCATGGATGCGGCAGCACTGGATCGAAATCGTCAGCGTCTGCTGCAGGCAGGCGTGATCATGCTGGATCCCTCCAGCGTGTATATCGAGGACGGCGTCACCGTGGAGGCGGGCACCCTGCTTCTGCCGGGCACGATTCTGCGGGGCACCACCGCCATCGGGGCCAACTGCGAGATCGGCCCGAACACCATGCTGGTCAACTGCGTCATCGGCTCCGGCGTGGTGGTGAACAGTTCGCAGTGCTATGACAGCACGGTGGACGACGGCGCCCAGGTGGGCCCGTACGCCTACATCCGCCCCGGCTGCCATGTCGGCTCCGGCGTGAAAGTGGGCGACTTCGTGGAGCTGAAAAACTCGAATGTGGGGCCGGACACCAAGATCTCCCACCTGACCTATGTGGGCGACAGCGATGTGGGCGAGGGCGTCAACTTCGGCTGCGGCACCGTCACGGTCAACTACGACGGCGCGGCCAAGCACCGCACCACCATCGGCGACTACGCGTTCATTGGCTGCAACACCAATCTGGTCGCCCCGGTCACCCTGGGCGCCGGCGCGTATACCGCCGCCGGCTCCACCATCACCCAGGATGTGCCGGAGGACACCCTGGCCATCGCGAGGGCCCGTCAGGTGAACAAGGACGGGCGCGCGGCAGGCCGCTTCACCAAGTATCACAGACACTGACACGGAAATCAGGCAGAAACACACGAGAGAGGGACAGGGATGGAGCGCCGCTCCACCTACACGAAAGGGAGTGTTTTTCCTATGAGTTTAAATGGCAGGGATCTGAAAATATTCGCTGGAAGTTCCAATCCGAATCTCGCAAAAGATATCTGCAAGTGTCTGGGCACCACGCTGGGAGAGTGCGAAACCGGGGCTTTCTCCGACGGTGAGAACTTTGTCTCCATCTATGAGACGGTCCGCGGTTCGGATGTGTTTGTCATCCAGTCCACCTGCTCCCCTGTCAACGACAACCTGATGGAACTGCTGATCATGATTGACGCACTCAGGCGCGCCTCCGCCGGACGCATTACCGCCGTCATCCCCTATTTCGGCTACGCCCGCCAGGATCGCAAGACCAAGCCGCGGGATCCCATCTCCGCGAAGCTTGTGGCCAATCTGATCACCACCGCCGGCGCCAACCGGGTGCTGACCATGGATCTGCACGCAAACCAGATCCAGGGCTTCTTCGATATTCCCGTGGACAATCTGCTGGGCTCCCCTGTGTTTGTGGACTACTTCCATGAGAAGTTCGCGGACAACCATGACAAGACCATCGTGGTCTCGCCGGATGTGGGCAGCGTAGCCAGGGCCCGGGCTTTCGCCCAGAAGCTGGACATGCCCATGGCCATCGTGGATAAGCGCCGGCAGAAGGCCAACAGTTCCGAGGTCATGAATATCATCGGCGATGTCACGGATATGGATGTCATCCTGCTGGATGATATGGTGGATACCGCCGGATCCCTGTGCCATGCGGCAAAAGCCCTCGTAGACTCCGGCAACGCGAAGTCGGTCACCGCCTGCGCCACGCACGGCGTGCTGTCCGGCTCCGCCTATGAGCGGATTAATCAGTCTCAGATGACGGAGCTGCTCTTCCTGGACACCATTCAGCCCAGGGACGATGTGGCTGAGATCTGCCCCAAACTGAAATACCTCTCTGTGGCTCCCATGTTCGCGGAGGCGATCGCGCACATCCACGAGGAGACCTCCGTGTCCAATCTCTTCCTGTAACCGGCGCCTCTGCCGGTTGCGTCGGCGGCAACCGCGGGGCGGAAACGGGCCATCTGCCTGTTTCCGCCCCTGTCTTTCAGGTGATTTTATGTTTTTAAAACGATCCGCCCCCGGGGTGAGCTGGCTGCTGGTCGGCCTGGGCAACCCGGGCGACCGGTTTGAGAATACCCGGCACAATGTGGGCTTTCTGATCGTGGACGAGCTGGCCGAGCGGCTGAATGTCCCGGTACAGAAGCTCAAATTCAAGGCGCTGACGAACACCGTCACTCTGGCGGGTCAGCAGGTTCTGCTGATGAAGCCCGTCACCTACATGAATCTGTCCGGCGAGTCGGTGCGGCCCGCGGCGGATTTCTACAAAATTCCGCCGGATCATGTGCTCGTCTTCTCGGACGATGTGGCCCTCCCCCTGGGCAGGCTGCGTGTCCGGCGGGGCGGCAGCGCCGGCGGACACAACGGGCTGAAGAGCATCATCCAGCACCTGGGCACCGACCAGTTCCCGCGCGTGCGCGTGGGCGTGGGAGACAAGCCCCATCCGGACTACGACATGGCGGACTGGGTGCTGAGCAAACTCCAGGGCCCGGACAGACAGGTCATTGACCGGGCGGTGGCGCGCGCCGCGGACGCGGCGGAGGAGATCCTCGCCCGCGGCGTGGACAGCGCCATGAACCTCTACAATCAGGCGGCCGGTTCTCAGGGAAACTGAGCCGGCCGCGTTTTCCCCGGAAAGGAGCGACGCCACCCATGAGCGACACCATCGCCGCCGTAGCCACGGGATCCGGGCTGTCCGCCATCGGGATCATCCGGCTGTCCGGCCCCGGCGCCATCGCGGCGCTTGACCGGGTCTTTCAGCCTTTCTCCGGCCCCTGCATGGCGCAGCGCCCGGATCGGCAGCTGGTCTACGGCCGGCTCCTCGACCCGGACGGCGCGGTTCTGGATCAGTGCCTGGCCACTGTCACCCGGGGGCCGGGCAGCTATACGGGAGAGGACACGGCGGAACTGCAGTGCCACGGCTCCCCCGTCGTATTGTCCATGGGTCTGGAGTCTCTGTTCGCCCAGGGCGTCCGCCAGGCCGGGCCGGGGGAGTTTACCCGGCGGGCGTTTGTCAACGGCAGGATGGATCTGGTTCAGGCGGAGGCGGTCATCGACCTCATTGAGGCGCAGAGCCGGCAGGCGGCCCGGCAGGCCGCCGGACAGCTGGGCGGCGCCCTGTCCCGGCGCATTGAGAACATCTACGACACCCTCGTGGATCTGGCCGCCCACTTCGACGCCGTGCTGGACTACCCGGACGAGGACATCGACCCCTTTCAGACAGAGGAGATCCGCGCCGCGCTGGATCGCGCCTGCGGCGACCTGGACGCGCTCACCGCCACCTACCGGCGGGGCAGGGCGCTCACGGAGGGGATCCCCTGCGCCATCGTCGGACGGCCCAACGCGGGCAAATCCACCCTGTTCAACGCGCTTCTGGGCTGCGACCGCGCCATCGTCACCGCCCTGCCCGGCACCACCCGGGACACGGTGGAGGAGCGGCTGAACTTCGGCGGAGTGCTGCTGCGGCTCATCGACACCGCCGGGCTGCGCCACGCGGACGACGAGGCGGAGCGGCTGGGCGTCGCACGCAGCCGGGCCGCCATGGAGCGTGCGGAACTGATTCTCGTCGTGGCGGACGCCTCCCAGCGTGCGACCGGAGAGGATCTGGAACTGCTGCGAACCGCCTCGGAGCTGGCCCCCGCCATTCTCGTGGAGAACAAGTGCGACCTGCCCCGCCGCTTTGCACTGCCGGAGCAGGCGGCCGGCCTCCCCCGTGTGCGGATCAGCGCCAGAACCGGCCAGGGTCTGGATGATTTGAGGGCGAAGATCGCCGAATGTTTCCCCGAAGGGGGAGACGCCGACGGCGCCCTGCTGACCAACGCGCGCCAGATGGAGGCGGCCTCCCGGGCCCGGGAGGCGCTGAACCGGGCGTCCGGGGCACTGGAGGCCGGCATGACCCCGGACGCGGTGCTGTCGGATGTGGAGGACGCCATGTCCGCTCTGGGGGAGCTCACCGGGCGATCCATCCGGGAGGACATCACCGACCGGATCTTCTCGCGATTCTGCGTGGGCAAGTGAACCCCGCATCAATGCGTCTCGCCCCCGGAAACCGGCCGGCTGCCGGCTTCCGGGGGCGATTTTTCCGTTCCGGGGGCCTGTCTCTGCGGCAGCCTACCCCGGTTTCTCCTGAGACCTCGGGATTCTGGCGTAGTCCTCCACCAGCTTCCGCACCGCCCGGAGGGAGTTCTCCCCCCGCTGCAGTTTGAGGAGGAAGCACGGCTTTTTGTCCGCGTCGATCTTCACCCGATCCCGGTAGGCGGCCTGCTCGCTCAGCGTCAGCACCCGGCGCAGATCGGGCTGCGCCTGGCGCAGCCTGACCGTCTGGCCTTTCTGCGTGATCTCCGCGATGCCCTGATCCCCCGCGGCCGCCCGCAGCAGGGCGATGGAGAGCAGGTTGTTCACCGGCCTGGGCGGGTCGCCGTACCGGTCGACCATCTCGTCCACCAGGTCGTCCGACTCCTCCTCCGTCCGGATCCGGGCGATGCGGCGGTAGAGATCCATCCGCTGCTCCATGGACGGCACATACCGGTCGGGAATATTGGCGGACACGCTGAGATCCGCGGAGCACTCCGTCGTCTCGGCCACCGGCTCCCCGCGCTCCTCCTGCACCGCCTCCTCCAGCAGCTTCAGGTACAGGTCGTAGCCCACGCTCATCATGAAGCCGGACTGCTCCGGCCCCAGCAGGTTCCCGGCGCCCCGGATCTCCAGATCCCGCATGGCGATCTTGAATCCGGAGCCGAACTCCGCGAACTCCTGAATGGCGGACAGCCGCTTCGCCGCCACCTCGGAGATGATTTTGCCCTGCCGATAGGTCAGATACGCGTACGCCCGCCGGCTGGATCTGCCGACCCGTCCTCTGATCTGATGGATCTGGGCCAGGCCGAGCCGATCCGCGTCCTCAATGATCAGCGTGTTCACATTGGGCAGGTCAATGCCCGTCTCAATGATCGTGGTGCATACCAGTACGGAGATCTCATTGTCCGTCATGCGGCTCATGACATCGTCGATCTCCGCCTGCGCCATCCTGCCGTGGGCAATCCCCACGGAAACCTGATCCCCCAGGATCTCCTGAACCCGTGCGGCACAGCGGGCGATGGTCTCCACCCTGTTGTGGAGATAGTACACCTGCCCGCCCCGCTCCAGCTCCCGGCGCATGGCGTCCGCGAGCACAGACCAGTTGTGCTCCAGCACATAGGTCTGCACCGGCTGCCGGTCTCCCGGGGGCTCCTCGATAATGGACATGTCCCGGATGCCGGTCATGGCCATGTTCAGCGTCCGGGGAATCGGCGTGGCGGACAGCGTCAGCACATCCACCTGCCTGGTCATCATCTTCAGGCGCTCCTTGTGCGTCACGCCGAACCGCTGCTCCTCATCCACGACCAGCAGCCCCAGATCCTTAAACTGCACATCTTTCTGCAGCAGGCGGTGCGTGCCGATGAGAAGGTCGATGGAGCCCTCCTCCACCTTGCGGAGAATCTCCTGCATCTGGGCGGGGGTGCGGAACCGGCTGGCCATCTCAATGTTCACCGGGAACTTCGAAAACCGCTGCAGCGCGGACAGGTAGTGCTGCCGCGCCAGAATCGTCGTGGGCACCAGAATCGCCGCCTGCTTGCCGTCCAGAATGCACTTCATCACGGCGCGGAACGCCACTTCCGTCTTTCCGTAGCCCACATCGCCGCACAGCAGGCGATCCATGGGGATCGGGCGCTCCATGTCCCGCTTGATCTCCTCCGCGCACCGCAGCTGATCGTCCGTCTCCGTGTATTCGAAGTCCTCCTCAAACTCCCGCTGCCAGGGGGTGTCCGGGGGGAACGCGTAGCCCGGCTGGCTCTGCCGCTCCGCGTACAGGGCGATGAGCCCCCTGGCCAGATCCTTCACCGCTTTCCGGGTGCGGCCTTTCACCTTTTCCCAGTCGCCGGTGCCCAGCCTGGCCAGGCTCCTGCTCTCCTGGGACTCCTCGTCCGAGCCGATATACTTCGAGATCAGATCCAGCTGCGTGACGGGGACATAGAGCACATCCGATCCGGCATAGGCGATCTTGATGAAGTCCTTCTCCACCCGATCCACATTCATCTTCACGATCCCCAAAAACCGCCCCAGTCCGTAGTTCTCGTGAATCACCAGGCTGCCCGGGGTCAGGTCGATGAAGCTCTTCATCTCCTGCCGGGCGCTCTCGCTTCTCTTTCTCCGGGGCTTCCGGGCCGCGGCTCTCCTGCCCTCCGTCACCACCGCCAGGCGGGCGGCGGGATACTCCATCCCGGCGGACAGCGTGCCCACCGTCAGGAAGATCTCCCCCTGCTCCGGCAGCCGGGACAGCCGGAAATCCACCGCGGAGGGCACTTTCCGCGCACGCAGCTGCGCCTGGAGATCCAGAGCCCGCTGCTCCCCGACGCACAGAACCACCACGCCGTTTCCCTCTTTCTGGTAGTGCGTCAGGTCGGACACCGCCGTCTCCAGGCTGGTGCCGTAGGACGGCAGCTGCTTCGCCGCCACCGTCAGCAGCGTGCGCGGCTGGATGGGATAAAACGAGACGGCGAACGGATCCAGATAGACCACCGGCCAGTCCTCCAGCAGGCTCGCCAGCTTCTCATACGGCGCAATCAGCTCCGCGCACCGGGGCGCCAGCTCCCCCTCCTCCAGCAGGGCTTTGCTGTCCTCCTCAATCTGCCAGGCGTAGTTTTTCGCCCGCTCCGTCACGCGGCTGCTCTCGGAGAACACCACCACGGCGTCTTTGGGCAGGTAGTGGATCGCGGTCGTCATCTCCGGGTAAATCAGGGGGAGGTACCGGTCGATGGCGGGGAGGCTGTTCCCGCCGCCGAGGATGTCCGCGTCCCGCTCCAGGACGGTCTTCAGCTCCGGCTTTGCCCCTTTTTTCAGCTTTCCGATGGCCTCCACCAGCCCGGCCACCCCGCCGGGCGCCAGGTGCGGCAGCACCTCGCCGGCCGGCAGGAGGCACACGGACTCCACATTCTCCACCCGGCGCTGGGTAATGGGGTCAAAGAATCCCATGGAGTCAATCTCATCCCCGAAGAACTCCACGCGCACGGGCCGCTCCGCGTCCGGGGAGAAGAAATCCAGGATGCCGCCGCGCACGGCAAACTGCCCGGCTCCCTCCACCTGGTCGCAGCGGCTGTAGCCGCCGGCGGTCAGCGAATCGGCGATGACCCCGATCTCCACATTGTCCCCCACTGACAGCCGCCGGGAGGTTCCCGCCAGCAGCTCCGGCGGCATGGTGCGCTGAAGCAGGCTCTCGATGGTGGCCACGACCACCGGAACCTCTCCCCGGGCCATGCCGCTGAGCAGCGCCAGCCGCTGATGCTCCCACTGGTGGGACACGGCGGACGCGTCCCGCAGCGTAAACTCCCGCGCCGGGAGCAGGGCGGGCCTGTCTCCCAGAAGCGCCGCCAGGTCGTCCGCCAGCTGCCGGGCCTCCATCTCGTCCGAGCAGATGAGCACCACCGGCCGATCTCCGAACTGGTGCAGGCCCGCCGCGAAATGCGCCCGGTGCACACTGGCCAGGCCGGTCACCGCCGCGGGGCAGGCGCCGCCCTCCATGGCGGCCGTGAGCTGCGCAAACTCCGGGACATGCTGCAGGATAGACAGGATCTGATTCATAGGCCACCTCAAAACTCACGATGGTGTGGAAATGCCAATAACCCTGTCCCCGCGGCTGTCCGCAGAGGCAAGGTGCCTGGGCTATGATACGCGATGATGCCGGAAATGGCAAGGGGATCGCCGCGGTTTTCCCGAACGCCGCGACGGTTCGTCCCGTCTCCGGGCATGCCCGGGGCGGCGGAGCGGGGGCGCACTGACGCGCCCTCTCTCCGCCGCCCTGTACTGCTGATATTCCGCCGCACGGGGTCTCCCCGCACCGCACAGGGACTGCCGCCGCGAACCTCACTCGCACCTGGCCAGCAGTTCCTCCCATTTCTGATCCACATACTGCTGGGCGGACTCCAGCGTCCACTCGTTGCCCGGCTGGAAGCAGTGCCTGAATCTCCCCTGGAGCTTCATGAACTCCGTGACGGGGAGCTTTTTCTTCGGCACATAGTTCAGCCGCCAGGTGCCGTCAATCACCTCGTACAGCGGCCAGACACAGGTCTCCACCGCCATGCGGCAGATCTCCGGCAGCATCTCCGGGGAGTACTGCCAGCCCCTGGGGCAGGGCGCCAGGATATTGACAAAGGCGGGGCCGGGCGTGTAGATGGCGCGGCGCGCCTTCTGATGCAGATCCTTCATATTCCCCAGAAAAGTGGTCTGGGCGGCGTAGGGGATATTATGGGCGGCGAGAATCATGGTGAGATCCTTCTTCTCCTGCACTTTCCCCTGAGACGCCTTGCCGCAGGGCGTGGTCGTCGCGTCCGCGAATCTGGGGGTGGCGGAGGAGCGCTGCACGCCGGTGTTCATGTACGCCTCGTTGTCATAGCAGAAGTACACCATGTCATGGCCGCGCTCCATGGCGCCGGACAGAGACTGCAGGCCGATATCGTAGGTGCCGCCGTCTCCGCCGATGGTCAGAAACTTGTAGCTGTCGTCAATCCTGCCCTTCCGCTTCAGCACCCGGTAGGCCGCCTCCACCCCGCCGCAGGTGGCGGCGGCGTTCTCAAACGCGGAATGGATGTAGGAGTCCGTCCAGGAGGTGTAGGGATACAGGAAAGAGGAGACCTCCAGGCACCCGGTGGCGTTGCAGATCACCGCCCTGTCCCCCTCGTCCAGGGCGCGGGTGATGGCCCGGCAGGCGATGCCGGCGCCGCAGCCGGCGCACAGGCGGTGTCCGCCCACGAACCGCTCCGGCTTGGACAGCTCCTGCTTGTAATTATAGGAAGAGACCGGCATGTTACAGCACCTCCTTCTGATTGCTGCGCTGGCCCATATGCAGATAGATCGGGCCCTGCTCCCCCGTGCGGATCATGTCCAGCAGGTGGCGGTACACCCGCTCCACATCCTCTACGGCGCAGTCCCGGCCGCCCAGGCCGTACACCACATCGATCATCATGGGATGCTCCGGCAGGTCATAGCAGGCGGAGCGGGTCTCGGCAAACAGCGGGCCGCCGCACGCGGAGAAGCCCTCGCTCTTGTCCATGACCGCCACCGCTTTCGCACGGGACAGGGCGGCAGCCAGCTCCGGGCCGGGGAAGGGGCGGAACACCCGCACCTTGACCAGGCCCACCCTGTGCCCCTCCGCGCGCAGCCGGTCGACACAGGCCCTGGCGGTGCCGGCGGTGGAACCGATAAGCACAATGGCGGCCTCCGCGTCCTCCATGCGGTATTCCTCAAGGAAGCCGTACTCCCGGCCGAAAGTCTGTTTGAAGTCGGCGGCCACTTTCAGGATGACCTCCCGGGCATTCTCCATGCCCAGCGCCTGCTGCATCTTGTGCTCCATATAGTAGGGGCATACATCGTAGGGCCCGACCGCCAGGGGGTTGTCGTGCTTGAGCAGGTAGTTCTCCGGGCGGTACTCCCCGACGAACTTCCGTACCGCCTCGTCGTCCTCCAGCAGGATGTTCTCCACGGCGTGGGAGGTGATAAATCCGTCCTGGCAGATCATGATGGGCAGCCGCACGGAGGGATCCTCCGCAATGCGCATGGCCTGGAGGTAGTTGTCATAGACCTCCTGGTTGTTCTCCGCGTAGATCTGCAGCCAGCCGGTATCCCGGGCGCCCATGGAGTCCGAGTGGTCGTTGTTGATATTGATGGGGCCGGTGAGCGCCCGGTTCACCACCGCCAGGGTGATGGGCAGACGCGCGGACGCGGCCACATACAGCATCTCATACATATACGCCAGGCCGCAGGAGGAGGTGGCGGTCACCGCCCGTGCGCCGGCGGCCTCCGCGCCGATGCAGGTGGACATGGACGAGTGCTCCGACTCCACGGTGACATACTCCGTGTCCACTTCCCCGTCCGCCACAAACTGGGCGAAGTACTGGGGGATCTCCGTAGAGGGGGTGATGGGGAACGCGGCGAACACATCCGGGTTGATCTGCCGCATGGCGTGCGCCACCGCCTCATTGCCGCTCATGCGTTCACGGATGCTCATTCCTCTCCCTCCTTCCTCATCTGGATGGCGTGGAAGGGGCATACCTTCCAGCAGATTCCGCAGCCCTTGCAGTGGTCATAGTCGAAATCCGAGCGGTACCCGTCCACCACGGGGATGGAGGAGTCCGGGCAGTACGGCACGCACAGCAGGCACTGCTTGCACTTCGCCGCGTCCCACACCGGGGCGTCCGAGCGCCACTCGCCGGTCCGCACATACAGGGAGGTCGCCGGCTCGCTGATCTCGCCGCCCAGCGTCATCTCCTGCCACGGAGTCTGTTCATCGATATCGCGTGCCTTGCGGATCATGCGCCCCGCACCTCCTTCATCGCCTTCGCCAGGCAGTCCAGATTCCCCTTAACCACCTGGGGCTTCGTCGCAAACTTGTGGCGGAAACTCGCCGCCATATCCGACAGGAACCGCTCCGGCTCCAGCACCTTGCTGACCTCCACCACTGCGGCCAGCATGGGCGTGTTGGGGAAGTAGCGGCCCAGGCACTCCTCGGACACCCTGCGGGCGTCGATCGTGTAGATCGCGCCGCTCCAGCCCCGCAGCAGCGGCCTTGTCTCCTCCGGCGCTTTCGGCGTATTGATAATCACGGCGCCCTCCGGGTTCAGGCCCTGCGTCACATCCACGGTGCGCAGCAGGGACTCGTCCACCACCACGACATAATCCGGCTTGTAGATATTAGAGTGCACCGTACACCGGGTCTCGCTGATCCGGTTGTACGCCGTGATGGGCGCACCCATCCGCTCAGGGCCGTACTCCGGGAAGCCCTGCACATATTTGCCCGCCATGTAGGCCGCGTCAGCCAGCAGCAGGCAGGCTGTCTTCGCCCCCTGGCCGCCCCGGCCATGCCAGCGGATCTCCACCATCTCTTTATCCAAACTGTTTACCTCCTTGCTGCCCGGCACGAAAAAAACAGGCGCCCGTCCCGTAATAGGACGGACGCTCATAAAACGGCCGCTGCACCACCTGTTACTGTGTACTGACATACACGCTTCCTGTAACGGGGAAAACCGGCGACACCTACTGCGCGAACGCGGTTCGGCCTGCGACTCCGGAGTGATATTCAGATAAGACCTACTGATACCGGGCTTACACCCTCCCCGGCTCGCTGAGACTGTCGGTCAGATCCTACTGTCTCCATCCTCATCTTTCTGCTTTTGCAATTTGTGCCATTATACTTCCCGCCCCCGCGGTTGTCAACGGAAAAATTCAGACGGCCCGTGACAATCCTGCGCCGGGCATCCTCACCGCACAACCGTACCTGCCTGCGACCCTGGCCTTCCTCCCGAAACGGCGTACAGAGCCTTCGGGAGACTGCGCCCGTCATGCGGTTTTGCCAATCCGCGTGCGAATGCGACGAGAACCGTGCGCAGAACAACGACGGTGTCATCGGCAGCGGGTTTTGCGACTTCCTCTCCGCTCTTTTGACATTCCGCCCGATCCGGGAATCTGGCAGGGCAAACCCGCTCCGGGATCACACCTGCGGGGAGATCCTGTCCGCGCTGACCGGAGCGAAAAAGGCCCGTCTTCAGGAAAGCGGCTGGTCAGGAGGAACCCGCCCCACACGAAGATTCTCCGGGATTCGGGATTGCTGACAGAGCCGGCAGAGCCGCCCGGGAGAAAACCGGGGCGTCCCGGGGGAAGCAGGAACAAACCCGGGGCCGCGTAAACATGACAGAGGCCAGACTGGGCATTGACCTGCTCCCTCAATCGCGCATGGCGGGAGCAGGTCAACTGGTGATCCGTCTGTACTTTTTTCCTTTGTTCCCGCCGGTACTTTCTATTTCTCCAAGACCCCCCAACTCGGACAAAATGGCCTGAATCCGGCGGGCTCCGACAGGCAGCACACCGGAAAAGTCAGATGCCTTATACCAGACACCCGGCTGCATTGTAGAAAGAACGAGCTCGTAGTATTCCCGTGTCTTCTTCGTGATCTTTTTATCGGATCTTTTTATCGGATCTTTTTATCGGATCTTTTTTATCGGATCTTTTCTATCGAACCTTTTTTCCGATATTTTCCTCTGGAAGGTGAGCTCCAGAATTGTCCGATCCGGATTGAACTGCTCCCTGATTACAGGCTCTTCCCATCCTTCGTCCTGCCAGACCCCGAAGATATTCGGCACCCCGCTGCCGGCGCGTTCCCCGATATTGATCAGGTTAAACATTTTCATCAGCGCTCTGTTGCGCGGGTCGGAAACGCCGCCCCGACGCATCTGCACTTTTCCCGTTCGGATATATCCCGGATTTTCAAGGATCAGCCTGTCCTGCTTTTTGCGGATCACCACGCCGCAGGTTCCGAGGAAATCCGCATTGACCAGACAGTTTGCCAGCGCCTCGCGCAGTGCTTTGTGAACCGGGGTGTCGTCAATCCGATCGCCGCCCACCATCCTGAACGGCACTTTGACCTCTTTGATGATCTTGTTGTACACCCGGAAATAGAAATCGCACAGGTTGCCGGACCACTCTCCGGAACTGGACTGGAGGCGATCCGTCCAGCGGATGGCCGGGTCGAGTGTCTCCTGGTAATCCAGAAAATAGTCCGGAAACCGCCGGACGATGTTGTATTCCTCGCCGAACATCAGTAAGCCGGCCGCTGTCGGGTGCAGTTTTCCATCTTCTCCTGACCACGCCGCCGCGCCGATACTCCGCAAATACTCCGCATTGCTCTGGCGTTCAAAAGGATGCCCTGCTCTCAGCGTCCGATGCCGGTTTCGGTAGCCCTGAATTGTCTCCTGATTCAATTCTTCCAGCGAAAAATCGTCCAGCACAGCCATATCCGCCGTGTCCTCAGTCTGGTCGCGCAGCATCGCCTTGATCTGCGCGGATGTGCAGTGATAGTCGCCCTCTCCATTGCGCCGAAAGGTACCGCCCATCAGGTCATTGTTGATGTAGACCGGGCGCTGCTCCCTTGCCGCCATGGGGACATGGATGACCATGATGGTGTCGCCATCTGCCTCGAACCGCTCCACATCCTTTTCTGTCAGCAGGTTGATGCTGATCCTGGCCCTGTTTGTTGATCGTGTCCCAGAACTGTTTTTGCTGCTTTGCCGGGTCTTTCCATCCGGTCGTGTGCCATGAGCCGTCCGGGCGCTCTTTTACGCCGAGTATGATGACGCCGCCGTAGCTGTTCGCGAAGGCCGAGTAGGTGTCCCAGAGCGACTCGGGGAGGTTTCCGGCCGCTGTTTTGACCTCGTAGCGGTTGTCTTCCCTGTATTCATCGAAGCTTCTGAGATCAAACATTTCACCCCTCTGACCTGCCGCCCTCCCGCAATGCCGGCCGCGATTACGCCCGGCCGTAGATCAGCCACGGCGCAGGTTCTGTATCGAAAGTGTTTTTGGGCGTCAGCTTGGAGACGGAGATCTGGATGACCTCGGTCTCCCCGATGCCGTAGCGCCGGAACATATCCGGAATCCCCGCGGCACAGCGGAAATCCAGGGTGTAGATGACAAACTCCATATGCGGGTTCAGCTCGAGCATGCACTCGATCTCCTGCTCCATGCTGGCGGATGCCACCAGCATGCACAGAGACGGTCTGGGCAGCCCGGCCATGGTCTCCCTGTCCACATGATCCACAATGACAATGTTGTTCAACCCGAACTGCTGGACATTCTCCTCCATGGTATGGCGGTCATTCTGGTTGTACTCCACGGCGATCACGGTGCCCTCGGCGGCAATCAGGGCGGACTCCACCGCGATGGACTCGCCGCTGATAATGCACACGGTATCCCCCAGGGCCAGATGCATCTTGTTCAGGATGACCGCACGGATCTCGCTGCCGACATAGTGGATGGATCCCCGGGAAAAGTTGGAATTCTCCATCCCAATCTTATAGGTTGACCGGGCGCTGGGGTTGAGGATCAGCATGCCGGCAGACGCGTTGATGCCCCGGTTGATCATATCTTTCAGCTTATCGTGCTTGATCTCGCCGACGGGGTCAGACCCCTCGTTGTACCAGACATCGCATTCGCCCAGCCCGGCGTTCCACATGCGGTAGAAGATATCCGGGTGGCCCGCCTCGGTAAACACCAGGACGGAGGAATTGGATTCCACCGTGGGGATCAGGTTCTTGTTCTTCCTCGTGATATCCAGAAGCTTGACTTTCTCCAGGTCTACCGGCGCGTTGTCCGCGAAATACTGCAGCCAGGCCAGAATATGGGCGTTCGTGAACAGTCTGTTTTCCATCTCTGTCTCTCCTTTCCCCCGAACCGCTCCCGTGCGGCGGCATTTTGCCCGGAACACGGCTCCTGACCGTATTATAGTCCCCCCTGCCGTGATTTACAATTCCCGGGGGAAAAATTCGCGCCCGGCCACTCCCCCCGCGGCAGCAGATCGGCTGATCCGGGAAAGAACCGGCGAGCCGCGTGGAAGCGGCTCTCCGGTTCTCTTCCTCACGCGCTCACCCCGGCAGGACTTCGCAGCGATCCTGATAGCACCCGACCGCGTATTTCAGAACGGTTTCCACTCCGTCATCCTGGAATGCGTCCGCGGACTGGAAACATTCCATCTGTGACAGCGCATCCCGGCAGGCCTGTTTCAGATCGCCGTCCTGCGCGTATTTCATCCCGAAGACAATCCCGGTTCTCCCGTCCCCGGAAACCGCAAGGATCTCCGCGGTGTCGTCTCCGTCCTCGCGGCTGGATTTCACGCGCCAGCGGTCGTCCGTGTTCAGAACGGTGAGCAGTCTGTCGTAGAAGTTCTGCTTCAGGCGGTTCGGCGCGATGCCAAGGAGACTGGAAGACACCCCCAGATATGTTTTAAAGAGTTCTTTCACCTCATCTGTGTTGCCTGAGAGCAGCACCGTATGAAACCGGTTCAGGATGTCCGGATCCGCACGCAGTTCCTCCTCGAAGCGCCGCAGCATCTGCCTCTCAAAGACATCCCGCATCTCCAGATTCGGGATGGCCAGCCGCCTGCCCCATACACTTTCCTCTCCGCGCTGTGTCACATACCCGGCCGCGAAGACCATGCTCCAGGCACGATATGGATCGCATATTTCGGTGCAGGTGAGGCCCTCATCGATCTCCTCTACGATGGTCTCTCCCGCAATCAGTTTCTCAATCTGAGATTCTCTCTTCCAGCCGTACGATTCCACAAAGCGCCTGATCCCGCTTTCTTCGCTGTCATTGGTCCAGTAATTCTGCGGCTGCGCGGCCGGGTTGTCCAGGAGTGCGCTGCAGTAGGTCACCACATCCCGCGGGCAGAATATTTCGGTATTCCCAAACTGGTACCCGCCGTACCATTTCCCTGCCGTATCACAGCGGTCTGAACAGCCGTAATACGAGAAGAGCTTCTCGACCTCTTCCTCCGTAAACCCGAAATACCCTGCGGAAGATTTGTCGCTGACAGGGCGGAGAATCCAGTTATTCAGGTTTGAGAACAGGCACTCTTCGATAATCTGCACGCGTCCGGTCAGCACAGCGAACTCCAGGCTGTAGTTGGATTTTAAAACCGCGCCGAGCAGGCTTGCGATCAGGGACATCATCCGACTGTGATACCCATGGGTGACTGCCTCTATCAGCGGGGCGTCATACTCGTCGATCAGCACAATCGCGTCTTTCCCAAAGTGCTTTGCCAGAAAGTCTGTCAGCCTTTCCAGACTCCCTCTCAGAGTGGTCGAATCCATGTGCCTGTCGAGAAGATCCCTGTAATCTTTTCTATCGAGGTCACTCAGTTTTTCGCTGTCGAGAAGAAACCGGAACTTCTCCGCGGTTGAGACAATCAAATCTGCCGCTTTCCGGTACGCCTCCTCATAGGTCTCGCCGCCAATCTCTTTCATGGAGAGGGAGATCACCGGGTACTTCCCCATGTATTTCTCGCAGAGATCTTTCTCTTTCGAAATCTCAAGGCCGTCAAAGATGGTCTTATCCCCGCCCGGCGAGAAGAAATGCTCCAGCATACTCAAATTCAGGGTTAAGCCGAAATGGTGGGGGCGGGCAAACAGCGTGACCTTGCTGGGCAGTCTCAGCAAATCCCGGATCAGACTGGTCTTGTCCACATAGTAGTAATTCTCCGTGCGAATCTGCGCAAAATCGTTGATCCCAACGGGGAGCCTCATTTTTTTCTGTTCCATTCATCCATACCTCCCGTCCTTCCCTCTGCCGGAGCGGAGAGCACCGTGCGGCTGTCTGTTTTCGCTCTCATGATTCCCTGCTGCCGGCAGAAATTGCCATTGGCTTTCCGCGTGTTCCGCTGCGATGTCAGGTGCGCCCGCGGCAGTTCTGACATCACAGGTTCCGGGGGGACAACCCCGGGATCGTGTGCGCACAGACAGGCCGCTGACCTGCCCGGCGCCCGGTTTCTGCCGCCTACCTGGACAGCTTCAGAAGCTCGTATAACACGGCAATGATGACCACGATGACCAGGAACATGACTTTCTCCCTCCCTGCCCGGCCGAAACGCCGGGGTGACTGCACAAAAGAACCTCCCCGCTGCTGCCGGGGACGGGCGGCGGGCCTCCCGCCGCTCTCAGCCCAGAAACTGAATGGTGATCAGCACCGTGACCGCCAGCACCGCGGCGGTGGAGATCCCCTCCAGCACCATGGTGCGCCAGTACTGCCGCTCTTCCAGGCGGCGGTTCCTGGACTCCCCGGGTTCCGCTGCCGTCTCGTACGCGTCCGGTGCCTCCGTCCTGCCGGACAGACTCCTCCGGTACTGTGCCAGATCGATCACATTGTCAGGGCGGGAAGCAGACCCGCGGTCGTTGAAATACATATCGCTCATCTCCGGCGGCCTCCTTTTTCTTAATCTGACCAGAGTATACCCCCTTATCAGTCCCATAAACCGGACTTTTCTGGCGATCGGAACAAATTTTTTATTGGTATTTCGCCACGCCGGATTTGGACGGGCGCCCTTGAGTCCCCGCCGCCGGGGTGGTATAATACCCCCAGCCTGTTCGCGGCATTCCGCTCACGGAGGGATGGACTCATGCCCTATGCCATTCTCGTCATCGCGCTCATCGCGCTGGATCAGCTGGTCAAATTTCTGGTCAGAACCTACATTCCCCTGCAAGGGGCTGTCCCGTTTTTGCCCCATATCGTGCAGCTGACCTATGTCCGGAATACCGGCGCGGCGTTCTCCCTGTTTGAGGGGCACACCTGGGTGCTGGCCCTGGTCTCCGCGCTGGTGGCGGCCGGCGTGGCCTTTCTGCTGTGGAAGCCGGTGTTCCGGCATCCTTTCGGGCGGGTCTCCCTGGCGCTGGTTCTGGCCGGCGCCGTGGGCAACCTCATTGACCGGGTCTTCATCGGCTATGTCACCGACATGTTCCAGGTGCTGTTCATGAATTTCGCCGTGTTCAATGTGGCGGATATGTGCGTGGTGTGCGGCGGAATCGCGTTCTGCGTCTATTTCGCGTTTTTCCATGACAGACTGGAGAGGAAGGAGAGCGCTGAGCATGGAGGGAACGACGCCCCTGACGCTGACCGCTGACCGGGACGGGGAGCGCTGCGATCAGTTCCTGGCGCGGTCGCTGGACGGAATGTCCCGCTCCGGCGCCCAGCATCTGCTGGATGCCGGCCGGGTCACCCGGGACGGGGTGCCGGTGAGGAAGAGCGAGAAGCTGCCTCTGGGCGCCGCCGTCGTGGTGGATCTCCCGGAGCCGGAGCCCGTGGCGGCCGTGGCGCAGGATATCCCCCTGGATGTGGTCTATGAGGACGGGGATGTCATCGTAGTCAACAAACCGGTGGGTATGGTGGTGCATCCCGCCGCGGGGCACCCGGACGGCACCCTGGTCAACGCCCTTCTGTACCACTGCGGCGGCTCGCTGTCCGGGATCAACGGGGAACTGCGGCCCGGCATTGTGCACCGCATTGACCGGGACACCAGCGGCCTGATCATCGCGGCCAAGAACGACAGGGCGCACCTGGCGCTGGCGGAGCAGATCCGGGATCACACCCTGTACCGGGAGTATGAGGCGGTGTGCGTGGGTGCCCTGAAAGAGGACAGCGGCACCATCCGCGCGCCCATCGGACGCAGCCGCACGGATCGAAAGAAAATGGCCGTGGACTGGCAGAACGGGCGCGAGGCGGTCACCCACTGGAGCGTGCTGTGCCGCTATCCCGGCTATACCCATGTCCAGTGCCGGCTGGAGACGGGCCGCACGCATCAGATCCGGGTGCACATGGCCTCCATCGGGCACCCGCTGCTGGGCGACACGGTGTACGGCGCCAGAAAGCCCTGGCCCGGCCTGGCCGGCCAGTGTCTCCACGCACGGCGCCTGTCTTTTCTGCATCCCGCCACAGGGGAGCGTGTCACCGTGGAATGTCCCCTGCCCGACTGGTTTACCGCTGTGCTGGATCGGCTGGCGCGGCTGTCCTGAGCCGGGACTCATCCGCTTTCCCGCCGTCCGCCCGTCTGGAGCGGACGCGTACAAATCATGCAAGGAGGAACAGACATGGCAGGCTGTTTTATGGAATGGGCGCCTCTGCGCCGCTTTCTGACCGACGCGTTCACCGGCTACGGCGTCCCGCCGGACGACGCGGCCATCTGCGCGGATGTGCTGCTGGAGGCGGATCGCCGGGGCATCGAGAGCCACGGGGTCAACCGGTTCAAACCCATCTACATCGACCGCATTGTGAAAGGCACCCTGAAGCCGGTGACGGAGCTTGAGATCGTGAAAGACACCCCCACCACCGTGGTCATGGACGCCCACGACGGCATGGGCATGGTGGCCAGCCACAGGATGATGGAGCTGCTCATCGGGAAAGCGAAGACGGTCGGCATGGCGGGCGGCACCATCTTCAACTCCACGCACTACGGCATCGCGGGCTACTGGGCCACCATGGCCAGCAGCCAGGGTCTCATCGGCATCACCGGTACGAACGCCCGCCCGTCCATCGCGCCTACTTTCGGGGTGGAGAACATGATGGGGACGAATCCGCTGACTTTCGCCATGCCCACGGACGAGGAGTTCCCTTTCTGCCTGGACTGCGCCACCTCCATCGTCCAGCGGGGAAAAATCGAGTACTACGCCCGCATCGGCAGGGACACGCCGGCGGGCATGGTGGTCTCCCGGGACGGCGGCGAACTCACGGACTCCGAGGCCATTCTGAAAGCCCTGACGGACGGCAGCGCCGCGCTGGCGCCCCTGGGCGGCGGGCCCGGCGATGAGATGTGCGGATACAAGGGCTACGGGTACGCGGCGGTGGTGGAGATCCTCTCCGCGGCCCTCGCCGGCGGCCCGTTCATGAAGGCGCTCACCGGCGTCGGGCCGGACGGCAGTCCGCGGATGTACCACCTGGGCCATTTCTTCTTCGTCATCAACCCGGAGTTCTTCATGGGTCTGGATACTTTCCGGAAGACGGCGGGAGATATCTGCCGCGCCCTGCGCACCAGCGAAAAGGCGCCGGGATACGAGCGCATCTACACGGCCGGGGAGAAAGAATACCTCACCTCACTGGCCAGAAAGGACGGTCTGGAGATCAACGAGGCGGTACAGAAAGAGCTGTCCGCTGTCCGGGACAGCCTGAACATGGCGTTCCGCTTCCCCTGGGAAGAGTAAAAAACAGCGCCTGCGCCGGAACCACCGGCGTGGGCGCTGTTTTCAGGTCTCTTTTTCAAATACCGTGCCGCAGTTGCGGCAGGTGACATGGATTTTGCCCTTTCCTCTGGGCACTCTGAGCTGCTGCCTGCAGTTGGGGCAGGTGAAGTAGCAGTGTTCCTTGTCCCTGCTGGCGGTGCGGCGCATCCGGAACCAGCTGAGCGCGGGGCCCGCGACTTTCAGAAAGGCGGCGTTCTCCGCACGGCGCTTCGGGATGTTCCGGGACAGGAAGCGGAAGACGCCCCACAAAAGCAGAAGCGTGGCCGCCAGGCGCAAAATCCTCAGCCGGAGAATGGCGCTGACGAAGTACAGCAGCAGATACACCGCCAGAATAAACAGTGACAGCTGATCGAAGCCGTACCGTCCGGTCATGACGCTCGAGATAAAATTGCGGAACAAACTGCCGCCCCCTTCTTCGGGACTCCCCCGGATCGAGCCAGGTGTGCTGCGTCGACGGGCGTGGTGGGAACTCTACACGGATATGATAGACCGTTCCGGCGTAACCGTCAAGAAACCTTTCGTAAACAAAATGTAAATATTCCAGCCGTTTCCGGGAAAAGCGCAACCTCCCGGCGGGGGTGCGGCCGGGGAACAGGAGCCGGGAAACCGAAAGCGGGGACGAACCGCGCCATGTTCTGGCGTGATCCGCCCCCGCTTTTTCGGGTGTCTCAGTCCTCCCGCAGCAGCGCGGCGATGTCCGGGAACGGCGCCACGGTTCTCGGCAGGATGCCGTGGGTGTACGCGATGGTGATGCCGTAGTTGGTGATCGGCACGCCGCTGTCCACCGCGCACCGCTGGCGGTAGCGCATCTCCCTGGCGTTGAGCATGCACGCGCCGCAGTGGACGATCATGTGGTAGCCGGAGAGATCCCCGGGAAACTCGGTGCCCGAGGTGAAGCAGAACTCCGGATTCGCCCCGGTGTACTCCCGGATCCAGCCGGGCAGTTTGACCGTGCCGATGTCGTCGCACTGGCGGTGGTGTGTGCAGCCCTCGGAGATCAGGATCCGGTCCCCGTCCCTGACGGTGTCCAGCGCCCGCACCCCCGCCACCGTCAGCGCCAGATCCCCCTTGTACCGGGCGAACAGGATGGAGAATGAGGTCAGCGGCACGGACGCGGGCACAATCTTCGACACCTTTCCGAACGCCTGGGAGTCCGTGATCACCGCGGCGGGCGGCTCTTTCAGCCGGGTCAGGGCGTCCGCCAGCTCGCTCTCCCGCACCACCACGGAGGCGGCTCCCAGCTCCAGGGCCGCACGGATAACCTGCTGCTGAGGCAGGATCAGGCGCCCCCTGGGCGCGGCGGAATCGATGGGAACCACAAGAACCGCCACATCGCCGGCTTTCAGCAGGCCGTCCAGCAGATGGCGCTGATCTTCGTCCGGCCTGGCCAGGGCGGCGATGCGCTCTTTCAGCTCACGGATGTTCCGGCCGGTTAGGGCGCTGACGCACAGGTCGCCCCCGGGCACATCCGCCTGATCGCACTTGTTCATCACCGTCAGGCAGGGGATGTTTCTGTCCCGGATAGCACGCAGCAGCCTGCCGTCCTCCGGCGTCATGCCGGTCTGCGCGTCCACCACCAGGATGGCGATGTCCGTCTTGTTGAGCACCTGGCGGGTCTTCTTCACCCGCAGTTCCCCCAGCTCGCCCTGATCGTCCAGGCCGGCGGTGTCGATGATGGTCACCGGGCCCAGCGGCAGCAGCTCCATCGCCTTGTACACCGGGTCAGTGGTGGTGCCCGCCACCTCGGACACAATGGCCAGATTCTGCCCGGTGACGGCGTTGACCAGGCTGGATTTCCCGGCGTTGCGGCGGCCGAAGAACCCGATGTGGATCCGCTCGCCGGACGGCGTCTGATTCAGACTCACTGCGTCTGCCCCCTCTCAGAAGCGGAAGTCCCGCACGCCCTGCTCGATCTTCTCCAGGTTGTCCCGGGCGATGGCGCGGACTTTCTCATTGGGCACCCGCTCGATCTCCCGGGCGATGAGCGCCTCCCCGATGGCCCGGGTCTCCGGGGACGCGTAGTCCACCAGGTACTCTTTCAGCGTCATCAGGGCGTTGGGATGGCAGCAGTTGAGGATCTGGCCGGATTTGCACAGGGACATGAACCGATCCCCGGTGCGCCCCTGGCGGTAGCAGGCGGTGCAGAACGAGGGGATGTGCCCCTGCTCCATGAGCCAGCGAACCACCTCGTCCAGGGTGCGCTGGTCTGAGACATCAAACTGCTCCGTCTCCGTCGGGCGGACGGGCTCGGTATAGCCGCCGACCGAGGTGCGGGATCCGCCGGAGATCTGGCTGATCCCCAGCTCCAGCACCCGCTCCCGCACCGCCTGGCTCTCCCGGGTCGAGACGATCATGCCGGTGTAGGGGACGGCGATGCGGATGCACGCGACCAGTTTGCAGAAGATGTCGTCGCTGATGCCGTGATCGAACGAGCCGGGGTCGATGTCGTCCGCGGGGCAGATGCGGGGGACGGAGATGGTGTGGGGCCCGACGCCGAACACCGCCTCCATGTGCTCGGCGTGCATCAGCAGCGCGGCAAACTCGTAGCGGTAGGTCTCCAGCCCGAACAGCACCCCGAAACCCACATCGTCGATGCCGCCCTCCATGGCCCGGTCGTGGGCCTCGGTGTGCCAGGCGTAGTCGCTCTTGGGCCCGAACGGGTGGAGCTGCCCGTAGCTCTCCCGGTGGTAGGTCTCCTGGAACAGGATGTAGGTGCCGATGCCCGCCTGCTTAAGCCGGCGGTAATCCTCCACCGTGGTGGCGGCGATGTTCACATTCACCCGGCGGATGTCGCCGTTTTTGTGGTGGATGGAGTAGATGGTGTCGATGGACTCCAGGATGTACTCCAGCGGGTTGTTTTTGGGATCCTCGCCCGCCTCGATGGCCAGCCGCTTGTGGCCCATGTCCTGCAGGGCGATCACCTCCCGCCGGATCTCCTCCTGGGTCAGCTTCTTCCTGGGAATGTGCCGGTTGGTGCCGTGGTAGGGGCAGTAGACGCAGCCGTTGACACAGTAGTTGGACAGGTACAGCGGCGCGAACATGACAATGCGGTTGCCGTAAAACCGCTGCTTGATCTCCCGGGCCAGGGAGAAGATCTCCTCGTTCTTCTCCGGCAGATCGCAGTCGAGCAGCACTGCGGCCTCCCGGTGGCTCAGCCCTTTCCCCAGGCGCGCCTTGTCTATCAGCTCGCGGATGAGCCCGGCGTCGGATTTGTGCGTCTGGGCGTACGCCAGGGTGTCCAGCACCTCCTGGTGGTCGATGAACTCGTCCGCCCTGCGTGATTTGGGATCGTACATTCTCATGCATCCTTTCTTTCGGGTCAGACCGGATCTTCCCCGTTTGATCTTTTCTGGGATCCGGGGTCAGAGCGCCTCTTCCCCCTTCTCCGTCCGTGTGTGTTTCAAAGCGCGTCGCCCCGGGTGACCGCCAGACGGTACCCGATGGACTCCATGCGCAGATCCAGGCAGCGGCGGCACTCCGCCGCCTCATCCCCGGTGCAGATCTTCCCGTCGTACAGCAGATATTTTCCCCGGACCCCCGCGGGAGACAGGTTTGGCATCACCACATTCGCGCCCGCCAGAATGCCCTTCTCCCGGCCCGCCGGGTCGATGGTGCCCAGGGCGGTGGTGGCGGGCAGCAGAACCCGGGGCAGCATCAGCCGGATCAGACTCAGCAGGAACAGCGTCAGCTCCGCCGTGCCGGCGGCCTCGTTCCGGAACGGGGTGTCATGGTGCGGAATGAACGGGCCAATCCCCACCATGTGCGGCTGAAGCTCCCGGATGAACACGAGATCCTCCGCCAGGCACCGCTCCGTCTGCCCCGGCGAGCCCACCATGAAGCCGCACCCGACCTGGTACCCGATCTCCTTCAGATCATACAGGCACCGCTTCCGGTTCTCCAGAGACATCTCCGGGGGATGGAGCGTGCGGTAGTGGCTCCCGTCCGCGGTCTCGTGCCGGAGCAGATACCGATCCGCCCCGGCGTCGAAATACGCCTGGTAGCTCTCCCGGCTCTTCTCCCCCAGGGACAGGGTGACGGCGCAGTCCGGCCAGCGCGACTTGATCTCCCCGACGAGGCGGCAGATCGTATCGTCGGTGTACCAGGGATCCTCTCCCCCCTGCAGGACGAAAGTGCGAAACCCCAGCGCGTAGCCGGCATCGCAGCAGGACAGGATCTCCTCCCCGGACAGCCGGTACCGCTCCGCCCGCGTGTTGCTTCTGCGCAGGCCGCAGTAGAGACAGTCGTTTTTGCAGTAGCTGGTGAACTCAATGAGCCCCCGGGGATACACCTGGTCGCCGTAGACGCGCTTCCGGACGGCCACCGCCCTGCGCGCCGCCTCGTCCGCCAGAGCCGGGGTTCTGTTCCGGATCAGCGCGGCGAACTCGTCCCGGGTCAGCGCCCCGCCCCGCTCCAGCCGATCCAGCAGGCGGATCATGCGGTGCCGCCTCCCACCCTGGAGTAGACCGCTTTCGAGGTGACGCCGGGCAGCCTGCCCACTTTTCCCGAAAGGGCGCTGATCACATCGTTCGGCGCATCCAGCACCACCACGATGATGTTCACACCCCGCTGCCGGTACGGCAGGCCCATCCGGCCGATGATATAGCTGCCGTAGTCGTGCAGCAGCGCGTTCAGCCGCTCCACGGAGCCGGTATCCTCCACGATAATACTCAAAACCGCCACTCTGGTATCCACAGGTTCCTCCTCTCTCCGCACGGCAAAAAAACGCCCGTCCCCGGAGAGGACGAGCGCAAAAGCCGGTGCTTCGCCCGGCGTCTGATTGAGCGCATCCTTCCGCGTCAAGACCGTCTTTCCGCGTCAGCCATACCTGATGATGTTCCCATCCTCGCCGGGAGAACCGTCTCGCGGCTCGGAATCTGCGCCCATTATACTCCGCGGCGCGGTGCGCCGCAAGCGGTTTTTCCCCGTCTCAGAAAGCCGTTCCGGCATCCGGGCGCCCCGCCGCCGTCCAAAAACACTTGCATGCCGGCCGGAGAGCGATTATACTGATACCGGGGAAAGGGGGGACAGCCCTGTGAGCCGAATCGATAAGGAGAACTACTATCTGGACATCGCCCAGGCGGTGCTCGGGCGGTCCACCTGCCTGCGCAGGTGCTACGGCGCCATCATTGTGCGCAATGACGAGGTCATCTCCACCGGGTACAACGGCGCACCCCGCGGCCGGAAGAACTGTGTGGATCTGGGCGTGTGCACCCGGGAGGAGCTGAAGATCCCGTCCGGGGAGCGGTACGAACTCTGCCGCTCCGTCCACGCGGAGGCCAACGCCATCATCTCCGCCGCCCGCCGGGATCTGCTGGGCGCCACCCTCTACATGGCGTGCAAAAATCCCGCCACGGGGGAGCTGGTACCGGGCACCACCTGCTGCGCCATGTGCCGGCGGCTGATCATCAACGCGGGCATTGCGCGGGTCATCATCCGGAATACCCCGGAGGACTACTCCGTCATCCATGTGGAGGACTGGATCCGGGAAGACGATACCATCCCGGCGCAGGACGCGTTCCAGGCGCCGGCACGGGAATTCTGAAAGCGAGGTGTCCCAGATGCGGGCAAGTACACTGGCGAGTGTCCTGGTCGGCGCCGGCGCCGTCATCCTGCTCGTCGGCATTGTGCTCAAAAGCTCTTATATCCCGGTGATCGGGCTGCTGCTCATCATCGCCGGCGGAGCCAAGGTCAACGCGGAGAAAAAGGCCTATGCGCAGAAGCAGGAAGAGGAGAAGAAAGAGCTGGAAGCGGCCGCTGCCGCGCAGGAGGCCGGGACGGCGGAAGAGTCCGGGGACGCCGGATCGGCGGAGCCGTCCGCCCGAACCGAACCGGACGCCGAAGACCCCGGCCCGGCGGAAACCGCGGAGGACCGCGATTCCTGACACACCATCCGAAGGGCCGGGACGCCTCAGGGCGCCCCGGCTCCACTGTTTCAACACGGCGAACGGGCCGCCTGAGACCCCCGCCCGCCGGCAGAAAGGAGGCACGGCGCCTCTCCCGCCCTGTCCGGGAGAACCGCCGGAACCGCATGAGAAAAATGAGAACCGGAGCGCTGCTGCCGCTGATGCTGGCGGCGGTGCTCCTCACGGGCTGCGGCGGCTCCACCGGGGACGCCGCGCAGGAGGGCACAATCACCCTGTCTGACGACGGCGTCACCCTGGAGGGGCTGGCGGAGACCGGGGTCACCCTGGATCACGACATCATCTACTACGAGGATCGGGACACCTACGACAGCGGGAATCCCTACGGCGAGGGCACGGCGGAGGAGCGCCACTCCGGGGAGGAGGCCGGCGCCCACACGGTGGTTCACATCCATGAGCCGGGCACCTACCGCGTCACCGGCACGCTGTCCCGGGGCCAGATCGCCGTGGATCTGGGCGAGGACGCGAAAACCGATCCGGACGCGGTGGTCACCCTGCTGCTGGACGGGGTGGATCTCACCTGCACGGTCGCGCCGGCCATCATCTTCTACCGGGTGTACGAGTGCGACACCGCCTGGGTGGCCCACGATGAGGAGGGGGCGGACTACACCGCCCGCACTGATCCGGACACCTCCGCGGCCGGCGCGAATCTCGTGCTCGCCGACGGCAGCGTGAACCGGGTCTCCGGATCCCATGTGGCCCGGGTCTACGAGGACGACGACAGCGGCGATAAGCGGTATAAATACGACGGCGCCGTGTACTCGTGCATGTCCCTGAATGTGGACGGGGAGACGCAGGGCACCGGAGCGCTGGAGATCCTCGCGGACAACGAGGGGCTGGATACCGAGCTCCACCTGACGCTCAACGGCGGCACCGTGGACATCCGGTCCGGAAACGACGGCATCAACACCAACGAGGACAATGTCTCCGTCACCACCGTCAACGGCGGGACGCTCCACATCACGGCGGGCCTGGGCGCCGAGGGGGACGGCGTGGACTCCAACGGCTACCTGGTCATCAACGGCGGCACCGTCATCGCCCTTGCCAACCCCGCCGCCGACTCCGGGCTGGACAGCATCCTGGGCTCGTACATCAACGGCGGCCGGGTGCTGGCCCTCGGCTCCACCATGGACTGGGCGGAGAGCGACTCCGGCCAGGTGACGATGAATCTGCAGTTCGCGTCCGCCCGGGGCGCGGACGAGGCCATTGTCATCACAGACGAGGGGGACACCCCGCTCTTCGCCTACGATCCCGACCGGGACGAGAGCGCCGGGGACAGCAGCCGCGTCTACCAGGGCGCCATTGTCAGCTGCCCGGAACTGGAGGTGGGCGCCACCTGCCATGTCTATGTGGGGGGCGACCTCGCCGGCACGCAGCAAAACGGCCTGTATGACCCGGCCACTGTGACCGACTTCAGCGGCAGTGTGCGGCAGCAGTATACCGGCACGGAGGTGGGCTTCGGCCCGGGCGGATTTTTCCCCGGCGGCGGCCCGGACGGGGAGCGGCCTGCCCGGCCGTTTGACGGGGAGCAGCCCCCGGAGATTCCGGATGGCGAAACCCCTGTCCGGCCTTTCGACGGGGAACGGCCGACCGAACCCCCGGACGGCGAACCGCCGGCCATGCCCCAGGACGGCCAGCGGCCGCAGCGGCCGGAGGGCGCCGCGCCCGGAGCCGGGACGCAGGCGCTTCCGGGCTCCCCGGACTTCCTGCTCAGCGACATGGTCAACGCGTTCAGCGGGGTCTCGGACGAGACCGCCTGAGCCTTGTATTGCGCCCGGGCGCGTGGTAGAATGGGCGCAGACCCGCACCGGGGAATTCCAGCAGAGAGAAAGTGTTGCCAACCATGGATGTCCTGCACCTGCAGATCCAGCTGTTCATCCTGGCGGCCATCGGCTTCGGCCTGGCCAAGGCGGGGCTGCTGAACAAGACCACCCGAAAGCAGCTCACCGACCTGGTGATCTATGTGGTACTGCCCTGCAATGTGGTGGAATCGTTCCAGATGGAGATGACCCGGGAGATCCTCATGTCCACGCTGGAGATTCTCATCATCGGCTTTCTCATCCAGGGACTCTACGCCGTGCTGAATCTGTTCCTGTACCGGAAATTCGACCCCCAGCGGCAGATCAACCTGAAATACGGCACCATCTGCTCCAACGCGGGATTCATGGGCATGCCGCTGTCCCAGGCGATTTTCGGGCAGACGGGCCTCGTCTACGCGTCCGTGGCTCTGCTGCCCATCCGCCTGTTCATGTGGTCTGCCGGCCTGTCTCTGTACACCCGCACCACGAAAAAGCAGGTGTTCAGGACGCTCATCACCCACCCGTGCATCCTGGCGGTGATCATCGGCTTTGTCCTGATGGTCACCGGCATCCACCTGCCCGCCGTGCTGGATGAGACCATCTCCACCATCGGCCGGTGCAATACCGCGCTGTGCATGTTCGTCATCGGGGCGATCCTCAGCGATGTGTCCCCGAAGACCGTGTTTGAGCCGGCCACCATCTACTACGCGGTGATCCGGCTGGTGGCGATCCCGGCGGCGCTGCTGGGCATCCTGTCCCTGCTCCGGATCGACTCCCTGGTCACCGGCGTCACCGTGGTGCTGGCCGCCATGCCCGCGGGCACCACCACCGCCATGCTGGCTCAGAAATATGATCAGGCCCCGGAATTCGCCTCCAAGATGGTGTTTATCTCCACCCTGTTCTCCCTCGTCACCCTCCCGATGTGGGCGCTGATTCTGACCTGACCTCCGCAGATGCCTCACCCCGCCGCGCTTCCGTGCGGCGGGGTTTTTCTCTCCCGGCGGCCCGGCGCGAAAAAATGCGCGGGCGGCGAAGCGCTCTCTTCGCCGCCCGCGCAGGGTCTATCCAAAATCCTGCCGGATCATGATGCGGACTTTTCCGTCCTCCGCCCGGATGTGGTAGTTGAGGAAAGTGCTCAACAGATAGCCCCACAGCATCGCGGCCCCGTTTCCCTCCGCGTCGGTGTTGATGATGCTGTCGGTCTTGTAGATCAGAATTCCCTCATCCCGATCCATCTTCACATCCAGTTCGTCCCCGTTCTGTCTGGCGTACGCCCGGAGCGCGTCCGCCGCCTCCTGGAACTGCTGTCTGCCCACGATTGCCATATCCGCACACCCTCTCTTTCTCTCTCCCCGCACGGTTTCGCCCCGGAAACAGGACTCAGCGCGGTCAGTAGATGCTGTCTATAATCTCTATCGCCTCGCCCACGGCGCCGTCGTTGCAGTGGCACAGGAGGCGGGCGCCGGACTGTCTCACCTCCGGCGCGCAGTTGGCCGGGGCGAACGGGATGGCGGAGACGGAGAGCATGGAGATGTCGTTCTGGTTGTCCCCCACGCAGTAGATGTGCCCCGGGGCGATGCCCAGATACTCCGCGATCTTCTCCACCATGCGGCCTTTCGTGGCGCCTTTGGCGGTGACCTCAAGCAGGTAGTGGTTGGAAAAAATGACCTCGTACCGGTCGCTGTAGCGATCCAGCAGCCACTGCTGCGCACGCCGGAGCACCGGCCAGTCCTGCTCCAGAATGGCTTTCGTCCAGGGCGCGGGCATGTCCGCCACGGGGCACTCGGTATAGGACTTGCCCACCCGCTCCATGTGCATTCTGGTCACCCGGTTGGGCTGGTAGACATAGATCTCGTCCCCCTGATACGCCTCGAACCCCATCTCCGGGATCTCCCGGATGAGTTCGGAGAAATCGGAGGGCGCACTGTCCGGAAGCGCCGTGCGCTCCAGGTAGCACCCCCGGGCGTAGTCGTAAATGGACGAGCCGTTGGACAGCACCACCGGGGCGTTGATCGGGAGGGATTCCCTGGTGATCTGCGGGGTGAAAGTGTCGTACGCACGGCCGGTGGCGACGGAGAACCGTCCGCCCTGGCCGACGAAGTACCGGATGGCGCGTCGGTTCCGCTCCGGAATGGTCTGGTTCAGATCGTACAGCGTGTCGTCATAGTCCGTGACCAGGAGCACTCCGTCAAATTTTCCGTGGCCCAATTCGCTCCACTCCTCCCCGTTCCTCCCGCCGGCGGGCGGCCTCCGGCTATGTTCTGACGATGTCTTTCCCGTCCAGCAATCCCCGGATGGGCTTGATGGCCTGCAGGATCCCCAGGGCGATCAGATTCACCGCGTACACCATGACGCAGAACACCCCGTTGAACAGCGCGGAGTACACCCAGGGGTTGGTCATGGGCAGGCCCAGGAACTGATCCGGCATGTACATGGCCCACAGCAGCGCGCCGGACAGGGTCAGGCTGAGCCAGCGGCCCGGGATGGCGAGGAGCGTGCCCCACAGCCAGCCCCACTTCTTCCCGGAGCCGAACCCGCAGGGGAAGACCAGGGTGTAGGCCACCACATAGTCCAGCAGCATGGACTGCCAGGAGATGGCAATGCCGCCGCCCAGGAAGAACTGCAGCACCCCGTTGACAAAGCAGCAGAGCAGGGACTTCTTCGGGCCCCAGCGCAGGCAGTAGAACAGGATGGGCAGCAGGGACAGGTCGATGGATCCCCCCTGGGGGAAGCGGTAGAACGGCGGGACGAGGTTGTCCAGCGCGTACGAAAGGGCGAGCATGAGCGCCGCCTCCACCAGCGCACGGACATTGTTGTGCTGTTTCATAGACATTCCTCCATAAAAGAAATTACCGCAACACATCCGAACGGGTGCAGTGCGGTACGAAGGAACGGCCATGCGCGATCCTCGATCCACTTCCTACGCCGGCATTATCCGGATCAGGTTCAGGCGGACTGGTTCCGCCAAGGGACCCGGAGCTGCATTTCGCTCCGATCACAGCCGAAATTGTCTTTCAGCGCCCCTGTGTTCGATTGTCCTTGCGGCTGGGCCTATTGTATACCATGCCCGCGGAAAATACAACAGAAATTTGCGGGGGGCTCCGCCGTACCGGCGGCGCCCCCCGTGTTGGTCTGTTCTGCCTGTTTCCCGCGCTCCCGTCAGCCCGCATCGCTCTCCTGGGGTGCGCTCTCCTGGCTCGCGCTCTCCTGCGCGGATATCTCGG
>CAYRAG010000005.1:41688-57610 GCA_964422185.1 uncultured Oscillospiraceae bacterium
TCGCTCTCCTGGGGTGCGCTCTCCTGGCTCGCGCTCTCCTGCGCGGATATCTCGGCGCGGTAGTCCTGCAGGGCGGTGTAGAACTCCTCCAGGTTGATCTTCCCGTAGTCGTCCGTGTACTCCACCTGCTGCGCCTCAATCCGCGGGGAGAGGAGGCTGTCCATCTTCTCGGAGACGGTGGCGTCCCGGTACTGCGCCGTGTCCACCGGCAGGCGGAGAATGATGTGGTAGCCGTAGGTGCTCTCCACTACCTCGCTGATCTCGCCCTCCTCCAGGGCCAGTGCCGTGTTCTCAAACTCGGGCACCATCTCCCCGGTTCGCGTGGTGTAGCCGTCCGGGCTGGTGGCCAGGCCGGTGTCCTCGCTGTACTCGTGCATCAGCTCGTCAAAGAGTTCCTCCGGATTCTCGCTCTCCCGCAGCTGAGACAGCAGATCGTCCGCCAGGGCCTTCTTCTCCGCGATGGTCGCGTCGTCCAGCGGGGGATACCCGTAGGAGCCGTCCTCCCGCTCCACCGGCTCGCTTTCCATGTCGCAGGTGAGCAGCAGAATGTGTTTGGCGCGGTAGACGCCGTTGTCGTCCAGATAGGCGTTGATGTCGTCCTCCGTCACCGGGGTGGCGCCGTTCTCGCCGTACAGGCGGTCAATGAGGGCGTCGTACCAGTAGAAACCCTCCACCATCCTGCGGAACCCGCCCGTCGTCAGCGCGGACATGGCCAGCTGGGTCTCAAACTCCCCGGCCTCGCCCATGGAGTCCATCGTCTGCTGGATGTCCGACTCCATGGAGGACTTCTCCTCCTCCGTCAGGGAGTAGCCCTGATCCTCCGCGTAGATTCTGGCCTGGAGGTAGCGGGACACCATGGCCATGGCGTTCTGCTGCACATACTCCGCCAGGGTGCCGTCAGACCAGTCCAGGGCCTCCGCGTTGCCGCCGTAATAGTAGTTGATCAGAAAGTCGGCCGCGTATCCCGCCCAGTACAGATAGTCCACGGCGGTCACCTCGCGGCCGTCTATCGTCATGACCACCGTGTCCGCGGGCATTCCGGCCGTGCGCTGAATGATATCGTCCCCGGACGGCTGCGCACTGTCTCCCCCGCCGCCGCAGCCGGCAAGGCCGCCGGCGGTCAGGACGGCCGCCAGGCCCGCCGCGATCAGTCTCTTCCAGATTTTCATGGGTTCTTCGCTCCTTAAAAACATTGTGTTGGGATGGATTTGAGGGCTCCCCGCGCCGCTGCGGCGTAAAAGGCGCCCGGAATCTCTGTCTTATCCCCGTGCGGGGATCTGCGCCGCCAGCGGGAACGCCGCGGCCGCGGCGTCCTCCTCCAGCCGGGTGCGCCACCGGGAATAGGCCTCCTCCCAGCCGGCGTAGGCCGGGTCGCCCCGCCGATCCGGAACCCCTGCGGCCGCGAGATCCGCGCCCAGCAGGTGGGTGAATTTCAGCGCGCCGTTGGCGTTCAGGTGGGAGTAGTCATACAGGTCGGACGACGGGTCGAAGCCCATCTCGTCCAGGCGGGTCAGGTAGTTCCAGTAGGTCAGGCCATACTCCCGGGCCAGATCCGTGACCGCGTTCATGTACCTCTGCTTCTCCCCGTCCGCGCAGAACGGCGCGCAGACCAGGATGAGCTCCACCTCCTCGTCCCGGCACAGCTGAACCAGCTTCTCAAAGTACTCCAGGGCGTAGGGGGCCAGCGCCAGCTTCTCGGAGGCGGGCACCCGGGCGGACAGCTCGTACGGGGTGATACCCAGGCGGTACTCGCAGCCTTTCCCGGTGGCGTCCGCCGGGGCGAAGTCCGCGGTGGACACCTCTTTCCAGCGGGAGTGGAACAGGGTCATGGGGATGAGGTACTCCAGGCGGTCTCTCCCCTGAAACAGGTCGAAGATCGCCCGCAGCCTGGGCCCGGCCCAGGCCATGTTGTCAATGGACTTGTGGGTGTTGCCGTCCTCCTCGTAGACGAGATCCGGAAAATAGAGCATGTACGCGTCCAGCACCATCCGATCCGGGTGCTGCGTGCGGATGGCCTCCTCCGCCAGGTAGTAGGACAGGGGGATGGACTGGCCGTGCTGGCCCAGATTGTTGCTGACGATGCCGTACTCATGCCAAAGCTCCATGGGAAACGCGCCGTTGAGGATGTGGCTGGAGCCGAGAATCACCACATCCAGGCTGTCCTCCGGCTCCCGGTACAGCGACGCCACGGCATCCGCGCTGTTCTTATTGCGCAGCACATAGGTGGCGCCGCCGAACAGCGCCAGGAGCAGCGCCAGGAAGCAGACGACGCTGACCGCCCTTCGCAGGGTTCTGTTCTTTTTCACGCTCCGGCGCCCCCTCTCCCGCGGCACCGCGTCAGAACTGCGCCGCGTAGATAAACTGGCTGGCGTCGTACTCGCCGCCGTAGATTCCGAAGATCAGGATGGAGAAGATCAGGGCGTAGTAGACCACCCACCGCACGGGCAGCGGCAGCGCCAGTATCTTCTCCCGGACACCGCAGCGCCGCTGCAGGAGATCCGCCAGAAAGACCACGAGAACCGCGGCCAGCGCCACGATGAGATCTTTCTTATCCAGGCCCAGGCCGGTGACGCCGTCCAGGCTCAGGGTCAGGTGGGTAGCCATCCGCCAGAGAAAACCCAGCGCCGCACGGGTGGAGTCCGCACGGAAGAACACCCACGCCACGGTGACCAGGGCGAAAGTAAACACGCCCCGCACAAACCGGCACAGGCCGCCCTCCCGGTTGATCCTCAGGGCGGAGACCAGTCTGTCCCGGACGGGTTTGAGCAGATCCCCGATGACCTGATACAGTCCGTGCAGGCCGCCCCACACGACAAAGTGCCAGCTCGCCCCGTGCCACAGGCCGCTGACCAGAAAGGTGATCATGGTGTTGACCCGGGTGCGCAGCACACCGCGCCGGCTTCCGCCCAGGGGGATGTACAGGTAGTCCCGGAACCAGCTGGACAGGGAGACATGCCACCGCCGCCAGAAGTCCCGGATGGACAGGGCCAGATACGGCTGTTTGAAGTTCTCCATGAGCGCAAAGCCCAGCACCTGCGCCGCGCCGATGGCCACGGCGGAGTACCCGGCGAAATCGCAGTAGAGCTGGATGGAGAAGCACACCGCCGCCAGGGCCAGGTGCAGCCCGTTGTAGTCCTGATACGCGGGGAACACCGTGTCCACCAGCAGGCCCAGCCGATCCGCCGCCACCAGCTTCAGGAAGTAGCCCCAGCCCATCAGGAGCAGGCCCCGGCGCATCCGGTCAAAGTCAAAGGGGGCGTCCATCCCCCACTCGCCCTGCCCGCCCCGCATCTGCGGCAGCAGGCTGTCTGCTCTGCCGATGGGGCCGGACACCACCTGGGGGAAAAAGGCCACGAACAGGGCGTAGCGCAGCAGGTTCCGCTCTGCCGCGACTTTGCCCCGGTAGACATCGGCGACATACCCCAGCGCCTGGAGGAGGTAGAAAGAGATCCCCACCGGCAGCAGAATGCTGAACGAGGGCCGCGCCAGGCTGATTCCCGCCGCGGCCGCGACGGCCACGACGGTGTCCACGGCGAAATTGAAGTACTTCAGCAGCGCCAGCACGGCCAAACACGCCGCAAACGCCAGGATCAGCAGGGTGCGCCGGCCCCGGCCGGCCGCCGTTCGCTCAATCAGCAGGCCCGCGGCGTAGGTCACCAGGGTGCAGTACGCCAGCGGCAGGAAGAAGCGCACATCCCAGCTGAGATAGAAGAAGTAGCTGGCCAGCAGCAGCCACGCCGGTCTGAGCTTCCTGGGCAGCGGGAAGTACACGAGCGCCACAACGGGGAAAAACAGCAGAAAGTCGATGGATTGAAACAGCATATCCGCTCCGCGCCCCGGGGCGCCCCTCCTCTCCGATCAGCCTGGAATCCCTCCCCGGGAGTCTCCCGCCGCACCGCGGCGTTGTCCCCATTATACAGGATAGATTCCCCCCGCGCAAGAGCGGTGCGCTCCCGGCCGCTTTCGGGGAAAACAGTCTTGACAACGGCCGGCCCGGTGTGAAACAATACGGGCCGATAAGGGGAGATAGCACCGCATGCCCTCCCCGTGCGTGAGGAAAGGGAGGATCCCGCCATGTCTCAACTTACCGGCCGCATCCACTCGCTGGAGTCATTCGGGGCCGTGGACGGGCCCGGCGTCCGCTATGTCATCTTCTTCCAGGGCTGTCCCCTGCGCTGCATCTTCTGCCACAATCCGGACACCTGGAACTTTTCCGAGGGCACGGAGATGACCGTGGACGATCTGGTCGACAAAATTGTGGACTACCGTCCGTTCTACCGCAGGGGCGGTGTCACCCTCACCGGCGGCGAGCCCCTGGCCCAGCCGGAATTCGCCGCCGCGCTGCTGCGCCGACTGAAAGACGAGGGATTCCACACCGCCGTGGATACCGCCGGCTCCATCCCGCTCAGCCGGTGCCATGAGGCGGCGGATCTCGCCGACCTGCTCCTGCTGGACATCAAGGCGCTGGATCCGGCGCTGTGCCGCACAGTATCCGGCGTGGACGGCAGCGGGGCCAAAGCCCTGCTCAACCGCCGCCAGGAACAGGGGCGCCCCGTATGGCTGCGCCATGTGCTGGTTCCCGGATACACCCTGGCGCGCGAACCGCTGGAGGCGCTGGCGGACTACCTCAAGCCGTATACCTGCATTGAAAAGGTGGAGCTGCTGCCGTTCCACCAGCTGGGCGCCTACAAGTGGAAAGAGATGAAAGTGCCCTACCGCCTGGAGGGGGTCGAGCAGCCGGGCGCCGAAGAGGTCGCCATGGCCCGGGAGATCTTCGCCAGCCGCGGCTTCACCCTCCACTGAAATTTCACCTGTTCCTGCCCGGCGGATCGCGGATCCGCCGGGTGTTTTTCCGTTTTCCCCCGGGGTTTGCCGAAAAAGATTCATATTCTGTTCACAAATTGTTTTGAATTTTTCCGCATGTCGTAGTATGATAGCCGTTAGCACTGGCGTCCTGTCCGCCCCCGGCGGGCGGCGCCGAAGTAAGGAGGAATCTGACTTGATCGAAGTGCGCGACCTGGTCAAGCGGTACGGAGACCGCGTAGCGGTGGATCATCTGAATTTCACCGTGGAAAAAGGCCAGATCTATGGATTCCTTGGGCCCAACGGCGCAGGCAAATCCACCACGATGAACATCATGACCGGCTACCTGGGGCTCACCGAGGGCGAGGTCATTGTCAACGGCTTCAACATCCTCACGCAGCCGGAGGAGGCGAAGCGGTGCATCGGCTACCTGCCGGAGGTGCCGCCGCTGTACCCCGACATGACCGTGACGGAGTACCTGCTCTTTGCCGCCCGGCTCAAGGGCGTGCCCAGGGCGGAGCAGACGGAGCAGATTGACCGGGTCATTGATCTGACCCACCTGGAGGAAGTGAAGACACGGCTGATCCGGAACCTGTCCAAGGGCTACCGCCAGAGAGTCGGGCTTGCGCAGGCCATCCTGGGCTTCCCGGAGATCATCATTCTGGACGAGCCCACGGTGGGTCTGGATCCCAAGCAGATCATCGAGATCCGGGATCTGATCCGGGATCTGGCCGGGGAGCACACCATCATCCTCAGCTCCCACATCCTGTCCGAAGTGCAGGAGGTCTGCGACCATGTGCTGATCATCAACAACGGCAGACTCATCGCCAGCGGCACGCCGGAGGAGCTGGAGCACCAGCTGTCCGGCTCTCTCCTGTCCGCGACCGTGAAATCGGACGACATGGAGGAGGTACAGCGCCGGCTGGCCGCCCTGGACGGCGCCGAGTCCGTCACCGTCACCGCGTCCAGCCTCCCGGGCGAGGTGGACGCCTCCATCCGCTGCAGGCAGGGCGCCGACCTGCGGGAGGCGGTATACCGCTCCTGCGTCGAGGCGGACACCCCGCTGCTGATGCTGCGCGGGTCTGACATGTCCCTGGAGCAGATCTTCCTGCAGGTCACCGACAGCGACGCCCCCATCCTGGAAGAGGAGTCCGGGGATCAGACGGAGGAGATCGAAGCGCCGGCGGAGGAGCAGGAGTCCCCCGCCCCGGAATCGGAAGAAAAGGAGGATGATGCGCAGTGAGTGCCATTTTCCGGCGTGAGTTCCGCTCCTATTTCACCTCGATGATCGGCTATGTGTTCATCGCCGTCATCCTTGCCTTTGTGGGGGTCTACTTCACCGTGACCAACCTGGCCAGCGGCTACCCCTACTTCTCCTACACCCTTGCGCAGACGCTGCAGTTCTTCCTGTTCTGCATTCCGCTGCTCACCATGCGCTCCATGGCGGAGGACCGGAAGAGCCGCACGGATCAGATGCTGCTGACCTACCCGGTGTCCGTCGTGAAGGTGGTGCTGGGCAAGTACTTCGCCATGGTCGCGGTGCTGGCCATCCCCATGATCATCTTCTGCGTCTACCCGCTGATCCTGCGGGCCTACGGCGCGCACGGCACGGTGTCCGACTACAGCACCATCCTGGCGGTGTTCCTGCTGGGCTGCATGTTCCTGGCCATCGGCATGTTCATCTCCTCCCTGACGGAGAATCAGATCATCGCCGCGGTCGCCGCGTTCTTTGTCCTTCTGGTTCTGTTTATGTGGGACGACCTGATCAGCTTCCTGCCCGCCGGCATCCCCGGCAATATGCTGGGCTGCCTGATTCTGGTGGCGGCGCTGGCGCTGTTTCTGTACTTCATGTCCAGAAGCGCCATCCCCTCCATGGTGGTCGCCATCATCGGCTTTGTGGCGGTCATCGTGCTCTACTTTGTAGACTCGTCCCGCTTCGCCGGTCTGCTGAGCACCCTGCTGGGGAAGCTGTCCATCATGACGGTTCTGAATAACTTCGCTTTCACCTTTGTCTTCGACTGGCCCGGCCTGATCTTCTATGTGTCCGTCGCCGTCCTGTTCCTGTTTTTGACGGTTCAGACCGTGCAAAAACGCCGCTGGGTCTGAGGAGGTGCGGAATGAAAGAGAAGAAAACCGCACGGGTCGGACGCAGCACGCGGATCTTCGCGCTGTGCGCCGTGGTCATCGCCGCTGTCATCGTGCTGAACCTGGTACTGCAGCTGGTTCCCAGCGGAACCGCCCGGCCGGACATCTCCAACCGGGGCCTGTATGATATCTCCGACACCACGAAGGAGATGCTGGCCAATCTGGATCAGGACATCGATCTGACGCTCATCGCGGATCCGGAGAATGTGGATCCCCGGGTCACCCAGTTTCTGAAAGTCTACACGGCCCTGTCCGACCGCCTGCACTACACCTTTATCAACCTGGTGGACAACCCCACCGCCCCTGAAACCTACAACACCAGCGCCAACGCCGTCACCGTGCGCTGCGAGGCCACCGGCAAACAGACCGAGGTCTTCACCGCCGGCTTCTACGGATACGGCAACGCCATTGTGGCCTACGACCCGGAGGCGTACATGTCCTACCAGCAGTATGTGGAGGCGTACTTCGACGGGGACGGCCAGATGACCGCGGCCATCAACTATGTCACCAGCGATGTGGATCAGACCATCTACACCCTCGGCGGACACGGCGAGGCGGATCTGAGCCCCACCGTCGCCGGCATGATTGAGAAACTCAGCCTCACCCTGGCGGATGAGCCCCTGAACCTGCTGATGGCGGGCAGCATCCCGGAGGACTGCGACCTGCTCATCATCAACAACCCCACCTCCGACCTGACGGAGGACGAGCTGGATATGCTCCTGGATCACCTCACTTCCGGCGGCCGGGTCATCCTGATCATCCAGAAGACCACGGAGATGGAGCACTTCAGCACCCTGATGCGGGTCTACGGCATGGAGCTGCAGCAGGGCTTCCTGGGCGACACCAGCCGGACCTATGCCATGTACGCGTCCCGGTACGGCTTTTTCTGCTTCGCGCCCACCCTGTCCCGCAGCAACGAGATCACCTCCGGCATCACGGCCAACTCCATTTTGTTCTACCCCGCCGCGATGGTGCGGGTGGATCCGGCCCGGAGCTCCATCACCGTGAACAACTTCATGACGACCTCGGAGCAGGGCTACCTGTATGTGGATGAGAACACGGAGAGCGAACCCGACACCTATGTCATCGGCGCCGTGGCCACGGAGCCGACAGACAGCGGCGAGGCCCGCCTGACCGTCATCACCTCCATGTCCCTCATCAGCGAGGACTTCGAGGGTCTCTACTCCGACATGTCCAACATGGACATCTTCATGAACGCCGTCACCGCCAACTTCGACGAGGTGGTGGCGAATACCGCGATTCCCCCCATCAGTCTGAGTGTGGACTACATCACCGTGGGCACCCCCGGACTGTGGGCGACGCTCTTTGTCGTCGCAATCCCGCTGGGCACGCTGATCTTCGGCCTGGTCTACTGGCTGCGCAGAAGAAAGCGCTGATCCGCCGTCCGCGCACGAACCGAAACTGCGGGGAGAGCAGGCTGCCGCCTGCCTCCCCGCAGTTTTTTCGCCCTTTTTCCCGTTGTGATTGCTTTTCCGGATTTCCGGGTGTACAATAGCCCCATTGCAGCCCTGCTGCCGTGCGAATCTCCGGCGCAGGCGCCGGTATGTTTCCCTCTGGCGTGCGGTTAGCCGGCGCTTATGTGAAACCGCGAAGCAGAAAGGGGATCTCCCGCGTGAGTCAGTATACTTATGAGCAGTATCAGGAGAGCGCCCAGGCCGTGCGCGGCCGTCTGGGGCAGTTCACGCCGGAGGTCGCCATGATCCTCGGCTCCGGCCTGGGATTTCTGGGCGATCTGGTGCAGGATCCCGTCTTTGTGGACTACCGGGATATCCCGCATTTCAAGGCCTCCACGGCGCCCGGCCACAGGGGGCGGTTCGTGTTCGGCGTCCTGGATGGCCGGAAGGTGGCGGTCATGCAGGGCAGGATGCACCACTACGAGGGATACTCCTACGAGGAGGCGTCCTACGCGGTGCGGGTGCTCCGCCTGCTGGGCTGCGGCACCCTGCTCGTCACCAACGCCGCCGGCTGTGTGCGCACGGAATGGAACGCCGGCGATCTGATGCTCATCACGGATCAGATTAAGATGTTCTCCGAGTCCCCCCTGCGCGGGGAGAATCTGCCGCAGTTCGGCGTGCGCTTCCCGGACGCCAGCCACCTGTACACCCCCGCGCTGCAGCAGATTGCCCGGGAGACGGCGGGCGAGCTGGGGATCCTCCTGCGGGAGGGCGTCTACTTCTACAGCTACGGCCCACAGTATGAGACCCCGGCGGAGATCCGGGCGATCCGGACGCTGGGCGGCGACGCCGTCGGCATGTCCACGGCACCGGAGGTCATCGTGGCCGCCCACTGCGGCATGAAAGTGCTGGGCTTCAGTCTTCTCTCCAATATGGCTGCCGGGATTCTGGATCAGCCCCTCACGGAGCAGGAGGTTCTGGACGCCGGCGAGGCGGCGAAGGAGAAGTTCTCCGCGCTGGTGCGCGGCTGCCTGAAAAAGCTCTGAGATCCCGGCCGTCGCCGGACAGACAGGGGAGGTTCGCTATGTCTATTCTCTTTACCAATGTCACCGCCGTCACCATGGATCCCGGCCTGGGCACTGTCCGGGGCGCGTTCGTCGCGGTGGACGGCACCGCCATCTCCCATGTGGGGACGGACAGGCCGGAGGGAAACTTTGACCGCGTCATCGACTGCACCGGAAAGGTCATGCTCCCCGGTCTCATCAACGCCCACACCCATGTCCCCATGACCCTGATGCGGGGCTACGGCGGCGGCCATGACCTGCAGGACTGGCTGAACCACTACATCTTCCCCGCGGAGGACAGGCTGGACAGCCGGGCGGTAAAGGCGGGCACCGGCCTGGCCCTGGCGGAGCTCATCGCCGGCGGCTGCACCTGCGTCAACGACATGTACTACTTCAGCGACGACATCGCGCAGACGGTGGCGGACGCGGGTCTCTCCGCGAACCTGAGCCGTGCGGTGACCTGCTTTGATCCCGATGTGAAACCGGAGGAGTTCGTCTCCTGCGTGGAGATGCGGGAGCTTGTGGACAGGTGGCACGGCTGGAACGGCGGCCAGATTCTGGTGGACGCCTCCATCCACGGCGAGTACACCTCTTTCCTTAATCCCGCCATGTGGGACTACCTGGCGCAATACGCCGCCGACCACGGTCTGGGCATGCACATCCACCTGTCCGAGACCCGCAGCGAGCACGAGGAGTGCATCGCCCGGCACGGCCGCACCCCGGCCGCGGAGCTGGCCAGCCACGGCGTGTTCGATGTGAGAACCACCGCGGCCCACTGCGTGTGGACCACCCCGGAGGACTGGGCGCTGCTGGCCGAAAAAGGCGTCACCGTCGCCCACAACCCGGTCTCCAACCTGAAGCTGGGCTCCGGGGTCGCCCCGATCCCCGCCATGGCCGCCGCCGGAATCAACATCGCCCTGGGCACGGACGGCGTGTCCTCCAACAACAGCCACGATATGTTCGAGGAGATCAAGCTTGCCGCCATCCTCCACTGCGGCGTCAGCCACGATCCCATGGCCGTCACGCCCCTCCAGGCGCTGGAGATGGCGACTGTCAACGGGGCCCGCGCGCTGGGCCGGGACACCGGCGTGATTGCCGCCGGGAAGACCGCGGATCTGATTCTGGTGGATTTCGATCACCCGAACCTCATCCCCTGCCACGACCCGGTGGAGAACCTCGTCTTCTCCGCCCGGGGCAGCGATGTGGCTCTGACCATGGCCCGGGGGCGCGTCCTCTATGAAAACGGGCAGTTCCTGACACTGGATCTGGCGCGGATCCGCCGGGAAGTGGAGGAATACGCGCTGCCCAAACTGTTCGGCTGACCGCCGGATCTCTGAGGAGGGTCTCCTTTGTCCCGTCAGACCAAATCCACCTTTTTCGGCGGCGCCGCCATCCTTGCGGTGGGCATCGCCGTGGTCAAGGTCATCGGCATGTTCTACAAGATCCCCCTGGGCAACATCATCGGGGACTCCGGATATGCCGACTTCTCAAACGCCTACTACATCTACTCCGTCCTGCTCACCATCTCCACCGCGGGTCTCCCGGTGGCGCTGTCCAAGATGGTCTCCGAGGCGGACACGCTGGGCCGCCAGGATCAGGTGCACAAGGTATTCCGCACCGCGCTGGGCGCGTTCCTGATCCTGGGCGTCATCTCGTTCTTCATCATGTACTTCGGCGCGGATCGCCTGGCGGCCATGATGCAGGACTCCCGCGCCGCCATTGGAATCCGGGTGCTGTCCCCGGCGGTGATCTGCGTGGGCTGTCTGGCCGCGTTCCGGGGCTACGCCCAGGGCCATGGCAACATGACGCCCACCGCGGTATCCCAGATTATCGAGGCGCTGTGCAAGCTCTTTATCGGGCTGGGCCTGGCGCTGTACCTGGTCAGTTTGGGCGCGGAGGAGAACGAGGCCGCCGCGGGCGCCATCGCCGGCGTCACCATCGGCACCGTGCTGGCCCTGGCCTATATGATCCTGAATTTCGTCTCGTCCCGCTCCAAAGAGGAGGCGTGCCACGACCACTACACCGACAGCACCGGCACCATCCTGCGCACGCTGCTGGCCATCGCCATCCCCATCACGCTGACCTCCTCCATGACGGGCATTGTCACCGTCATCGACTCCGCTCTGGTGCAGGGTCAGCTTCAGAAAGTCCTGCTGGCCAATCCGGACAGCTGGGAGATGTACGCCCACTTCATCGACTTCGCGCCCCTGCGGCAGGCGCTGGCCGCGGGCGGGGACTCCTCCGCCCTCCTGGCGGAGGACATCAGCCGGTCCATCTACGGCAATTACTCCGGCGCCATTACGCTGTACAACCTGCCCTCCTCGCTGATGGTGGCCATCACGGCGTCTGTCATCCCCGCCATCTCCGCCGCCCTCGCCCGGAGGGATCGGCAGAACGCCCGGAAAATCGCGGCCTCCTCCCTGCGGATGTGCGCTCTCGTCGCGCTTCCCATGGGCGTCGGTCTGATGGTTCTGGGCAGACCCATTATGGACATGCTCTTCCCCTCCTTTGACGCGAAGATCTCCGGGGCGCTGCTGTCCATGCTGGGTTTCGCCTCCATCTTCGTGTGCCTGATGCTGGTGTGCAACTCCGTCCTCCAGGCCTACGGCTTCATCAACCTGCCGGTGGTCGTCATGGTGGTGGGCGGCGTGATTAAAATCATCGTCAATTACATTCTGGTGGGCACGCCCTCCGTCGGCATCTACGGCGCACCGGTGGGCAACATCCTGTGCTTCGGCCTGGTGTGCGTCATCGACCTTCTGGTCGTCGCCCGCGTGATCCCGAAATTCCCCAATCCCGTCACCCTGTTCGCCAAGCCGCTCCTCTCCGCCGCCGTCATGGGCGCGGCGGCCTGGGGCACTTACCATCTCACCTCCCGCTTCCTGTCCAGCAACGCGCTGTGCACCCTGTGCTCCATCGCCGTGGGCGGTATCGTCTATCTGGGTCTGGTCATCGTACTGCGGGCCATTACAAGGGACGAACTGGCTCTGATGCCCAAAGGAGAGAAGATCGCGGCGATTCTTCACATCTCCTGAACTCCCCGGATCGGGCGGGGAACCCCCGATCCTTTCCCGTTTTGCGTACTTTTTTTGGCATTCTTTTTCAAAAGATCTTGCAGAGGGCTGATTTTTGTGGTAGATTATTCCGGCAAATCTTTCTTCAATGTGAACGACCTGGTGGAAATCGTCCGCATACTCCGCGCACCCGGCGGCTGCCCCTGGGACAGGGAGCAGACCCACGAGAGCCTGCGGCGCAATCTTCTGGAGGAGTCCTACGAGGTGGTGGAAGCCATCGACCAGGGCGACCCGGATCATCTGAAAGAGGAGCTGGGCGATGTCCTGCTCCAGATTGTGTTCCACGCCGGCATTGAAACCGAAGCGGGGCGGTTTACCCTGGACGATGTGGCGGACGGGATCTGCAAAAAGCTGATTTACCGCCACCCGCATGTGTTTGGCGATGTGAGCGTCTCCGGCACCGGGGAAGTGCTTGCCAACTGGGAAAAACTCAAGCGTGCGGAAAAGGGCCAGGCCACCAACACAGACGCGCTGGAATCCGTGGCGCGCAGTCTTCCCGCCCTGTGGCGGGCGGAGAAAATTCAGAAAAAGGCCTCCAAAGCCGGCCTTGACTGGCCCGATACGAAAGGCGCCGTGGACAAACTGTCCGAGGAGCTGGACGAGCTCAAAGCGGCCATCGACGGCGGCGCCAATATCGAGGAGGAACTGGGAGACCTGCTGTTCTCGGTCGTCAATGTGGCACGGTTTGTCAAAGTGGATCCGGAGGCCGCGCTCAGCGGCGCCTGCGACAAGTTTATCGAGCGCTTCCGCGAGGTGGAGCGGATGGCCGGCGAGTCGGGACAGGCCATGGAGGACATGGATCCGGACGCTCTGGACAGACTGTGGGAACAGGCAAAGCAGGACTTAAATGCGAACTCGCATTAAGTATAAAAAACCTGGCGGCGAAGCCGCGCACAGAAGAATTGTAGGAGGAATATCAACATGAACAAAGCTGATCTGATCACAGCCGTCGCTGAGAAGGCTTCCCTGTCCAAGAAGGACACTGAGGCCGCCATCAACGCCACCGTCGAGGTTATCACTAAAACGCTTGCTGAGGGTGATAAAGTCCAGTTGGTGGGATTTGGTGCTTTCGAAGTGAAGCATCGCGCCGCCCGCATCGGACGCAACCCCAGGACGAAGGAGAGCATCAAGATCCCCGCTTCCACGGTTCCTGTGTTCAAGGCCGGCAAGACTCTGAAGAACGCTGTCGCGAAGTAATTAAAGACCGATTCGGTTTGACAAAAATGGAGGCTGTGCTGGCCTCCATTTTTGTATGTGTGAAGGAGCCAATTCATGCGTCTGGACAAATGGCTCAAAGTATCCCGGCTCATCAAGCGCCGAACCGTCGCCAACGAGGCGTGCGACGCCGCCCGGGTCACCGCCAACGGGCGGCCGGTAAAAGCCTCCTACGAGGTAAAAGTCGGGGATGTGCTGGAAATCCGCTTCGGGGAGCGAATCCTGAAACTGGAAGTGCTCGTGGTGGCGGACAATGTCGGCAAGGCGGACGCCAGCGCCATGTACCGGGAACTTCTGTAGCTGAAAAACCGCCCGCGGAGAATCTCTTCTCCGCGGGCGGTTTGTCTGTCCTGTCTCCTAGACGAGGATCTGCAGCTTGTTCAGCGGGAACAGGATGCACACCGCCCGTCCCAGAACATACCGCTGGTCTATCGTACCCACATCGATGTGCCGGCTGTCTGTGGAGTCATTGCGGTTATCGCCCATCACGAAAATCTCTCCCTCCGGCACCGTGATCTCCGTGATGCCCATACTCGGGTAGAACGGTCTTGGATCCCGCATCTTCTCCCAGAGATACGGCTCATCCAGCACCTCTCCGTCCACGGAGACGGTGCCGTCATCGTAGTCAATTTTTACGGTCTGCCCTCCGACGGCGATGCAGCGCTTGACAATCGCCCTGCCCTCCAGCACGGAGGCGGCGCTGGCCTCCCCGTCATTGAGAACCAGGATATCCCCCTGTTTCGGGGTGTAGCCGAAGCTCTGGCAGAACAGAATCTCGCCGTTCGCCAGGGTCTGATCCATGGAGTGGCCGACCACCCCGATAATCCTGCCAAAGAAACTGAATATCAAAGTGAGCGCGACCAGGGCCACCACCAGCGCCTGCAGCCAGTAAAACAGGGCGGAGCGCATCCCCTGGTCCTCGTTGTCTGCCTCTTTCCGGCTTATCTCCCGTCTGCCTTTCGCCACGGAGCATCCTCCTCCCGGTACGCGGCGTCTCTCCCGAGACAGCGCCCATTATACCACGGCCGGAACCCGCGTGCAACAGGCACCGGTTATCCGGATCGGCAGGAAACCTGTCCGCCATCCCCTTTGTGCGCCCACCTCCTGCGGCGGAGGGGATACCTCCGGTATTTTGCGGTGCCTGAATACCTCTCTCTTTGGGTTCGCGTGGCTTTGCATGAAAGACTTCCCAGTCATCTCCCGGAAGTTGTAACCGAATTCGTCATACCAGCACTGCTCCCTGATATATTTCAACCCTTCAATCTTTCCTATTGGCATATCATATCTGTCTGACTGAAGCATCTCCCTTTCACCCGTCACTACTATGCTACTAAACACAGAAAATCGGTTTTTCAGGTATGCAGTTAAATTTGCACGACCAATGGAGTATTTAACTGCTCGAACAGGTCTGCCTGCTTCTTCAGACAGTTACATACCACCCATTCCCCATGACGCTTGTTGGCTTTTACCATGCGGGCTTCCAGCAGGCATGTGTTGATATCTTTCCCCTTGATGCCTGCTACTGCTTCCCCCACTTCCTGATGGATCAGCGCTGACACAAGCATAATGAAAGCAAGACCCTGCGTCTGATAATCGTCATCCGCATGAAAGCGGTGATATCCTGCTTTATTTTTAAAGTAGTTGTAGAATGTGTCGATCGTCCCGCACTTTTTATACAGGGTATAAATTTCCTGCGCTGACCCGGCGTCCAGGCTGGCTTGGAGGACAGTGACCCCAAAACCGCCTTTTGCCCTTTCGAAGCTTTCCTCTGTGTATGCCCGGTCGCCCCGCGCCATACGGCACAGGTAGTTTTCCTGCTCCGCAGCCGATTCATTCAGGTCACGGCAGGTAAGGACACGGAATCCGTCAATCACCTCATCCCTGTACTCGACGACCGATGCTTTCTTCCCTTTCTGGTACATGAACCGGTCATGCATCTCCAGACTGTCGACGGCCGCCCTGCAGGTGTTCAGGTTTTTGCCGAGGGGGATGATACAGGCATTCCCGTTGCTGCTTAGAAAGCGGATGTTCTCGGAACGGTAAAAACCCCGGTCGACAACAAAGAGCATATCTTTCCACTCGACCTGGCTGAAAAAATCCTTGATGCTGACCCTATCTGTGCCGGCCCCCTCATAAATCCCGGATAAAAGCGGAACCCCGGTATTTATGTCATACGCCATGAGCAGGTTGATCTGTGACTCGCCAA
>CAYRAG010000006.1:0-8058 GCA_964422185.1 uncultured Oscillospiraceae bacterium
GTGAGCCTGACGGCGCCGGGCAGTTTCGTGACTCTCGGGGCGGGCAGACCCGCCTGGGCCATATCGGTGTAAATTTTGTCCACGCCCTGGCTGGTATCCTGGATCAGGCCGTACTCCATCATGGTCCAGTAGATGGTCTTGTTGCGGGAATTGCGCATGAACCGGATGTTTCTCGTATGGACGGGGCCGGGAAGCGGCCCGGGGCTCTCGATCTCCAGCCGGTCGTCATACATGCGGATGACGATATCCTGATCGCTCTGTTCGTAGTCGCGGTGGGCCACGGCGTTCACGAGGCCCTCGTACCAGGGAAACTCCGGGAAAGCGCGGGATGTCCGGCCGCCGGCCGGGGCGTCCCAGTCCCGCAGCTGACCGGAGAGGAACTCTTTCACGGCGCCGACCTGCCGGAGGATGGGCCCGTCGAAACTTTTGTCCGTCACGACATTGCCGCCGGCGCCCGTCTGCAGTTCCCGCCCGTTGATCCGGAGAAACCGGATGCGGGTGTTAAGATGAAACTTCCGGGGGTTCTCCGCGAACAGGAGCACGGCGGCATTGGTCAGGTCGTCGCCGCGGTACCCGCGTTGCGTGAGTCCCCTGGCGGAGAGGAGCTCCTCCACACTCATCTGTAACATGACGGAGAGCCGCTCCTGATAGGCGCGGAGCAGATCCCCGTCGAGATCGGACAGTTTCGCGCTCCCGCAGGGATCGTACTCAAAATGGAGACTGCCCTTCTCCCACTCCAGACTGTCGGCTTCCCGATCCGTCAGCTCCCGGGATGTATCGGCGACGCGGAGAAAGAACCGGTGATCCGAGCGCCGGGGCACGAGCATCTCGCAGGGCGCGATGCCGAGCAGAAAAATGTTCCGCATCTGCCCGTTTTCGTCCGGGAAATCCATCACATAGGTGGAGGAGGAGCCCAGCATGAAGCAGTATTGGAACACCTCAAAATGCGATCTGAGGTCGGCCACATAATCGGGGGAGGGGGTGAATCCCGGCGGCAGCGTGTCCTCGCTGACCCACATCGCGATGTTTCCCCCATCCGCGTTCGCGAACGCGGAGATGTGCGCGGCCAGCTCGTCCGCGGTGGTCTTGCTGTCTATCCACTGAAAATACTTGCTGTTGCGGGCATTGCGCAGGACTTCGGACACGACTTTGGTTGTGTACGAGGGCATGATTTGTCTCGCCTCTTTCCATGAATTTCGGGTGTGGCGGCGGCCGGCACGGCCGCCGCAGGTCAGACCAGATACCGTCCCGCGCCGGGGATCCGGCTGAGCAGCCACGCGAAGGGGATGCTGAGAACGAAGACCAGCAGTGCCACCAGGGGCACGGACAGGACGGGCAGGAAGCTGGTGACGGTGAAGCCGAACCAGCGGAACAGGAAGACCCAGATCTGGTGGATGATATAGATGCCGAACGCGTAGGAGCCCAGCGTGCGGGCCTCCCTGCGGCGGGAGCGCTCGTCGCTGATCCCGAGGACATAGCGGAACAGGACACACAGGGCGGTGGCGGAGAGGGCGACGCCGGGCGCGGTGTCGCTGAGCCACAGCTCCTCGCCGCCGCCCAGAAGCCGGTCGCCGAAGAAAGTGAGCAGAAAGCCGCCGATGCCCAGGAAGTACAGGACAAACTCGCTGACTCTGCTGATGGTGTAGTTGCGCAGGTACCAGCCGCCCACGAAATACCCGGTGTAGCCCAGCACCAGATGGACATTCATCCGGGTGAGCAGGCGGGGCAGGACGGCGGACGGGTGCAGCGCGGACCAGACGGGCAGGATGCCGGCGAAGACGAAGCAGAGGATCAGGAAGTAGAGCACCTCCCACCGGCCGGCGGAGGAGACGAATCTCTGGAGAACGGGCAGCACCAGGTACAGCCCGAGCAGCGGATAGAGCAGCCAGAGGTGGAAGTGGGTCTCCCCCGTGGCGGCCGCCAGCAGCTCGTCGAGGAATCCGGACAGGGACAGGCCTCCGCCGCCCGCCAGCCGGGCGATGAGCGCGTAGACGGCGGACCAGAGCACCAGCACGGCGAAAGTGGGCAGCAGATAGCCCAGGGCCATGCCGGACAGGCTGCCGCCCCGGCTGTCGTCCAGGGCGAACATGCCCCAGAGCATGAACAGCGCCGGGACAGACCAGCGGGTGAAGACCTCATAGGTGTGGAAGACCTGCCAGGAGGCGGTGCCGGCGCCCGCCGCGGCCTCGCCGCTCCGGGCGAGCAGCAGCATGATGGCGCACAGCACGGCGAAGACCCGGAAGATATGGGGCCAGCCCGGATTGCGCTCGGGATGGGAACGGGCCATGGTGATCAGTCCTCTTTCTCTTGTGGTGGGTTGCCGGCCTGCGCCGCCGCACGCAGACGCTCCGCGACCCGCAGGCCTGTGGGGGTGGCGGCGAGTCCGCCGGTGCCGGTCTCCCGCAGGGCGGCCGGGATCAGAATCCCCACGGAGCGCATGGCGTCGATGACCTCGTCGCAGGGCACGGCGCTGCGCACACCGGCCAGGGCCAGCTCCGCGCCGGCCAGGGCGTCCAGTGCGCCGATCACATTCCGCTTGACGCACGGAACCTCCACCAGTCCGGCCACCGGGTCGCAGACGAGGCCCATCAGATTCTTCAGCGCCATGGCGCAGGCGTGCGCCATCTGCTCCGGCGTGCCGCCGTGGAGGTGCACGAGGGCCGCGGCGGCCATTCCCGCCGCGGTGCCGATCTCCGCCTGGCAGCCGCCCTCCGCGCCGGAGATGGAGGCGCGTTCGGCGATGATCTGCCCGAAGCCGGCGGCCACATACAGCGCCTGCACCATCTCGGCGTCCGTGCGCTGATATTCCTCCTGATAGGGGATCAGAACCCCGGGCAGCACCCCGCTGGCGCCGGCGGTGGGGGCCGCCACAATCCGGCGCATGCAGGCGTTGCACTCGCCGGTCTTCAGGGCGGCGGCCAGGATCCGGTTGAGAAAGCCGCCCGCGATGGGGTGATCGAAAGCTTCCACTTTCGCGGCGTCGCCGCCGGTGAGGCCGCTGGCGGACCGGCGGCCGGGGTCGTAGTCGGCCAGGGTGTCCTTCATGGCCTGCCACAGGCCGGACATGCGCCGGAAGGAGGCCTCCCGGGTGATGCCCTCCTCCCGGATGTCGTGCTCCAGCACGGCCTCCCACAGCGGGAGATCCCGGGCCGCCTCCAGCAGGCCCGCGACGGAGGTGAATGCCATATTACGCGCCTTCTTCCATGCAGAGATAGGTGGCGGAGACCACGCCGTCCTGCGCTTTCACGGCGGCCAGGAGGGAGGGGGGAAGGGGCTGGTCGCTCTCGATGACCATGACAGCCAGACCGCCCCGGTTGTCCCGCCGCAGCTGCATGGTGGCGATATTCACCTGCTCCCGGCACAGGAGGTTGGCCACCTCCGCCACCATGCCAGGGCGATCCTCGTTTCGGATGATCAGGGTGGGCAGGTCGCCGGAAAAGGAGACCTCCAGGCCGTCGAGGGCGATGATCCGCACCCGGCCGCCGCCCAGGGAGACGCCGGTGACGGAGAGGGAGCGGCCGGACGGGCCGTCCACGGACAGTACCGCGGTGTTGGGGTGGGCGTTGGGCAGCTCCACGGACGCAAAGCGGACGGACATGCCGGCCTGCCTGGCGATCTCCAGGCTCTGGGGCAGGCGGGGGTCGTCCGGGTTCATGCCCAGCAGACCCGCCGTCAGGGCGCGGTCGGTGCCGTGGCCCCTGCCGGTGGCGGAGAAAGATCCGTGCAGCCGGATCCGGGCGCGAACCGGCGGTTCCCCCAGCAGAGCACGGGTGAGCCGACCGATGCGCACCGCGCCGGCCGTGTGGGAGCTGGACGGGCCCACCATCACCGGGCCCATGATATCAAAGAGATTCATCGTCGCCGTGCTCCTCCTCCCCGCCGCTCTCCTCCGGGCCGCTGTGGAACAGTCCGAAGCGGCCCGCGTGGAACCGGGGCAGTTTGCCGTCCGGATACTGAACCGGGCGGAACTTGGACAGGCGGATCTCCTGTCCGCTGTACAGGCTGTAGTAGCCGGACATGGTGTAGGAGATGGCGCAGCTCAGGGCGAACAGCGGCAGGGCGGCGCCCCCGAACAGCTCATAGGACAAAATGACCGCCGCGATGGGGCTGTTGGTGACGCCGCAGAACACGGAGACCAGACCCAGCGCCGCGCCGAACGAGGGATCCACGCCCAGCAGCGGTGCGACGGTGCACCCGAAAGTGGCGCCCACGAAGAAAGCGGGTACGATCTCCCCGCCCCGGAACCCGGCGCCCAGGGTCAGGGCGGTGAGCAGCATCTTGGCCAGGAAAGCCCAGGGAACCGCCTGGCCCGCGATGGCCAGCGCGATGATCTCCATGCCCGCGCCGTTGTAGTCCCGGGTGCCCAGCAGCAGCGTGACCGCGATGACCAGCGCACCGCCCACCAGAACCCGCAGGTACTGGTTGGGGAACAGTTTCTGATATCCCCTGGAGATCAGACCCATCGCCAGGCAGAACACGCTGGAGAGCACGGCGAACAGCAGCCCCATGAGACTGACCCGGAGAATGGAGTCCAGGCTGACCGCGGGAATCTGGCGGATCACATAGGTGGTGTTCTCAATGCCGAACCAGCTGGAGATCAGGGAGGCCAGCAAAGCGGAGAGGATGCAGGGGACGATGGCGGAGTAGTACATGATGCCCATGCTGATGACTTCCATGGCGAAGACCGCCGCCGCGATGGGGGTGCCGAACAGGGCGGAGAAGCCCGCGGCCATGCCGCACATGGTGATGATGTGCAGATCGTCGTCGTTCAGATGGAGAAACCGGCCCATGGCGGCGGAGATGCACCCGCCCAGCTGGAGGGCGGCGCCCTCCCGGCCGGCGGATCCGCCGCACAGGTGGGTGAGGATGGTGGAGATAAAGATCAGCGGCGCGGTGCGCAGGCGAAGATGCCATTTCGTGCGCACGGCCACCAGGACGAAGTTCGTCCCCTGATCCCGGGCCATGTCCGTGATGCGGTAGAGGAACACGATGACCAGGCCGGCCGCGGGCAGCAGGAACAGCAGCCAGGGGTGCTGCTCCCGGAGAAACGCGGCCTTTTCCAGCAGGACATGGAAGACGGTGCCCGTCAGGCCGATGATCACGCCTACGACCACAGCCAGAGCAATCCACTTGAGAAAGGATCTCAGCTGCCACACGGCCACGGAGAACCTGTCCCTGATCCGCTCTTTCACACCGCACCGCCCCCTTCCTCCGCTTCTGAAATCCGGGGAACATTATAGCATTCCCGGGGAGAGACGGCAAGGGCGGCTTTCCCGCCGGGACGCGCTTTGAGGTTGCTCTTTACATGTTCACCAAAACAGGGTACAATAAGACGGCAAATTACCAACAGGATGGACAACAGAGGAGGGTTTGACTCATGAAACTGACCTTTTTCGGCGCCGCCCGGGCGGTCACCGGAAGCTGCCACTGCCTGGAGGTCAACGGCAAAAAGATTCTGGTGGACTGCGGCCTGCAGCAGGGCCGGGACGAGTTTGACGACAACGCGCTGGACTTCGCGCCGGGCTACATCGACTATGTCATTGTCACCCACGCCCATATCGACCACTCCGGCCGGATCCCCATGCTGGTGAAGCAGGGGTTCCGGGGAAAGATTATCACGACCCGGCTGACGGCAAAGCTGCTGTCCATCATGCTGCGGGACTCCGCCCACATCCAGGAGAGCGACGCGCAGTACAAAAACCAGAAAGGCAAGCGCGCCGGGCGGCCGGAGGTGGAGCCGCTGTACACCGTGGCGGACGCGGAGGCCGCGCTGAGCTATGTGCAGACCTATGAGTACGGCGAGGAGTTCGAGCTGTGCGAGGGGATCCGGGCGCGCTTCACGGACGCCGGCCATCTGCTGGGCTCCGCCTGCGTGGAGCTGTGGCTCACCGAGGGGGACGAGACCAGGAAGATCGTGTTCTCCGGGGATCTGGGCAATGTGGATCAGCCGATCATCCGGGATCCCCAGCCCATGTCCGGGGCGGACTATGTGGTGATGGAGTCCACCTACGGGGATCGGAGCCATGAGGCGCCGGAGAGCTACACGGAGGCGCTGGCGCAGATCATCGACGAGACTTTCGCCCGGGGCGGCAATGTGATCATCCCCGCGTTCGCGGTGGGCCGCACCCAGGAGCTGCTCTACTTTATCCGGGAGATGAAGGAGCGCGGCCTGGTCAAAAGCGCGCCGGACTTCACCGTGTGCGTGGACAGCCCTCTGGCGGAGGAGGCCACCCGCATCTTCTCCGGCAATCTCCACGGCTATCTGGATGAGGACGCCATCGCGGTGCTGCAGGGCGGGAGCAATCTGTTCACTTTCCCGGGCCTGAGGCTGGTGGAGTCGGTGGACGAGTCCAAGCAGCTGAATCTGGACAAGAGCTCCAAGGTCATTATCTCCGCGTCCGGCATGTGCGACGCCGGCCGGATCCGGCATCACCTGAAGCACAACCTGTGGCGCCCGGAGTCCTCCATCGTGTTTGTGGGCTTCCAGGCGGAGGGCTCCCTGGGCCGCCGCCTGCTGGAGGGCGCCAGCTCGGTGAAGCTGTTCGGCGAGGAGATCGCCGTAAAAGCGCATATCTACAACTTCAAGGGACTCAGCTCCCACGCGGACAGGGAGCATCTGATCGCCTGGGCGGAGATGTTCCAGCCCGGGGTGAAGCAGGTGTTCGTGGTGCACGGCGAGGACTCGGTGACCGAGCTGTTTGCCGGCACGCTCAATGAGCGGGGAATTCCCGCCCACGCGCCGCTGTACGAGGAAGTCTACGACCTGGTGGCGGATCAGAAGCTGGCCGAGGGTGTGGTCCGGCAGAAGAAGCAGACCGCCGGCGGCGCCGGCGCGGCGTCGCCCGCCTACCAGCGTCTGGCGGAGACCGGCAACATGCTGCGGGATCTCATCGCACGCAGCCGCGGCAGATCCAACAAGGATCTGGCGAAGCTGGCCGATCAGCTCAAGCGCCTGATGGAGGACTGGGATCGCTGATTCGTTTTGGAAGGAGAGGACGACGATGGGACTGGATCGGGGAGAGATCAAACATGCGGCGAAAGCCGCCATGAAAGAGGGCCGCCCCCGGGCGGTTCTGGTCACCCTTGTCTTCCTGGCGCTGATTTTCGCGGTGGGACTGTTGTCCTCCATGGTGACCGTTCAGCCGTCCCTGGCCATGATGCGCATGCTGCAGATGGGGTATTCCGAGGATGTCGCGTTCTCCCTCTCCCTGACCGGCGGCAGCCTGCTCCTCGCGGCATTGCTGTCCGTCATCGTGGCCCTGTTCAGCACGGTACTCCGGTTCGGGTACAAAGCCTGGGCGCTGCGGCGCACCCGGGGCCGGGCCGCGGGATTCAGCACGCTGCTGACCGGGTTTACCATGCCGCTGAAATCCGTCGGGCTGACGGTGTTTGTGGCGGTATTCCGCTTTTTGTGGACCGCGGCCGTGTTCCTGCCCGTCACCCTGGTGCTGGCTGTAGTGGTGCTGGCTGTGTCGCTGGCCGCCGGGCCACGCGGCTGGTTCTACGGGAACCCCGGAGTGCTGCTGATGGTGCCGGTGTTTGTGCTGTACGCCGCGGCGGCCGTGGCGGCTGAGATCATTGTGCTGCGCTACGCGATGTCCGTCTACTGCCTGCTGGACAGTCCGTACGAGGGGATCCGGGCCGCGGTGAACCGGAGCAAGCAGCTCATGCGGGGCCGGAAGTGGTTCTACCTCAAACTGCACCTCTCGTTCGCGGGCTGGTATATCCTCATCGCGGCGCTGGGCGCGGCGGTGCTGGGGATCGGGGCGCTGATCCTGAGGACGCCCGGCACTTTCGGGATTATGGCCGTCTCCGTGGTGGCGGCGGTGGTCACGCTGCTGCCGGGGGCGTGGCTGGTCTCGTATGTCCAGCTCTCTGACGCCGGGTTTTACCAGGCCGTGAGCGACCGTCTGTTCCACCGGCCGTTTGACCCGTACGCAGGATCCGACCAGGAGCCGTACCAGGACTGGTAGCGGGCCCCGGCCGGCAAAATATGCCATCTGACAGGAGACGCGACGCCTCCTGTTCTGCACCCCCGCCGTGCGGGCGGGGCATCTC
>CAYRAG010000006.1:8158-20012 GCA_964422185.1 uncultured Oscillospiraceae bacterium
ACAGGAGACGCGACGCCTCCTGTTCTGCACCCCCGCCGTGCGGGCGGGGCATCTCCCGCAGGTTGCGGGCAAAATTTCAGGAGGTTGTTATCCATGCGCTCTGACAATGTGAAAAAGGGAATTCCCGCCGCACCGAACCGCTCTTTGTTCTACGCCCTCGGCTTTACCAAAGAGGAGCTGGAGCGCCCGCTCATCGGCGTGGTGTGTTCCCACAACGAGATCGTACCCGGCCACATGAACCTGGACAAGATCGCCGAGGCGGTCAAGGCCGGCGTCCGGGCCGCGGGCGGCACGCCGGTGGAGTTTCCCGCCATCGCCGTCTGCGACGGCATCGCCATGGGCCATATCGGGATGAAGTACTCCCTGGTGACCCGGGATCTGATCTGCGACTCCACGGAGGCCATGGCCATCGCCCACCAGTTTGACGGCCTGGTGATGATCCCCAACTGCGACAAGAATGTGCCCGGCCTGCTCATGGCCGCCGCCCGGGTCAACATCCCCACCATCTTCGTCTCCGGGGGCCCCATGCTGGCCGGCAGGCTGCCGGACGGCCGCCGCACCTGCCTGTCCCACATGTTTGAGGCGGTGGGCGCCTACTACGCGGGTAAACTGGATGAGGAGGGCGTGGAGGAGTACGAGCAGAACGCCTGCCCGTCCTGCGGCTCCTGCTCCGGCATGTATACCGCCAACTCCATGAACTGCCTCACGGAGGCCATCGGCATGGGCCTGCGGGGCAACGGCACCATTCCCGCGCCGTGGTCGGCCCGGCTGCGGCTGGCCAAGCACGCGGGCATGCAGATTATGCAGCTGGTCGAGCGGGACATCAAACCCAGGGATATCATGACGGAGGCCGCGTTCCACAACGCCGAGACGGTGGATATGGCGCTGGGCTGTTCCACCAACACGATGCTCCACCTGCCCGCCATCGCCCACGAGTGCGGCATTGAGCTGGATCTGGACATGTCCAACGACATCTCGGATCACACGCCCAATCTGTGCCATCTCGCCCCCGCCGGCGAGACCTACATGGAGGATCTGGAGCAGGCCGGCGGCGTCTACGCCGTGATGGCGGAGCTGACGAAGAAGGGCCTGCTGGACACCTCCGTCCTGACCGTGACGGGCAAGACCATGGCCGAGAATCTGGAGGGCGTGGTCAACCGGGATCCGGAGACCATCCGGCCCATTGACCACCCCTACTCCGCGGACGGCGGCATCGCCGTGCTGAAAGGCAATCTGGCGCCGGAGGGCTGCGTGGTCAAGCGCTCCGCCGTGGCGCCGGAGATGATGACCCACACCGGGCCGGCCCGGGTGTTCAACTCCGAGGAGGAGGCGATTGAGGCCATCTACGCCGGGAAGATCACCGCGGGCGATGTGGTGGTCATCCGGTACGAGGGCCCGAAAGGCGGCCCGGGCATGCGGGAGATGCTCAACCCCACCTCCGCCATCGTGGGGATGGGTCTGGGGGAGAGCGTCGCCCTGATCACGGACGGGCGCTTCTCCGGCGCCACCCGGGGCGCGGCCATCGGCCATGTGTGCCCGGAGGCCGCCCAGGGCGGCAATATCGCCCTGGTGGAGGACGGGGATATCATCTCCATTGACATCCCGGCCAACACCATCACCCTGGAGGTGGACGAGGCGGTGCTCGCCGCCAGACGGGCCGCCTGGGTCTGCCCGGAGCCGAAGGTTCAGACCGGCTACCTGGCCCGGTACGCCAGACTGGTCTCCTCCGCCGCCCGGGGCGCGGTGCTGGACTGAGAACCGCCTGCCGGCGCCCTGCGTCCGGCGGGAATCCGCGGCTTGCTTTTTCCCCCGGACGGCGCTATACTTCGTACTAACCCAAGAGAAAAAAGGCGGTGTCACTCCATGCGCAAGCGGCGCAGCATCCCCATCTGTATCCTTTTGTGTATTGTCACCTGCGGCATCTATGCCATCTACTGGTTTGTGAGCCTCACCAATGAGATCAACGAGCTGTCCGGCCATATCAACGACACCTCGGGCGGGATGTCCGTCCTCTTCACCATCCTCACCTGCGGCATCTACTCCATCTACTGGTCCTACAAGATGGGCGAGAAGCTCGACGAAGTCCGGTTCCAGCTGGGTGTGCCCAGGGGGAGCCAGGGCGTCATCTACCTGATTCTCTCCCTGTTTCAGCTGGATATCGTGGCGTGGTGCCTGATGCAAAACGAGCTGAACAAGTGTCCGATCGTGTGAAACGCGCCGCGCTGGCGGGCACGGGACTGCTGGCGCTGGGGCTGGCCTACGCGGCCTTTGTCACCGCCACCGGGTACTTCCTGCCCTGCCCGTTCCGGGCGCTGACGGGCCTGCTGTGCCCGGGGTGCGGGGTGACGCACCTGGGTCTGGCGCTGCTGCGGCTGGATTTCCCCGCCGCCTGGCGTGCCAATCCCGGGCTGTTCCTGGCCCTCCTGCCGCTGGGGGTTCTGGCGGCGCTGGCGCTGTGCCGGTATCTCACGGACGGGCGGGTGGCGTTTCCCGGGGCGGAGCGGGTTCTGGTCTGGGCGCTGATCGTGTGGCTGCTCATCTGGGGCGCCGTGCGCAATGTCCTCCCGCCGGCGGCGGGATAGCGGAAAAGACAAAAAAAGAAGTACGAAGCCGCGGGCGGGTTTTCCGTCCGGCTTCGTACTTTTTTCTTCCCCGGCAGGATATGAGAGAGCGGGCCGCCGGCATGGGCGGCCCGCTTCGCAGATTCCGTGTGATTTCGCCCCGCCGCGGGGCAGGCGCTCAGTTGGAGGCGGTGTCCAGATCGGCGTCGCCGCCCCAGATCATGTTCCTGCGCAGCTCGTCGCCCACGATCTCCATCTGGTGCTTCTTCAGCTGGGCGCGCTTGGAGTTGAAGAAAGTGCGGCCGTTCTTGTTCTCCGCGATCCACTTGCCGGCGAAGGTGCCGTCCTGGATGTCCGCCAGCACGGCGCGCATGCGGGCCTTGGTCTCCTCGTGGGGGATGACCCGGGGGCCGGAGACATACTCGCCGAACTCCGCGGTGTCCGAGATGGAGAAGTTCATGGCGCCGATGCCGCCCTTGTTGATCAGATCCACAATGAGCTTCATCTCATGGATACACTCAAAGTAGGCGTTCTCCGGCTCGTAGCCGGCCTCCACCAGCGTCTCGAAGCCGCACTGCATCAGATCCACCACGCCGCCGCACAGGACGGTCTGCTCGCCGAACAGGTCGGTCTCGGTCTCGTCGTGGAAAGTGGTCTCCATGACGCCGGCGCGGGCGCCGCCGATGCCGGCGATGTACGCCAGGGCGATCTTGTACGCGTTGCCGGTGGCGTTCTGCTCCACCGCCACCAGGCAGGGCACGCCCTTGCCCGCCACATAGGTGGAGCGGACGGTGTGGCCGGGGCCCTTCGGGGCGGCCATGAACACATCCACGCCGGCGGGCGGGACGATCTGCTGATAGCGGATATTAAAGCCGTGGGCGAACGCGAGAGCCTTGCCCTCCGTCATGTAGGGGGCGATGGACTTCTTATAGACTTCCGCCTGCACCTCGTCGTTGATGAGCATCATGATGATGTCGCCCCACTCGGCGGCCTGCTCGATGGTCTTCACGGTGAGGCCGGCTTTCTCCGCCTCGGCCCGGTTTTTGGAGCCCTCGCGCAGACCCACGCACACCTCGCAGCCGGAGTCTTTCAGGTTCAGCGCGTGGGCGTGGCCCTGGGATCCGTAGCCGATGATGGCGATCTTTCTTCCGTTGAGGTAGCTCAGTTCGCAGTCTTTCTCATAGTACATTTTTGCCATGACAGTAAACACTCCTTTATGAAATTAAGAGATGGGGATACCCGCAGGTTACAGGAAGTTCTTGCCGAGGTTGAACTCGGTCTTCTCCTTGGTCTCGTCGCCGATGGTGTACGCGCCCCGCTCCAGGGCCACCATGCCGGTGCGGACCAGCTCCAGAATCCCGAAGGACTCCAGCATTTTCTGAATGGCGTCCGCCTTCCGCTCGTCCCCGATGAGGGCGAGGGTCAGGGAGGTGAGAGACACATCGATGATGGACGCCCGGAAGATATTGGCGATTTGGATGATCTCGTTGCGGACCTCGGGGTGCTCCGCTTTCACTTTATACAGCACCAGCTCCCGGCGGATGGATCGGTCCGGGAGCAGCTCCTGGACGGAGTAGACGGCGAACAGCTTGCGCAGCTGGTTCATAATCTGCTCCGTGGAGGGGTCGTCCGCCAGCAGCTCGATGGTGATGCGGGAGACCGCGGGGTCGTCCGTGGCGCCCACGGCCAGGGACTCGATGTTGTACCCCTTGCGGGAGAACAGGCGGGATACCTGGCTGAGCACGCCGGCGGCGTTCTCCACCAGCACGGAAAGGGTGTGTCTGGAAATCTCGTTCATGTACTGTTCCTCCTCCCCTTTAGTCCAGCAGGAAGTCCGTGGTTCTGGCGCCGCCGGGCACCATGGGGTGCACCATGGCGTCCTTGTGGATGGCGCACTCGATGAGGTAGGGGCGGCCGGAGGCCACCGCCTTCCGGAACGCGGCCTCGAACTCGGGCTGGTTCGCCGCCCGGGCGCCCTCGATGCCGTAGGCCTCCGCCAGCTTGACGAAGTCGGGGCCCCGATCCAGATCCGTCTGGGAGAACCGCTTGCCGTAGATCAGGTTCTGCCACTGGCGCACCATGCCCAGCGTGTGGTTGTTGAAGATGACCGTGATGATGGGGATATTGTAGTACGCCGCGGTGGCCATCTCATTGCAGTTCATGCGGAAGGAGCCGTCGCCGGTGCAGTGCACCACAATCTGATCCGGGTTGCCCAGCTTCGCGCCCATGGCGGCGCCGTAGCCGAAGCCCATGGTGCCGAACCCGCCGGAGGTGATGAACTGGCCCGGGCGGGAGAAGTGGTAGTACTGGGCACACCACATCTGGTGCTGGCCCACATCCGTGGCGATGATGGCCTGGCCGTCCGTGACATCCGAGATGGTCTCCAGAATCTCATGGGCGTGGAGGATGTCGTCTTTCTTGAGCGGCACCTCGGGGTGGGAGAAGACCCACTCTTTCCACTCCGGGTAGTCGTGCTCCGGCAGCTTCTCGTTGAGCAGCTCCAGCACCCGGCGTGCGTCGCCGATGATGTGGTGGTCTGTCCGGACATTCTTGTCGATCTCCGCACGGTCGATGTCGATGTGCACGATTTTTGCGTTGGGCGCGAAAGTCTCCGGATTGAGCGCCACGCGGTCGGAGAAGCGGCAGCCGATGGCGATGAGCAGGTCGCACTGCTCCACAGCCATGTTGGACGCGTGGGAGCCGTGCATGCCGATCATGCCGGTGAACAGCCTGTGGTTGCCCGGGCAGGCGCCGCCGCCCATGATGGTGGAGGTGACCGGCGCGTTGAGGCGCTCGAAGAACTTGCGAAACTCCGGCACCGCGCCCCTGGAGCGGATGACGCCGCCGCCCACGAGAACCAGGGGCTTTTTGGACTCCTCAATCATGGCCAGCAGCCTGTCGATGTCGCCGTGATCCGGCTCCGGGATCTTCAGATCGTGGCTGGCCCGGCGGAGCATGGCCCCCAGCCTCCCGTTCTTGGCGTGCTCGGACAGGGGCAGGGGGGTGAAGTCCACCTCCGTGGAGGTCACATCTTTCAGGATGTCGATGAGCACGGGGCCGGGACGGCCGGAGCGGGCGATGGCAAACGCCTCCCGCACCACATCCGCCAGCTGCTCCGGGTCGCGCACCAGGTAGTTGCACTTGGTGATGGGCATGGTGATGCCGGTGATGTCCACCTCCTGGAACGAGTCCTTGCCGATCAGGTTCTCACCCACATTGCAGGTGATGAACACGACGGGGGAGGAGTCGTAGTAGGCGGTGGCGATCCCGGTGGTCAGGTTCGTGGCGCCGGGTCCCGAGGTGGCGAAGCACACCCCGACCCTGCCCGTGGAGCGGGCGTAGCCGTCTGCCGCGTGAGAGGCGCCCTGCTCGTGGGAGGTGAGGATGTGGCGGATCTTCTTGCCGTAGCCGTGGAGCTCAAACTCGTCGTAGATATTCAGAATGGTGCCGCCGGGGTAGCCGAATACGGTGTCCACCCCCTGTTCCAGCAGGCATTCCATCAGCACTTGGGAACATTTCATCTTCATAAAAGACTGTTTTTCCTCCTTTGGGCGAATATTGGCGGGAACGGGACAAAAAGAGCATGGCCTTTCGTCCCTGCGTATTAGGACGAAGCCACGCTCCGCGGTACCACCTAACTTCACGGGCTGTGCGCCCGTGCCCTCAGACCCGGATAACGGCGGGTACCCGGCCCGGCCTACCAGGCGCGGTGCGCCGTTCAGCGGGGCGGCTCGCGGGCCAGCCTCCAGATGTCCCTCACGAAAGCTCGCAGCAGCCGCTTCCTCTCTGCGCTTGCGGGACGGGTGGATTTACCCGGTCATCGCCGGTGCGCTCCCCCCGAAACGCCGGGAAGAGCCGGATTTCTGTTATCTTACTCGATCCGGTTCCCCTTGTCAATGCAGAAACCGGAAAAAACCGCGGGAAAAGTGCCGGTTTTCCTGTGTAGAATGCCGATACCGCCCGGAAAGGTTTCCGCCGGAATCGCTGACAAAACACTGGACATTTACCGGGCGGCTGATTATAATGTATGGGAAATTTCTCGGAGAGAGAAACGACGGCCCGGCACGCGCCGGGCGCGGGAAAACAGCCCGGTTTGTGTTCCGGGCAAGGGTTTGAGAGGTGTGCCTATGAGTCAAGCGTTTTTCGGTGGGGTTCATCCCCCCGAACATAAGGCGGCCACCGAGGGAAAACCGATTGTCCCTATGGAGGCAGCCCCGCAGCAGGTGGTGCTCCCCATGTCCATGCATGTGGGCGCACCGTGCAAACCGATTGTCGCGGTGGGAGACCAGGTTACCGTGGGCCAGAAGATCGCCGAGCCGGCCGGGCTTGGCGCGCCCATCCACGCCAGCGTCTCCGGCAAGGTGGTCGCCATCGAGCCGCGGCCCCATCAGAACGGCGAGAAAGTCATGGCCGTGGTCATCGAGAACGACGGCCTGGATACTTTCGGCTCCAGTCTGACTCCCCATCCGGACTTTGAGTCCCTGTCCCCGGAGGAGATCATCGGGATCATCCAGGACGCGGGCATCACCGGCATGGGCGGCGCCGGATTCCCGACCCATGTGAAGATCCAGAGCGCCGTGGGCAAGGTGGACACCATCATCATCAACGGGGCGGAGTGCGAGCCGTACATCACCTCGGACCACCGCCTGATGCTGGAGCACCCGGAGGAGATCATCACCGGCGTGCGCATCATCATGCGCTCCCTGAACCTGGGCTCCGCGGTTATCGGGATCGAGGACAACAAAATGGACGCGGTGAAGGTGATGGAGCAGGCGCTCCAGGGGAAGAACACCGGCATCTCCGTGCTGGCCATGAAGACCCGGTACCCCCAGGGCGCGGAAAAACAGCTCATCCAGCGGGTGACCGGGCGGCAGATCCCCCCGGGCAAGCTGCCCGCGGATGTGGCGTGCGCGGTGTTCAATGTCAGCACCTCCCACGCCATCTACGAGGCCGTGTGCCTCGGCCGGCCCCTGACCCGCCGTGCGGTCACCGTCAGCGGCGAGGCGATCAACAACCCGTGCAACCTGATGGTGCCGTTCGGCACGCCGCTGCAGCATGTCCTGGATCAGGCCGGCGGCCTGAAAGACACCGCGGCGTGGGTGCTGGCCGGCGGCCCGATGATGGGCGTGGCGCAGTTTGACCTGACCGCCCCCACCATCAAGGGCACCAACGCCCTGACCTGCATGGTGGCCAGCGAGCACGCAACTCCCGTGAACGACCCCGTGTGCATCCGCTGCGGCAAGTGCATCGAGGCCTGCCCCATGCACCTGGAGCCCATCTACATCAACCTGTACACCAGCGCCGGCCGCTACGCGGAGACCGCGAACTACAATGTCACGGACTGCATCGAGTGCGGCAGCTGCGCGTTCGCCTGCCCCGCCATGATTCCTCTGGTTCAGAACATCCGCGTCGCCAAGGCCCAGCTGCGCGCCCTGGCCCAGAAAAAGAGTTAAGGAGGCGAAGAGAACATGAGCAATCTTTCGGTTTCCTCCTCCCCCCATCTCTCGGGGAAGCAGACCACAAGAAGTCTGATGCTGGATGTGATCATCGCCCTGATTCCGGCGCTGGTCATGTCCGTGTGGTTCTTCGGCCCCAGGTCGCTGCTCCTGACTCTGGTCTCCGCCGTCGCCTGCGTGGTGTTCGAGTGGGGCTATGAGAAGCTGCTCAAAAAGCCCGTCACCGTGGGCGACCTGTCCGCGGTGGTCACCGGCATTCTGCTGGCCTATGTGTGTCCCGTGACCCTGAGCTACTGGACCGTGATCATCGGCGACTTCTTCGCCATTGTCGTGGTCAAGCAGCTGTTCGGCGGCCTGGGCAAGAACTTCCTGAACCCCGCCCTCGCCGGCCGTGCGTTCCTCATGCTGTGCTACCCCGTGCCCATGACCACCTGGGCGGCCCCCGGGCAGATGGTGGGCCTGATCTCCGGCGCGGACGCCGTGACCGGCGCCACCCCCCTGAGCGTGGACTTCATGCACAGCGGAATCCTGCCTGACGCCAGCCTGCTGGATATGTTCGTGGGCAACATCGGCGGCTGCCTGGGCGAGATCTCCGCGGTGGCCCTGATTCTGGGCGGCATCTACCTGGTGGCCAGAAAGGTCATCAGCCCCCGCATTCCTCTGGTCTACATCGGCACCGTAGCCGTGCTGACCGTGATCTTCCCCAAGGGCGGAAACGGCAACCTGACCTGGATGCTCTACGAGATCCTGGGCGGCGGCCTGCTGCTGGGCGCCATCTTCATGGCCACCGACTATGTCACCTCCCCGGTCACAAAACGCGGCCAGGTTCTGTACGCCGTGGGCTGCGGCCTGCTGACGGTGTTTATCCGCTACTTCGGCGGCTACCCCGAGGGTGTCAGCTACGCCATCCTTCTGATGAATGTGGCCTCGTGGCTGCTGGATAAGGCCGGCAAGCCCGGCCGGTTCGGCGTGACCTCTGAGATGAAGAAGCAGGCCAAGGAGGCGGCGAAAGCCGCGAAGAAAGAGGAGGCTGCGAAATGAGTGAGAAGAAATCGGGCAACCTGGCCATGCTCGTCATTGTGCTGGGCGCCATCAGTCTGATCACCTCGGCTTTGCTCGGCATCGTCAACATGGTGACCGTGGACGCCATCGCCGCCAACAACCAGGCCAGGATTGACACCGCCATGAAGACGGTGCTCCCCGCGGACTCTTACGACGCCATCGCCTTTGAGACGGACGACACCACCGTGGAGGCCGTCTACCAGGCCGGGGATCAGGGCTATGTGGTTCAGGTCTCCCCGGGCGCCAGCTTCAGCGGCACCCTGACCGTGATGGTGGGTGTGAACAGCGACGGCACCGTGAGCGGCGTGAGCATCGTGAAATCGTCCGAGACCTCCGGCCTCGGCGCCAACGCGAGCAAACCCGCGTTCCGGGATCAGTTTGTGGGCGTGACCTCCGCCGCCGTGACGAAAGACGGGGGCAACATCCAGGCGCTGACCGGCGCGACCATTACTTCCCGGGCGGTATGCGCCGGCGTGACTTCCGCGCTGAATGTCGCGGCATCTCTGGGTTAAGGGAGGTCTGACGAATGAATATCAAGAAACAATTCTGGGAAGGCCTTGTCACCCAGAACCCGGTCACGGTCCAGCTGCTGGGCATGTGCTCCGTCATGGCCATCAGTACCACACTGTTTAACGGCATCGGCATGGGTCTGTCCGTGCTGGTCATCCTGACCTGCGCCAATGTGGTGATTTCCCTGCTGCGCAAGATTATCCCCAACCGGGTTCGTATCGCCTGCTACATCGTGGTGATCGCGGGGTTCGTGACCATCGTGGATCTGCTGCTGCAGGCGTTCCTGCCCTCTCTGTCTGAGAGCCTCGGTCTGTTCATCCCCCTGATCGTGGTCAACTGTATTATCCTGGGCCGCGCCGAGGGCTTCGCCTCCAAGAACGGCGTCGCCGCCTCCGCGGTGGACGGCGTCATGCAGGGCCTGGGCTACACGGTGATCCTGGTGGTCATGTGCGTCATCCGCGAGTTCCTGGGCAACGGCACTTTCGGCGGCGGCATCCTCAACGGCGGCGAAGGCATCCGGATCATCCCCGAGGGCATTCCCGCGCTGGGCATGATCCTGCCGGTGGGCGGCTTCCTGACTCTGGCCTGCGTGATTGCCGCGATGCAGTATTTCCTGAACAAGCCGAAAAAGACAGGGAAACATGAGGAGGTGGCAGAGTAATGCTGGACTTTGCCAAGCTGTTCACCATCGCCCTGGGCGCGATTCTGATCAACAACTTTATCTTCTCCCAGTTTCTGGGGATCTGCCCGTTCATGGGCGTGTCCAAGAAAGTCGACACCGCCCTGGGCATGGGCATGGCCGTCATCTTCGTCATGGGCGTGGCCTCCGCGGTGTGCTGGCCGATCAACGAGTTCATCCTGAAAGACGGACTGGAGTTCATGCAGACCGTCACTTTCATCCTGGTCATCGCGGCGCTGGTGCAGTTCGTGGAGATGTTCCTCCAGAAGTCCATGCCGGCGCTGTACGAGGCGCTGGGTGTCTACCTGCCTCTGATCACCACCAACTGCGCCGTTCTGGGCGTTGTGCTGCAGAACGCGCAGAACAACTACAACTTCATCGAGAGCGTCGTCTACGGCGTGACCGGCGGCGTGGGCTTCCTGCTGGCGATTGTCCTGTTCGCCAGTGTGCGGGAGCGGATGGAGTTTGGCAAGTGCCCCAAGAGCTTTGAGGGCTTCCCCATCGCTCTGGTTGCCGGCGGCCTGATCGCTCTGGCGTTCATGGGCTTCTCCGGCCTGAAAGTCTTCGGATAAGGGGGGCGGACGAAAATGGTAGGAATTGCGATTAAGGCGGTGGTCGTCCTGGGTGCGCTGGGAATCGGCTTCGGCGCGATTCTGGCTTTCGCGTCCAAGGTGTTCGCCGTGGAGAAGGATCCCCGGGAAGAGGCCATTGTGGAGAGCCTGCCCGGCGCGAACTGCGGCGGCTGCGGCTTCCCCGGCTGCAGCGGCTATGCCGCGGCGGTGGTGAAAGGGGAGGCGCCCCTGAACTCATGCGCCGCGGGCGGCGCCGCCGTGGCGGCAAAGATAGCGGAGATCATGGGCATGGAAGCGGGGGAGACCATCCGCAAGGTGGCCCTGGTCCGCTGCACGGGCGGCGGCGGAGACAAGCTGCGCTATGAGTATGTGGGCATCCACGACTGCGAGGCGGCCGTCCGGCTGCCCGGCGGCAGCCCCATGTTCTGCACTTTCGGCTGCCTGGGCATGGGCACCTGCGTCAAGCAGTGCCAGTTCAACGCGCTGTCCATCGTGGACGGCGTGGCCAAAGTGGACCGTGAGGCGTGCGTGGGCTGCGGCGCCTGCGTCAGGGCGTGCCCGAAGCATGTCATCACCCTGACCAATTACGACGCCTATGTGGAGGTTCCCTGCAACTCCCAGGCGCCCGGCAAGGAAGTCACCAAGGCCTGCGCCAACGGCTGCATCGGCTGCAACCTGTGCGCCAAGTTCTGCGAGGCCAAGGCCATCACCGTCACCAGCTTCCTGGCCAGTGTGGATCCCGCCAAGTGCACCGGCTGCGGCACCTGCGTGGGCAAGTGCCCGCGGAAGCTCATCCAGTTCGTCAACGGCGCACCGGCCATCGCGGCGGAACCCGCCGCGGCGGGCGCGGACGCCTGAGACCCGGAAACAGAAAAAAGCGGATCGGACTGATCTTCAGTCCGATCCGCTTTTTGATTCCCTGAGAATGACACACAGCCCAGCGATCCGAGGCTGCCGGCTACTGCAGGAAGCCGTGGATGATCAGCTCCTCCGCCTCCTTTTCCGTCAACCCCA
>CAYRAG010000006.1:20112-54538 GCA_964422185.1 uncultured Oscillospiraceae bacterium
TACTGCAGGAAGCCGTGGATGATCAGCTCCTCCGCCTCCTTTTCCGTCAACCCCATGGTCATCAGCTTCATGAGCTGCTCCCCGGCGATCTTCCCGATGGCCGCCTCGTGAACCAGGGAGGCCTCCACATTGGTGGCTTTCAGCTGCGGTGTGGCCAGAATGACGCCCTGATCCATGATGATGGAGTCGCACTCGGCGTGTCCGTGGCACGCGGCGTCGCCGTCTATTTTAATGATCACTTCCTGGCGGCTGTGCTCTTTCGCCACGCCCCGGCTGATGATGTCGCAGGTGGCGCCGTCCCCCTCCATGGCCACGGCCAGCTCCGCTTTCGCGTTCTGGTCGCCCTCGGTGAGGATCTTGTCGTGGATGACGATGGAGGAGCGGTTCGCCAAGGTGGACCGGGTCACGCGCAGCGTGTCGTCGATCCCGCCGATCTGCGAGGTCTCCATCTCCATGGAGGCGCCCTCCCCCAGTTCGACGACGGTGGTGGGGTTCATCAGGCGCTTGCCCCGGCCCGTGCCCTCGCCGTAGTGCCGCTCCACATAGCGCACTTTGCTGCCCGGGCTGACAAAGAAGCTGTGGACGCCGTCGTGCCGGGAGTCCTCGCCGCCGCAGTTGGAGATGCCGCAGCCGGCCACGATGGTCACATCGCAGTCCTCGCCGATGTAGAAGTCGTTGTAGACGACCTCTTTCAGGCCGCTCTCGCTGATGATCACGGGGATGTGCACGCTCTGATCCCGGGTGCCCGGCCTGATGATGATGTCAATGCCCGGCTTGTCCGTCTTCGGGATGATCTCAATGCTGGCGGTGCTGTTGCGCATGACGCTCCTTCCGTTGCTGCGGATGTTGTAGGCACCCACCGGCAGGGCGTCCAGCTCCGCCACCTCTTTGAGCAGTTTCTTCTGAATCAGCTCATCCATGCCGCGCTCACTCCTTCCGGCCGAAATTGACCTTGTCCATCAGGACAGAGCAGGCGGCGGTGTCCAGAGACAGGTGTTCCATGACGCGCTTGCCCTCGTCGTACTCCAGGATCTCCCCGTCTTTCAGGTAGATGATCCTGTCCGCGATATTCAGGATGCGCTCCTGGTGGCTGATGATCATGATGGTGCCGGAGGTCTCCTGGTAGAGTTTCTCAAAGACCTGGATCAGACTCTGGAAGCTCCACAGGTCGATGCCCGCCTCCGGCTCGTCAAACAGGGTCAGCTTCGTGCCCCGGGCGGCGGCCATGGCGATCTCAATGCGCTTCATCTCGCCGCCGGACAGGGTGGCGTCCAGCTCCCGGTCGATGTAGTCTTTCGCGCACAGCCCGACCTCGCTGAGCACCTCGCAGGCGTGGGAGAAGCGCTCCGCGCCCTCCTTTCCCCTGCCGCCGGCCAGCTCCAGCAGATCCCGGACCCGGAGCCCCTTGAACCGAACCGGCTGCTGGAACGCGAAGCTGATGCCCCTATCCGCCCGCTCGTTGATGGGCAGGTCGGTCAGATCCTCCCCGTCCAGATAGATTCTGCCGGTTGTGGGCTGGAGCAGGCCCATGATGAGTTTCAACAGCGTGGATTTGCCGCTGCCGTTGGGCCCGGTGATGGCGACGAACCGGTCGTCCACCGTCAGGTTGATGTCCTTCAGAATGACCTTATCCTCAATTTGAAACGAGATGTTTTCCAGCTTCAGCATAGTCCTACCACCTGAATTCGTAGTGCGGGGCCGCGGCCGCGCCGGGCGCGGAGGCGTTCCCCATCCTGTAACCTATTCTAGCAGAATTGCGAAACGGTATCAAGACATGGCGGAGGTTTATTTTCCCTTCCGGTAACAGGGTTTCTGGATCCCGTTCTTGCCTTTCCCGGGGAAACCGTCTATAATGGGCGGGGAGAGGAAACCGGCGGAAACTGCGCGGAAATGAGGAATGGACATTGAAATTAGGGATTGTGGGACTGCCCAATGTGGGGAAGTCGACTTTATTTAACGCCATGACCAACGCCGGCGCCGAGAGCGCCAACTACCCGTTTTGCACCATCGACCCGAACATCGGCATGGTGGCCGTGCCGGACAGCCGGCTGGATCGGCTCTCCGAGATGTACCAGCCGAAGAAGACCACGCCGGCGGTCATCGAGTTTGTGGATATCGCCGGGCTGGTGCGGGGCGCCAGCCGGGGCGAGGGCCTGGGCAACAAGTTCCTGGCCAATATCCGGGAGTGCGACGCTATCGTCCATGTGGTGCGTTGCTTTGACGATGAGAATGTGATCCATGTGGAGGGCAGCACGAATCCCTCCCGGGATATGGACACCATCGACCTGGAGCTGATCATGGCGGATCTGGAGATGGTGGATCGCCGGATTGACAAGGCGAGGAAAGCGGCGAAAGGGGATAAAAAGTTTCTCCGGGAGGCGGAGGTGTTTGAGGGGCTGCGCGGCTGGCTCAACGACGGAAAATCCGCCCGGGAGTACATCCGGACGGTGGACGACGAGGACGCCGCGCTCATCGGCACCTCCGAGCTGCTCTCCCTCAAGCCGGTCATCTACGCGGCGAACCTGGACGAGGACGGCGTCTCCGCCCCGGAGCAGGTGGACTACTACCGGCAGGTGGAGCAGCGCTCCGCGGAGCAGGGCGCTCAGGTGATCCCCATCTGTGCCAGACTGGAGGCGGAGATCGCGGAGCTGGAGCCGGAGGAGAAAGCGATGTTCCTGGAGGATCTGGGCGTGACGGAATCCGGCCTGGATCGTCTGGTGAAAGCCAGCTATACGCTTCTGGGCCTGATCTCGTTTCTGACCTCCGGGAAAGACGAGTGCCGCGCCTGGACGATCCGGCGGGGGACGAAGGCGCCCCAGGCGGCCGGCAAGATCCACTCCGACTTTGAGCGGGGCTTTATCCGTGCCGAGGTGATCTCCTACGACGATCTCATGGCCTGCGGCACCATGGCCGCCGCCAGAGAGAAAGGGCTGGTCCGCTCCGAGGGCAAGGAGTATGTGGTGCAGGACGGAGACATCATCCTGTTCCGGTTTAATGTCTGAGAAAAAAAGAATGCGCTGCCGGAATCCATTCGGGTTCCGGCAGCGCTGATCGTTGCGCCGGGATTACTGCGCGGACTTCCACAGGCCGTGGAGGTTGCAGTAGGCGTAGGCGGCCACCACGCTGTCGTCCTCGGTGAGCAGGAACTTCGCCTCGGGCGCCATGCCGGGCTGAAGCACCTTGCGCTGATTGCCCCTGGCGCACTCCAGGGCGATCCAGCCGATGTAGTGCTCTTCCAGCATGGGATGCGCCACATCGCCCACCTTGACGGTGACCTCGTTGCCGTTGACGGTCACGACGGGAACATGCTTCTCCTGGGCGGCGTCCACGGAGCCGGGAACCAGTTCCTGCATTTTCTGGCCACAGCACATCACGGGCACGCCGGAGTCGTGGACAAAGGCGACGATGTTGCCGCAGTGGGGGCAGATATAGAATTTCATGGGAAAGACTCCTTTCTGTCTTTTTCTGGTGACTCAAGTATACTCTAACCGCAGGCTGATTGCAAGGCCGCCGCGTGATTTTCCCGGCCGCCGGCGGGTTTGCGCCGTGCGATCCGATAGATCTTTTCCATGGGAGTACTGGGGTTTCAAAATCACAGGGAAGAAGCCGGAGGGATCCTCACTCCTGCGGCGGTTCAAACCGCCGGGCCAGGCAGTTGGCGAACCGCTCGATCAGGGGGTTGGAGTCCTTCTCGTTCCAGACCGCCAGAAGCTCCTCTCTGGCGTTGGTGAGGTAGTGGATCAGGTGGCGGGAGCGGGCCATGCGGCTCATCTCCGTCCCGATGACCACGGCCCGGCCCATCTCGGCGTAGGTGTAGGCGGAGTCCCGATCCGGCACGCAGATGACCTCGGACGGGGTCAGGCCCAGCTGGTTCAGATCCCGCTGGATGCGCAGGTCAAACGCCTCCCGGCTCTCCCCCCGGAGGGAGTCGGAGACCAGGGGGTCGTTGGCGAAAGTGAGGTAGGTCGCGTCCGGGGTGGCTTTGGGATGGCTGGGCGAGACCATCAGATAGCGGGGGGAGTAGGCCAGGTGGAGAAAGCGCAGGCCCGCGTCCTTCTCGATGAACCGGCGGTAGATCAAAATGAGGTTCAGACTGCGGGAGCGCAGCCGCTCCATCAGGCTGGTGGGGGAGTACCGGGTCGTCACCAGCTGGATTTGGGGATACTCCATCTGCATGTCCACGCTGGCGGACTCCAGCGCGTCCCCGAAGTCGAGAAAGTACTGCAGTCCCACCTCGATGTGGTAGATATCCTGGTCGTGGGCGCCCCGGATGGCGGCGATTCTCGTGTTGTACTGCCGGGCGAGGCTGGAGAACAGCTCATAGCACTGGCGGCCCGCCTCGGTGAGCTCCACGGATCGGGAGGTCCGCGTGAACAGCTTCATCCCCAGATCCTCCTCCAGGCTGACGATGTTCTTGCTCACCGCCTGCTGGCTGAGATAGAGCAGACTGGCGGTCATGGTGAAATTCTGTGTCTCCGCCAGGGAGAGGAAACACCGGATTTTATTCTCATGGAGCATGGGGGTTTCAGCCTCCCTTCGCCGCCCGGGGGCGGCGGTGTGTCTGGTTGCGGTCTGCCTGCCGGAGGAAGATTACAGGGCGTCCGGATCCGGCGTGGAGCCGCGCTTCGGTTTGGGCCCCGGTTTTTTCCGGACGCTCCCGTCCTTGTTGTACCGGCCTCTCTTCGTCCCCGGTTTCACGCCCGGCTTTTTCCGCCCGGGCTCCTCAGGGACGGCCGGCGCCGCCTCCGTGTCCGCCGGAGCATCGGGATTCCGGAAGTCCGGATTCTCCCGCGTGTCAGGCTCCGGGGTGACGATCCCCTTTTCCACGAGGTCTCTCCGGTGGCGCAGCGCGGTGCGCCGGCCGGCCAGGCGGTTGTTCTCCAGGCGGACGGACTCCTCCAGCAGCTCGCCGGCGTCCGCGCCCAGCGCGAGGAAGAACTCTCTCAGACTGTCGCTCTCCGTGTGGGCGCAGGCATAGATGTCGTTGAGCCTGTGCGCCTCCGTCTGTTCCAGTTCGCGGATCATCTGATTCGCGTCCCGGCCGCACTCCGCGGCGGCGGTCTCGAACTCGCGGCGGATCACGCCGGCGAGAAAGCCCGCAGCAAATCCGGCGCGAACCCCGGCGATCCCGGTTCCCGGCGGAATCTGAACCCGGCGGAACTGCGCCTCGCATGCCCTGCGGGAGGCGTCCAGCCCGTGGAGTTCCTCCGGCGTCATCTCCGCGGAGGTGACAATGCCGTAGAGGCCTTTTTCATCGATCAGGGGCTGCAGCTGCCCGGAGTTGATCTCCACCCGGGGCGTCCGATCCCCCCGGATGGTCAGCAGGGTCTCATATCTGCGGTCAATGGCGGGGCGCTCCCCGCTCCGGAGGCACGCCTCCAGCCGGGACATCTCCGCGTAGAGCTCCTGGAGCAGGGCGGTGACCTGCTCGCTGCGGTCCTGGTAGTCAAAGAAGATGGTCAGGGAGTCCTGGCGATCCCTGTCCGGGAACAGCCGGATCGGCTGCTGATAGCCGAAGAGACAGGTATTGGGGATCAGGAAGTCCACATTCATTTTCAGCCTGCCGCCGAATTTCTGCGCGATCCGCCTGCGGCTCTCCGGGGTGTCCCCGATGACGATGACATAGGGAACCCCCTGATCCTCCAGGGAGCGCACTGTGTCATCGCCGCAGCACCCGCTGTCCACAATGGCGCAGGAGACCCGGATGCCGCACGAACTGAGGAAGTCCCGCGCCGTGCGCACGGCGTCCGCCGGCTCCTCCCCGCAGACATCGTAGGTGACCGGCTTCCCCTCCGGCGTCACCGCGTAGAGAAACCGCGGGGCCCCGGCCTCCCCGCTCCGGCTGCTGCCGATGCGCAGACAGACCTCGTCCGCGCCGTCGTCCCGGCACACCTGCGCCCAGGTGCGGCGGAACAGGTGTTCCCGCTCCTCCGGAATTCCCAGGTCGAACAGACCGGAGTACTCCTCCCCACGCAGGGGTCTGCCGGAATAGAGGAGCTCCCGGCTCATCTCCGCCTGGAACGAGGAGACCCCCTCGCCCGGGGGGCGGATCAGGGCGTACATGACATAGTCCATGAGGGCGTTGGCGAAATCCACGCCGAACGCCTCATCCAGCACATCCTTGATTCCGATCCCGGCGTTCACCGCCTGGCACGCGGAGAACAGGCCGATTTTCAGGGCGGACGGCCCCACGCGCTCCCCGGTGGCCGCCTCCCACAGCGACGGGAAGATCCTGGCGTACTGGGAGGTGGGGTGCATGACGGTCTCGCCGCACCGGTGGCCGATGGTTGTCGTTCTGGGCCTGGCGTAGCCCTTTTCCCGGTCGTAGGGGGCCTCCAGCACATATTTGACCAGCGCCGGCTTCCCGCTGCGCTGCCGCTCGATGGTAATGCGCCCCTTGATTCCGGGGATCTCCACCGTAAGGTTCCGGTATACCGACACGCAAAGTCACCCCGTTCCCGGCATGGATGTTCCGGCGCTCTCCGTCTCCTGTCCGTGCGGGGTTTTCCCGTGCCGCAGGACAGGGCGCGGAACGCGCACAAACGCGCCTCCCCGCCGCCGGCCTTGCCGGTATTATAACCAATCCCGCCGGATGACGCAAGCCGGGGCGGGCAGTTTTCCCATGCACTCGGCGGAGGCGGTCGCGCCTGGACATCTACCACCAAGGCGGCCAGGCGCGGGATCCCGCGTCTTGGCGCGGCGCGCCGGGCGCGGGAAGAGGCCGCGAATCTACAACTAAAAGTAGTAGATTGGGATAAGTTTTTGTTTCTCAAACGACGGGGGAACCGTTATACTGAAAAAAGAGAGTGCGCTGTGCACCGCGGGGCGTCCGGGTTCGCGCCGGGCGCGGCATGTGATCGCGGAGGGAAGTTCACTGGAGGAGGTAATCAGATTGAGCAACAAGTTCAAGCCAGATGTCCAGAATGTGGTCAGCTTCAGCCTGATGGGCCCCGAGAGCGGCGGCCTGATGAATGTTGACTCAAACGACGGAAAGATCACCCGGATGCGCCCATACTACTATGACAAGGAGTATGTGGAGGAGAACTGCAATCCCTGGAAGATGGAGGCCAGAGGCTCCACTTTCACCCCTCCGGACCGGGTGCTCACGACCCATTTCGGCCTGGGCTACAAGTCCCGCGTCTACTCGAAAAACCGCGTGAGATACCCCCTGAAGCGGGTGGACTGGGATCCCAGGGGGGAGCGCAATCCCCAGAACCGCGGCAAGTCCAAATATGTCCGCATCAGCTGGGACGAGGCCGCGCAGATCTGCGCGGACGAGCTGCTGCGCATGAAAGAGACCTACGGCCCGGAGGCGGTGCTGTGCGAGTCTGACATGCACGGCGAGGGCAAGAATGTGGCGCCCAGCCACGGCTGTCCGAACCGTCTGCTGTCCCTCATGGGCGGCTACACGCTGCAAATGCGCAATATGGACTCCTGGGAGGGCTGGTACTGGGGCGCCAAGCATGTCTGGGGCTGCGAGCCCGTGGGCGAGCAGGCGCCGCAGGCCAATCTGATCCCAGATATGGCCAAACACTGCGACAGCCTGCTGTTCTGGGGCTGCGACCCCGAGGTCACGCCGCTGGGCTTCGGCATGCATCTGCCCAGCCGGCTGTGCTACTGGTTCACGGAGCTGGGCATCAAGTCCATCTTTATCTGCCCGGATTTGAACTACGCCGCCGGCGTGCACGCGGACAAGTGGATCCCCGTCCTGCCCAACACCGACGCCGCGCTGCAGCTGGCCATCGCCTATATCTGGCTGACGGAGGAGACCTACGACAAGGAGTATATCGCCGAACACACCTACGGCTTTGACAAGTTCGTGGCCTATGTCATGGGCGACGAGGACGGCATTCCCAAGACCCCCCGGTGGGCCTCCGAGAAGTGCGGCGTACCCGTGTACACCATCAAGGCGCTGGCCCGCCACTGGGCGAAACGCACCGTCAGCATCCTCCACGGCAACGGCGGCAGTTACATCCGCGGCCCTTACTCCTCCGAACCGGCCCGCCTGGAGATCATGCTGCTGGGCATGCGCGGGCTGGGCAAGCCCGGCGTCCACCAGACGAAGATGATCGAGTGGAACATGTGGGCGAAAGACTACCCGGTGCCCTATACCCCGGTCAAACCGGTGCCCATGCCCCATATCTGCGACGCGCTGCGGCCCATCGCCGGGGATCTGCCGGATACGGTGAATATGAAGCGCTTTGTGCTCTCCCCGGAGCAGCAGGAGAAAGTGCCGGAGCTGGTGGAGCTGTTCAAGCAGCTGCCCCCGCCCACGCAGTTCATCCCCCGCTGCCTGGTGCACAAGGCCATTGTGGACGGGCACGCCGAGTGGTACGGCATGCACATGTTCTCCACCAGCCAGGTGCCGGACAAGAACAACTACCGCCAGCCCACGAACAAGTACCAGTTCGAGAAGATCGTCTATCCCCGCCCGGGCCAGAGCCGCGTGCATATGATCTGGTCCACGGCGCCATGCAATGTCACCTGCTGGAACCACGGCAACCTGTTTATTGAGGCGTACCGCCATCCGTCCATTGAGACCATCGTGGTGCAGCACCCCTGGATGGAGAACGACTGCTACTTCGCCGACCTGATCCTGCCCGTGGCCACAAAGCACGAGATGAACGATCTGGGCAACGACTTCAGCTCCGGCGTGTTCCAGTCCATCTACCTGGAGCAGCCCTGCTGCCCGCCTGTGGGCGAGTCCCTCTCCGACTTTGATGTCTGCGTCAAGGTGGCGGAGAAGCTGGGCCCGGAGTATGTCCGCGCCTACACCGGCGGCGGCCTGACGGAGGAGGATCGCGTGCGCTTCTTCTACAAGGCCACCGGCTGCGAGGACACCATGAGCTGGGAGGAGTTCCAGCAGCGCAAGGTGTTCGTCATCCCCTGCAAGCCGGACGCCCAGGAGGTGCCCGCCGGCCTGTACAACTTCTACAAGGATCCGAAGAACAACCCCCTGACCACACCCACCGGTCTGCTGGAGTACTCGTCCTCGGACATTGAGAAGCATATGCCGGACGACCCGGAGCGGCCTCCCGTGCCCCACTGGATCGAGAAGAGCGAGACCCACGACGAGCGGCTGTCCAGCGAGCGGGCGAAGAAGTACCCCCTGCTGTGCATGTCCAACCACGGACGCTGGCGCGTGCACGCCCAGTGCGACGACATCGTCTGGAACCGCGAGGTGGAGACGATGAAGATCCGCGGGAAGGACGGCTACCAGTACGAGCCCGTGTGGCTCAACCCCGCCGAGGCGGAAAAGCGCGGCATTCAGCACGGCGACATTGTCAAGATCTACAATGAGCGCGGCATCGTGCTGGCCGGCGCGTATGTCACGGAGCGCCTGAACACGCAGACCTGCTACATCGACCACGGCGCCCGGCTGGATCCCATCATCCCCGGCTGGCTGGACCGCGGCGGCTGCATCAACTCCATCAGCCCCACCGGCATGACCTCCAGGAACTGCACCGGCATGGCAACCAGCGGCTTCCTGGTTCAGGTGGAGAAAGTCACAGACGAGGAGATGGAGGGCTGGAAGCGGGATTACCCCGAGGCGTTCGCCCGGAAAGTGGACTACGCCTGCGGCGTCTGCCTGGACGGCTGGCTGGTCGACAACGACAAGGAGGTCAAGTAACATGGCAAAGTGTTTCTACATCGATGTGGCCCGCTGCACCGGCTGCTACAACTGCCAGCTGGCCTGCAAGGACGAGCACTGCGGAAACGACTGGACGCCCTATGCCAAACCTCAGCCTGAGATCGGCCAGTTCTGGTGCAAAGTGGAGGAGCATGTGGGCGGCACGATGCCCAAGGTGCGCATCCACTACATCTCCCGGCTGTGCAACCACTGCGCCAATGCGCCCTGCATGGCCGCAGCGAAAGACGGCGCCGTGTACCGCAGAGACGACGGCCTGGTCATTATCGACCCGGAGAAGGCCGTGGGACAGAAGCAGATTGCCGAGGCCTGCCCCTACGGCGCCGTCTACTGGAATGAGGAGCTCAACCTCCCCCAGAAGTGCACCGGCTGCGCCCACCTGCTGGACAACGGATCCGCGCTGCCCCGGTGTGTGGAGGCGTGTCCCACCGACGCCATGAAGTTCGGCGAGGAGGAGGACATGAAAGACCTGATTGAGGGCGCCACGGTGCTCCTGCCGGAGCTCGGCCTGGGGCCCCGGGTCTACTACCGCAACATTCCCGGCAGGTTCATCGCCGGCACCCTGTTCGACCCGGAGACGGAGGAGATCATCGAGGGGGCCAGATGCCACCTGTTCTGCGGCGCGAAGAACTGGGATGTGTACACCGACGACTTCGGCGACTTCTGGTTTAACGACCTGGCCGTGGGCGTGTATACCCTGCGCGTCTCCGCGCCCGGCTACGAGACCCAGGTGTTTGAGAACCTGAAGACGGACAGGGATATTAATGTAGGCGACATCGCCATGAAGAAAGCGTAGGGCGCAGCGCTGAAACAAAACACAGCGGGGAGGCTCCGGTTGTCCGGGGTCTCCCCGCGCTTCATTTTTTGGGTTCCAGGAACTCCCCGGAGGCGAAGAACTGTTTGAAATAGAACATCAGGTCGCTGACGAACAGGTTCTTGGCCAGGTTGGTGTTGTCCTGGAGATAGGCGATGCTCATGGTGCTGCTGTAGTCCATGGGCAGAAAGCCGAACAGGGGATTGGTGCGGGACATCATCAGGCCGTCCGTGACCATGACCCCGGCGCAGCACTGGATCTGGAGCAGGACGGAGGAGAAGTCCGTGTTGTGCACCAGCTTCGGGGTGAATCCGGCCCGCCGGCACTGGCTGACGACGCTGTTGCGCAGGGCGCTGTTCGCCCGGTCGTAGGGGAGGAAGAACGGCACATCCCGGAAGCACGACAGCGTGGGATGCTCCGTCTCCATGACGGCGGGGTGCCGGGCGGAGTAGAGCAGAATGCTGGGGACAGCGCCCAGGTTCCTGGTGATCAGCTCCGGGTGGTCCTGGACCAGGAAGCTCAGGGTGAAGATGACATCCGCCTTTCCGCTCTTCAGGGCGGGGATCAGATCGTCAGAGGTATACCCGTCCCAGATCAGCCGGATGTTCGGGTACTTTTCCGCGAAGAACTTCTGGATCTGGTCATAGAGGGTGGTGATATCCCAGTAGATGGTGCAGCCGATGTGCACCTCGCCCTGCCGCGTGGTGTTCAGCGCCTGGACTTTTTCCATGGTCTGCTGAAGCTGCTCGCTGTAGCTGGAGAAGAGATTGTAGAACAGCTGCCCCGGCTGGGTGAGCTGGGCGGCCCGGCGGGAGCGGTCAAACAGGGGTGTGCCGATCTCCTGCTCCAGCATGGATACCTGCTTGCTGACGGCGGGCTGGGAGATGTACAGTTCCTGCGCCGCCTTGGAGAAGCTCTGGTGGTTGGCCACGGCGAGGAAGCACGAGATTTGGGACATGGTCACGGAAATCACCTCATGGATGGAAGAGAAATGGCAGCTGTTCCATACGGGAACGATTATAGCACGGCGAGGAGTATAAATAAAGAGTTATAAATAAAATAACAAAAAGAATACTGGCCTTTTCCCCGGGAACATGTTAATATACTGTTAACTTTTTGGAGCGTGCCCATCCGGGCGCACCCCGCGCCGGAGAAAATCTGCGGATTTTCTCGACCGCCTGTTGTCCGCAGACGGTTCATTTCTCCGCGCCCCGTCTGGCGGCCGGGGACGGAGCGGTCGGCGAGGACAAGAAAGCCTCAAGTAGAGTTGGGCAAATATTAGGGGGTAGGAATTTTGAGCGGTACTGTAATTGGTGTTCTCGGGATTGTTATCCTGCTGCTGCTTCTCGCGGCAGGCATGAACATCGGCGCAGCCATGATGGCCGTCGGCTTCTTTGGGTGCTGGTACTTCAGAGGCATGGACACAGCGTTCGATGTCATGAAACAGGTCCCCTTCCAGCAGGCGATGACCTATTCTTTCGCGGTCATCCCTCTGTTCGTTCTGATGGGACAGTTCGCGTTTATGTCCGGCATCTCGTCAGACCTGTTCGATTTTGCAAATAAGTGGCTGGGCGGATTGAAGGGCGGCCTGGCCATGGCTACCGTTGCCGCATGTGCGCTCTTCTCCGCCATCTGCGGTTCTACCGCAGCCACCGCCGCCACGATGGGCGTGGTCGCCCTGCCCGAGATGCGCAAGTATGGATATGACGACGGCCTGGCCTGCGGATCCATCGCAGCCGGCGGAACGCTGGGCATCCTGATACCACCGTCCACCGGCTTCATTATCTATGGTATCGTCGCAGGTGTGTCCATCGGCTCTCTGTTCGCCGCCGGCGTGATTCCCGGCATCGTCCTTGCCATCTGCTACATCATCGCTATCTCGATCACCGTGCATATCAAGCCCGACCTCGCTCCCGGCAGGGAGAAGTTCACCATGAAGGAGAAACTCATCTCCATCAAGGGCGGCCTGGGCATGATCATCCTGTTCGCCATCGTCATCGGCGGTATGTTCACCGGCTTCTTCTCCGCCAACGAAGCCGCGTGCGTGGGCGCGTTTGTGGGCCTGATCTTCATGCTCATCAAGCGCAAGCTGACCTGGAAGAACTTTGTCGCCTGCCTGCGCGATACCCTGAAGACCACCGGTATGGTGATGTTCATCCTGATCGGCGCCTATGTGTTCGGCCGGTTCCTGACCTACAGCCGCCTGCCCAACACGCTGGCCACCTGGATCACCGGCATGAATGTCAACCGCTATGTCGTTCTGGTCGCCGTCATTATCATGTATGTGATTCTCGGCTGCTTCATGGACTCTCTGGCCATGGTCATGCTGACCGTGCCTATCTTCCAGCCCATTATGACCGCTCTCGGTTTCGACATGGTCTGGTACGGCGTGGTGATGATCATGGTGATGGAGTGCGGCCTGATCACTCCTCCTGTGGGCATGAATGTGTACATCGTCTCCGGTGTGGCGAAAGATGTGCCACTGATGAAGATATTCAAAGGGGTGGCGCCCATGGTTGTGGGCATGATGGTCGCCATTGCGCTGATTATCATATTCCCACAACTGGCCCTGTGGCTGCCAGGCATCGTCAAACTGGCGTAGCCCGGCACGGCCTGACTGGAATGATTACCCTTGGAATGGGGAAATCATAAACAACGATATTTAGGAGGAAACAAGAATGAAACTTCGCAAGCTTCTGGCTCTGGTCATGGCCGGAGCCATGTGCCTGGCCCTGCTGACCGCCTGCGGCGGCGGCGGAGACAGCGGCAACTCCCAGGCTCCCGCGGCGAGCCCCTCTGATTCCGCGGCGCCCGCGCCCAGCGATGCCGCGCCCGCCGGCGAAAAGGGCGGCACCGGTGAGACTTTCACCATGGATGTCAGCAACCATGACTCCGAAATCTCCAAAGGCGCTCAGTACATGAAAGATCTGACCGATATGATGTCTGCGTACCTGTCTTCCGTGTCCACAGACTCTTTCGACTTCCAGATCTACAACGGCGGCTCCCTGTACGGCGGCGCCGAGTGTGTGGACGGCGTTGCCTCCGGCGGCGCCAGCTTCGCCTGGGGCGCTGCGGCTTTCTATTCCGGCCGGTTCCCCATCTCTGAGTTCATCCAGCTGCCTCTGAACGGCATCAACTCCGCTCAGATGGGCTCCAAGGTGTTCCAGGACATGCTGGCGGAGATCCCCGAGCTCGCCGATGAGTACGCCGGTCTGCGCATCATTCAGCTGCAGGGCAACTGCCCCGGCATCCTGTCCACCACCAAGGAGTACGGCAAGATTGAGAAGCCCGAGGATCTGAACGGCCTGCAGTTCCGTACCGCCGGCACCACCGCCGGCCTGTGGGTGTCCGCTGTCGGCATGGTTCCCGTCACCGTGGCTACCTCCGATACCTATGAGTATCTGGAGAAAGACATCGTCAACGGCTGCATGAACGACTGGCACAACATCGACTGCTTCAAACTGTACGAAGTGATCGGCTACTGCATGGACTACTGCGTGGCCACCTCCCCCTGCTTCGTCATTATGAACCAGGATCAGTATGACAGCCTGCCCGTAGAGGCTCAGAACGCCATCGACCTGTACTCCGGCGCCTACGCCTCCGACATGGCCGGCTGGTACTGGGATACCTGCTACTTCACCACCGGTGACATGATGAAGGAGAACGGGGTCGAGATCTATAAGCCCAACGACGAGCTGCTCGCGTTCATGACCTCCGACGACATCAAGAACCAGGTTCACCAGGAGTACATTGACTATCTGAACGGCTTCGGTCTGGACGGCCAGGGCATCTATGACAAGTGCATGGAGATCGTCAGCCGCTACGCGGATCAGTACGCCAATGTGTATGACACCCGGTTTGCCATCGAGGACTGGGCCAACAGCGATGTGGCGCAGGCTGACCTGGCTGCCAACGCTGAGGCTCTGGGCATCACCCTGGGCTAAGGCGCTCTGAACATCGGTAGTTCCAAGACTGCGTAAGAACCGGCTGCGGGGCGCGTACCCCGCGTCCCGCAGCCGGCGGAAACCATGAAGTCCCCATTCCAAAACGGGTACTACCTGGAGGTTTGATACCATGAAAGCTTTTACCAAAGTCACAGATAAGATCTGTGAGTATATCAGCTACATCTCCATGGCGGTCATTGCGTTTATCATGTTCTTCAATGTAATCTGCGTAATCGGCCGTTATGTCCACATCAACATCACCGGCGGCGTGGAAGTCACGCAGGTGATGATGACCGCCCTGATCTTCTCCTCCTGGGCCTATGTCCAGACGGTGGGCGGCCATATCCATGTGACCATGTTCCTGAAAATGCTGCCCTCGAAAGTACGCCTTTTGCTGTACACCATCACCTCTCTGCTCACCACCATCACCATGGCGTTCGCCACCGTGGCCGTGTTCCAGGAGATGGTTGCCCAGCTCACGGTGAAGCACAGCGCTACCCCGAACCTGATGATTCCGTGGTGGCCGTTCTATCTGATTGAAGGTGTCTCTTTCCTGATGTTTGCCATCGTGCTGCTGCGCGATGCCATCAAGGCGGCTATCGGCATTGTGAACGAAGAGTATGCTGCGGAGGTTCAGAAAGACTGGACCTGATCTGATTTCCGCTTTATCCCGGATAAAACACCAGGGGCACAGCAAAGCTGTGCCCCTGGTTTTTTCTGTCCATCCCGCCCCGGCGGAGAGGCCCGCGCCCTCAGGGGGACGGGGCCGCGGCGATGGCCTCGGCCACCCGGATCCCGTCCACGGCGGCGGAGACAATCCCGCCGGCGTAGCCGGCCCCCTCGCCGCAGGGGTACAGCCCCCGGAGGGCGGACTGCAGCGTTTCATCCCGGAGGATGCACACCGGGGAGGAGGATCGGGTCTCCACTCCGGTGAGCACGGCGTCCGGCGCCGCGAAGCCGCGCAGTTTCGCGTCCAGCAGCGGCAGGGCGGCGCGCAGGGACTGCGCCACATACCCGGGCAGGCAGGGATCCAGACCCGTCCAGACCACGCCGGGCCGGTAGGACGGCAGGACGGCGCCGGGGCCGCCGGAGGGGCGCCGCAGGAGGAAATCCTCCACCCGCTGAACAGGCGCGGAGAAAGACCCGCCGCCCAGGGCGAACGCCGAGCGCTCCCACTGCCGCTGAAACGACACACCGGCGAGCACATCCGGCCCGGGAAAGTCCTCCGGCGTCACATTCACCAGCAGACCGCCGTTGCAGTTGACGCCGTCCCGGGCCCGCGGGCTCATGCCGTTCGTCACCACGCCGCCGTCCTCCGAGGCGGCGGCGATGACCTGTCCGCCGGGACACACGCAGAAAGTGAAGACAGACCGGCCGCCGGGGAGATGGCACGCCAGTTTGTAGTCCGCGGGCGGCAGCCGCTGCCAGACCTCCCCGTACTGCCGTCGGCTGATGTCGCTCTGGAGATGCTCGATGCGCACCCCCATGGCGAACGCTTTGCGCTCCATGGGGACACCGGCGTCCCGAAGCATGGCGAAAGTGTCCCGGGCGGAGTGGCCCGGTGCGAGAACCAGTGTGTCCGCCGCCAGGTCGTAAGGCCCCCGGGGGCCCTCCACCCGCACACCGGCCAGGCAGCCGCCGGAGACGGTGAGACCGGCCAGCCTGTGGCCGAACCGGATGTCGCAGCCCAGGGAGATCAGTTCTTCCCGGAGAGTCCGGATGACCTCACGCAGCACATCCGTGCCGATATGGGGCCTGTGGGACCATCGGATATCCGCTGGTGCGCCGGCGTCCGCCAGGGTGTCCAGCACCGCGGAGATGCGCGGGTCGTGGGTGCCTGTGGTCAGCTTGCCGTCGGAGAAAGTGCCGGCGCCGCCCTCGCCGAACTGCACATTGGAGTCCGGGTCAAGCCGCCCGCCGGACAGGAAGCGCTCCACATCCGCCGTGCGCCGCTCCACCGGCATGCCCCGCTCCAGCAGGATGCAGGGCAGACCGTGCCGGGCGAGAAACAGCGCGGCGAACAACCCCGCCGGCCCCATTCCCGTGATCACCGGGGGGAGCGGGGATCGCCGCCGGACAGCGGGAAAGACATAGGGGCGGGGCTGAAACAGTGTCACATTCTTCCCGGACGCCCGGCGCACCAGGGCGGCCTCGTCCGGGGCGGACAGCTCCACCGTGCACACATAGTGCACCTGATGTCTGTTCCGGGCGTCGATGGACACCCGCCGGAGGGTCAGCTCCCCCAGTGCGCCGGGGCGGACGCCAAGCGCCTTTGCCGCCCGGGTGCGCAGCAGATCCGGATCCCACTCCAAAGGCAGGTTCAGATGCGAGATGCGGATCATGGGGCGCCTCCTCTTCAAACGATGACGGCTCCGGGAATTATACGGACAGTATATCTCCCCCCGGGGCGGACAGCACGATCCGGTTCTCCGGAACACACGCGGGGGAACCGGTTCGGAAAAATTGGGGAAACCTCCGAAAAAAGGGCGGAGCGGATCAGGAAACCCATGGCTCCGAAAGATGACATAAGAAAACCGCGATATGGGTTTTACAGATAGTTATCCACAGTTTCCACAGGTTTTTCCACAGGGTCATACCCGGTGCGGCGCAAGGGATTCCGGGATTTTCGGCAAAAAATGGAAAACCGGGAAACGCATATGGGCCCTTTCGCCGGGGCCGGGAATTGTTGACATAAAGCCGGAAAACCAGGTGCCGGAAACGGCGCGTTCTGCTGTCCGCGGAGGGCGGACGGAAGGCCGGATCAGGCCCTGGAGAGGTCCCGGTTGGCGTATCCGTTCAGGGTCCAGTCCGCCAGGTTGCCCGCCAGATACTCGTAGTAGCCCTGGCAGCCTATCATGGCGGCGTTATCACCGCAGAGCTTCAGCTCGGGGAGAAAGAGCCTGTCGCCGGAGGCGGCGCAGGCGGCCTGGAGGTCGCCGCGCAGACGGCGGTTGGCCGCCACGCCGCCGGCCACCGCCACCTTGCCGTAGCCCAGGGTGCGTGCGGCCTCCATGGTGCGCGGCACGAGGCTCTCACTGACCGCTTTCCCGAACGAGGCGGCGAAAGAGGGGAGATCCAGCGTCTCCCCCTTCTGCTCCGCGTGGTGAATGAGATTGAGCGCCGCGGTCTTCAGCCCGGAGAACGACAGATCCAGATCCGCGCCCTGGACATGGGCCCGGGGCAGCTCGTAGCGGCTGTCGTCTCCGCCCTCTGCCAGGCGGTCCATGGGGGCCCCGCCGGGGTACCCGATGCCCAGCACCCGGGCCACCTTGTCAAAGCACTCGCCCGCGGCGTCGTCCCGGGTGCTGCCCAGCACCCGCATTTCCGTGTAGGTCTGAACATCCACAATGGCGGTGGTGCCGCCGGAGACGCACAGGCAGACGAAAGGCGGCTCCAGATCCGGGTGGGTGATGTAGTTGGCGGCGATATGGCCCCGGACATGGTGCACGGGGATCAGGGGGACGCCAAGGCCGTAGGCCGCGGCCTTGGCGAAGTTGACGCCCACGAGCACCGCGCCGATGAGGCCGGGGGCGTAGGTGACCGCCACGGCGTCGATGTCCCGGCGGGTGAGGCCGGAGCGCTCCAGTGCCTGGTCCGCCAGCTGGGCGATGACCTCGATGTGTTTCCGGGAGGCGATCTCCGGCACCACACCGCCGTAGATGGTATGCATCTCCACCTGGGAGGAGACGCAGTCCGCCAGGACGGTGCGCCCGTCCCGGATAAGGGCCGCCGCGGTCTCATCGCAGGAGGACTCCACTGCCAGGATGTTCAAACCCGTCCCTCCTTTTTCCAGGCCGCCGGGGTGCGGACGGCCTCCCCCGGGCGCAGCGGGATCTGCAGGTACCTGGCGAGAAGCCAGGAGGTGAGGCGGTCGTCGTAGATCGCCTGATGCTGCCGCAGGAGCGCAGCGTCGTCCGTCTCCGGACCCCGGTACAGCACATGGTAGCGCACGCCGAACAGGGCGCAGTCGTAGTTCAATACCCGGAAGCCGCTGCGCAGATAGAACCGGATGCGGCGCTTACGCACCTCCCGCTCCTCCGGGTCGTCAGTCTCCTCCGGAACCTCTGTCTCGCACAGCAGGGAGGGGAAAGGCTCCTGGAGCAGCTTCAGCAGCGCGGAGCCGAGCCCCGTCCCCCGCATCCCGCGCAGGACGGCGAGGTAGTCCAGAAGGGCATACCGGCCGGAGCGATCCAGCCAGATCATGGCGTAGCCTTTCTGCGTTCCGCCGTCCGTCATGACAAGGGGGCGGTAGCGGTTTTGCGCGTACATATGCTTCATGGCGAACAGCGGTTTGAGCTCCTCCGGGGGAAAGTCCCCGGTCATCTGCCCGTGGTAGAGCACACGCAGCTCGTCAATGGTCAGCGGTCGCAGTTCCATGGTGAAACTCCAGTGTCATGAGGATGGCGTCCTCCACCGGATCCGTGTAGTAGTTCCGGCGGCGGCTCACCTGCTCGAAGTCGTTTTTCAGATAGAGCCGGATGGCGCTCTGGTTGGAGGCGCGTACCTCCAGGGTCAGGAGAGACAGATGAACCCGGCCGAACCGGAGAAAGGTGTCCAGGATCTCCTGCGCCACGCCCTGGCGGCGGTACGCGGGGTTGACCGCCAGCCGCTCCAGAACGCCCTCGTCCAGGATGACGCATAAAATGCCGTAACCCAGGACGAGCCCGTTTTCCCCCTCCGCCACCACGATGGAGCGGTTGTCGCTGTACATGTCCTGCTCCAGCATATTCCGGCTGGCGGGCGGGCGGAAGCAGAGCCGCTCCAGCGCGGCCACCTGCTCCAGATGGCTGCGGTCCATGGGAAGCAGTTGATAATTCATCCCGTCGAGACGCTCCTTTTCTCTCAGTGCGCGTCAGCCCAGGTGCGGCCGGTTCCGGTCTCCGCGATGAGGGGAACCTGGAGCTGGACGACGCCCTCCATCTCCTCCCGCAGCAGGGCGGCGACCCGCTCCGCCTCCTCCTCCGGGCACTCCACAATGAGCTCGTCGTGCACCTGGAGCACCAGCCGGGCGGCAAGCCCTTCCGACTTCAGCCGGTCGCGTACCCGGATCATGGCCAGCTTGATGATATCCGCGGCAGTGCCCTGGATGGGGGTGTTCAGCGCCACCCGCTCCCCGAACGAGCGGGTGTTGAAGTTGGCGGACTTCAGCTCCGGCACCCAGCGGCGGCGCCCGAAGAGCGTGGTGACATAGCCGTCCTCTTTCGCCCGGGCGATGATGTTGTCCATATAAGCTTTCACCCCGGCGTAGTGGGCGAAGTACCGATCCATATAATCCTTCGCCTGCGCCACCGTGACCCCGATGTCCTGGGACAGGGAGTAGGGCGAGATGCCGTAGACGATGCCGAAGTTGACCGCCTTGGCGGAGCGCCGCATCTGGGGCGTCACCTCGGACACGGGCACGCGGAACACCTGGGAGGCGGTGATGGTGTGGACATCCTCCCCGGAGTTGAACCCTTCGATCATCGCCTCGTCCCCCGAGATGCAGGCCAGCAGGCGCAGCTCAATCTGGGAGTAGTCCGCGTCCACCAGCACGCTGCCCTCCGGCGCCACGAACATCCTGCGCAGCTCGGCCCCCAGGTCGGTGCGCACCGGGATGTTCTGCAGATTGGGATCCGTGGAGCTAAGCCGCCCGGTGGCGGTGACGGTGTTCTGGAAAGTGGTGTGGATGCGCCCGTCCGGCCCGGCCAGCGGGGCGAGACCGTCCACATAGGTGGACTGCAGCTTGGTCAGCTGGCGGTACTCCAGGATCAGATCGATAATCGGGTGCTTCCCGCGCAGCTTCTCCAGCACCTCGGCGCTGGTGGAGTACCCTGTCTTCGTCTTCTTCACCGGGGGCAGCCCCAGGTCGACAAACAGCAGCCGGCCCAGCTGCTGGGTGGAATTGATGTTAAACGGCCCGCCGGCCAGCTCGAAGATTTGGTTTTGCAGGTCGGCGATGCGCGTGGAGAGTGTCTCTCCGAACGCCAGCAGCGCCTGCTTATCCAGCAGGAAACCCGCCTGCTCGATTTCCGCCAGCACCCGGCACAGGGGCAGCTCAATCTCCCGGTACAGTTTCCCCATGCCCAGCTCCTCCAGCCGGGCGGACAGGACGGGCTGCAGGGCGCCGATGAGGGAGACATGGGCGGCCATGGCCTGCGCCGGCTCCCGGTTGTCCGAGAGCGGGTCGAAAGCCCCCTCAGACAGGTAGTCCCGGGTCTTGGGGAACTCCCGGTTGAAACAGGACATCCCCAGCTTCTCCAGATCGTAGCTGCCGTCCGTGGGCGCCAGGAGGTAGGCCGCCACGGCGGTGTCAAACTCAAATCCGCCCGGCTCAATCCCCGCCTCCAGAAGATGCCGGCACAGCGTCTTCACATCGTGGCCGGCCTTTTTGATCCCGGGGGAGAACAGCTGCTCCAGCGCGTCCCGGTACCCGTCCAGCCGATCTGCGCGGAGAAGGGCCGCCTGGCTCTCACCCTCCCCGCTCCGGTAGCCGACACAGACTGTGTCCAGGGACGGCAGCGCCAGCACCTGCACGCAGTCCAGCGAGCGCCAGAGATCCAGCAGTTCCCGGCAGCGATCCGGGCGCTCCACCATTTCGCAGGAGCCGGGCAGCCGGACATCGGTATCCGGCGCGGCGACGGCGCCCTGAGGCGCGGTGAGGTGGTACTTTTCAATGAACTTCGCGAACTCCAGATCCAGGAAGATCTCATACAGCGCGTCATTGTCCGGACTCTTCAGCAGGGCGTCCTCCGGCCGGAACTCTATGGGGGCGTCCCGGCGGATGGTGGCCAGATCCCGGGACATTTCCGCCTGTGCCCGCCCGGCCTCCAGCTTCTTCACGACGCCGGGTTTGGCCGGGGTATCCGGCCCGACGAGGATATCCGGCATGTGGTCGTACAGATTCTCCACCGTCTGATAGATCTGGATCAGAGGCATGGCGGTCTTCTCCCCGATGCCGGTGACCCCCGGGATGTTGTCCGAGGAGTCGCCCATGAGGGCTTTCAGGTCGATCATGTGGATGGGGTCGAACCCGTACTCCTCCCGGAAGCTCTCCGGGGTGACCGTGCGGGTGGTGGAGTTGCCCATTCTCGTGGACACCAGCAGCACATGGGTCTGATCGGACACCAGCTGCAGCGCGTCCTTGTCCCCGGTGACCGCGTCGCACTCCCAGCCGGCCGCCTCGCACCTGGCCGAGATCGTGCCGATCAGATCGTCCGCCTCCCAGCCCTCCAGCTCATACCGGGGGATGTTCATGGCGTCCAGAACCTGCTTGAGCACGGGGATCTGGGAGGCCAGATCGTCCGGCATGGCGTGCCGGGTGGCCTTATATCCCTCATACGCCAGGTGGCGGAAAGTGGGCGCTTTCAGATCGAAAGTGACACAGAGGGCGTCCGGCTTCCCCTCATTCTGCAGCCGCTGCAGGATGTTGAGAAAGCCGAAGATCGCGTTCGTCGGCCGCCCGTCCCGGGTGGACAGCGGATGCATCCCGTAGAACGCACGGTTGACGATGGAATTGCCGTCAATCACCATGAGTTTCATGGCAGTTCCTCCTTCTCCTCAGGTGACCCCTATTATATGCCAATCGCCGGCCGTTCTCAAGTGTTTCATTCCGGCGCGGCGGGATGTGAGACCGTAAATACAGATTGTGATAATGCCCATAAATAATACAAATAGGATTGAAATAACCGCCCCGATCCGGATCCGGCCTCCGCTGCCGCACGGGGAGATGTGCCCCTGACCGGCAGGGCCAGGACACCGGCGGAGGGCGTACCGGATCTCCGGGAGAGGATACGATTGGTATTATCCAATAAAAATTATCCGAATAGTATAGATATCCCTTCAGGATCCCCCTTGACACGGGCAAAACCGGGTGGTAAACTATCACGGCGAGCGCGAGGAACGGAAAGAGTAACCTGCATCCCGGCGGCACAGAGAGGGACGGCCACTGGCTGAAAGCCGGCCTGCCGAAGGAGAGGTGAAAGTGCATCCGGGAGCGCGGCGGGCAATGCCGCCCGGGTTGACCCCGATACCGGTCTGACGAGTGAAAAACGAGAGTGGAACCGCGCCGATACCTGCGCCTCTTGTGTGCCTGCCGGCACACGGGAGGTTTTTCTTTTTCCTTGAGAGGGAGGGTTCTGGCGCGATATGTTTAAACGACTTTCGGAGACGCTGAGTGCCTACCAGGCGAGGGATCCGGCGGCCCGGAGCAAGCTGGAGATTTTCCTGCTCTATCCGGGCGTCCACGCCACGATCTACCACCGCATCGCCCATTTCTTCTATGAGCACAACCTGAAATTCATCGCACGGTGCATCTCCCAGTGGAGCCGCTTCTGGACGGGCATTGAGATCCACCCCGGCGCGAAGATTGGGCGAAGGTTTGTCATCGACCACGGCATGGGCATTGTGATCGGAGAGACGGCGGAGGTGGGGGACGACTGCCTGATCTACCACGGGGTGACGCTGGGTGGCACCGGCAAGGATCAGGGGAAGCGGCACCCCACCATCGGCAACAATGTCCTGATCTCCACGGGCGCCAAGGTGCTCGGTCCGTTTAAGGTGGGGGACGGCGCCCGGATCGCCGCCAACGCGGTGGTTTTGTCCGAGATCCCGGAGAACGCGACCGCCGTGGGCGTGCCCGCCCGGGTGGTGCGGATCGCGGGCGAGAAAGTGGACTTCGCCGGGCGTGTGGATCAGGTCAGCGTGTCCGACCCGGTTCAGAAGGAGCTTCAGGTGATGAACTCCCGCCTGGAATGGCTGGAGAAGTATGTGGAGCGGCAGGCCTCTGTTCTGGCTGACGACCCGTTCCTGAGAGCCGGCGATGAGTACCCCGTGCCGAACATGGCGCACGGGGAGGAGAAGGAGAGCTGACGGCATGGTTTTGTATAATTCCGCGACGAGAAAGAAAGAGGAGTTTGTCCCCAACCACCCGGAACAGGTGAAGATGTACACCTGCGGGCCCACGGTGTACCACTACGCCCATATCGGCAATCTGCGCACCTACATCATGGAGGATGTGCTGGAGAAATTTCTGCGGTGGGAGGGCTATCCCGTCAAACGGGTCATGAATATTACGGATGTAGGCCATCTGGCGTCTGACGCGGACACCGGGGAGGACAAGATGCTCAAGGGCGCCCACCGGGAGCACAAGACCGTCATGGAGATCGCCAGGTTCTACACCGACGCGTTTTTTGAGGACTGCGGGAAGCTGAATATCAGGACGCCCGATGTGGTGGAGCCGGCGACCCACTGCATTGACGACTACATCCGGATCATCTCCGTGCTGCTGGAGAAGGGCTACGCCTACCAGGCGGGAGGCAATGTCTATTTCGACACCTCAAAGCTGGAGCGCTACTACATCTTCAACGACTACGACGAAGAGGATCTCGCCGTGGGCGTCCGGGACAGCGTGGAGGAGGATCAGAGCAAGCGGAACAAGACGGACTTCGTGCTCTGGTTTACGAAATCCAAATTTGAGGATCAGGCGCTGAAATGGGACTCCCCCTGGGGCGTGGGGTATCCCGGCTGGCACATCGAGTGCTCCGCCATCGCCATGAAACACCTGGGGGAGGATCTGGACATCCACTGCGGCGGCATTGACAACGCGTTCCCCCACCACACCAACGAGATCGCCCAGTCGGAGTCGTACCTGGGCCACAAGTGGTGCAACTTCTGGATGCATGTCCACCACCTGAATACCGCCAGCGGCAAGATGTCCAAGTCCAAAGGCGAGTTCCTGACCGTCTCCCTGCTGGAGGAGAAAGGGTACGACCCGCTGGCATACCGCTTCTTCTGCCTGCAGAGCCACTACCGCAAGGCGCTGGAGTTCTCGTGGGAGAATCTGGACAACGCGGCGGCGGCGTATCAGAAGCTCATCGCCAGAGTTGCCGCGCTGAAGCCGGACGGCGGCGCGGTGGATGAGGCAGTGCTCCAGGAGCACCGGGCAAAATTCAGCAGGGCGGTCGGCAATGATCTGAACACCTCTCTGGGGGTGACCGCCCTGTATGACGCGCTGAAAGCGAAGACGAACGACGCCACAAAGCTCGCCATTCTGGACAGCCTGGATCAGGTTCTGTCCCTGTCCCTGCTGGAAAAGGCCGCCGCGGTACGGGAAAAAGAGGCGGCCAGGGCCGCCGCGGCCTCCTCGGAAGACGGCATTGTCATCACGGGGGAGGGCGACCCGGAGATCGACGCTCTGGTGATGGAGCGTGCAAAGGCGAAAAAGGCGAAAGACTTCGCGCAGGCGGACCGGATCCGGGACGAGCTGAAAGCGCGGGGCATTGAGGTGATGGACACCAGAGAGGGCGCCGTCTGGCGCCGGGTCTGATGTGCCCAAACCGGGAAAATCAGGGGCTGCGGACAGGCGGATCCCCGCACGGTTTTGCGGACGCTTGACAAAGATTCTCCCGGGTGGTATAGTACCAGCCAGGCGTTGACGGAGAAGAGTCCGCACGGCGGCGCACAGAGAGAGGCACACGGGGTGGAAGTGCCTTGCGCGGCGGCGCGGACGGTACCACTCCCGAGCCGCCCGCGAGGAGCGGGCCGGAACTCTCCCGTTATCGAGAGACACGAGCGACGGCATGCCTGCCGTAAGCAGGGTGGAACCGTGGAGCGCACCGCGCCCCACCCCTGAGGAAAAACCAGGGGTGGGGCGTTACCATTTTTGAGAGGAGCAGCGAAACATGGCAGAGGAAAATCAGTACAGTTTTGAAAATGAGACCTACCGGAAGACATACTGGCACACCTGTTCTCATGTTCTGGCCCAGGCCATGAAGCGCCTTCACCCCGAGGTGAAGCTCGCCATCGGGCCCGCGATTGAGAACGGGTTTTACTACGATTTCGACACCCCGGAGCCCTTCACGGAGTCGCAGATGGCGGAGCTGGAAGCCGAGATGCGCAAAATCTGCAAGGAGAAGCTGAAGCTGGAGCGGTTCGAGCTGCCCAGGGAGGAAGCCATCCGGTTCATGGAGGAGAGAGGCGAGCCGTATAAGGTGGAGCTGATCCACGACCTGCCGGAGGACGCGGTGATAAGTTTCTACCGCCAGGGCGAGTTTACCGACCTGTGCGCCGGCCCGCACCTGGACTCCACCGGCCGCATTAAGGGCAACGCCATTAAACTGACCGCGTGCAACGCCGCGTACTGGCGGGGCGACTCCAGCAGACAGACACTCCAGCGCATCTACGGCGTGGCGTTCCCGAAAAAGGAGCAGCTGGACGAGTACCTGGCCAGACTGGAGGAGGCGAAGAGGCGGGATCACCGCCGCCTGGGCAAGGAGCTCGGCCTGTTTACCCTCATGGAGGAGGGCCCCGGGTTCCCGTTCTTCCTGCCCAAAGGCATGGTGCTGCGCAATACGCTGCTGGAGTACTGGCGCCAGGTTCATAAGAAGTACGGCTATGTGGAGATCTCCACCCCCATCATCCTCAACCAGGAGCTGTGGCACCGCTCCGGGCACTGGGAGCACTACAAGGACAACATGTATACCACGGTCATCGACGGGGAGGACTACGCCATCAAGCCCATGAACTGCCCCGGCGGCATGCTGGTCTACAAGACGGAGCCCCACAGCTACCGCGATCTGCCCCTGCGGATGGCGGAGCTGGGCCTGGTGCACCGCCACGAGCTGTCCGGCGCCCTGCACGGCCTGTTCCGGGTGCGCTGCTTTACCCAGGACGACGCCCATATCTTCATGACCTGGGATCAGATGGAGACGGAGATCCAGAATGTGGTGCGCCTGTTTGACGAGGTGTACTCCGTGTTCGGCCTGTCCTACAAGATCGAGGTATCCACCATGCCCGAGGATCACATCGGGGAGAAGGAGACCTGGGATCTGGCCACGGAGACCCTGGAGCGGGCCATTGAGCACATGGGGAAGGACTATGTGATCAACGAGGGCGACGGCGCGTTCTACGGGCCAAAGCTGGACTTCCACCTGGCGGACTGCCTGGGCCGGACCTGGCAGTGCGGCACGATTCAGCTGGATATGCAGATGCCGGAGCGCTTTGAGCTGGAGTACATCGGGGAGGATGGCCAGAAACACCGTCCGGTCATGATCCACCGGGTGGTGCTGGGCTCCATTGAGCGGTTTATCGGCATCATCACGGAGCATTTTGCCGGCGCGTTCCCCGTGTGGCTCTCGCCGGTGCAGGTGAAAGTTCTGCCCGTCACGGACCGGGCCGCCGGGTACGCGGACGGGGTCGCCGCGGCGCTGGACGGCCAGGGCTTCCGCGTGGAGGTGGATCACCGCAGCGAGAAGATCGGCCGGAAGATCCGGGACGCCCAGGTGCAGAAGACGCCCTATATGCTGGTGGTGGGCGACCGGGATATGGCCGACGAGACCGTATCCGTCCGGCACCGCTCCGGCGGGGATCTGGGCGCGATGTCCCTGGCGGAGTTCTCGGCGAAGCTCGCCGGAGAGGTGGCGGAGAAAGTCCGTGACTGACCGCCCGGAGTGAGGAGGCAGCCATGACACAGTTCGCCGGCATCCTGCTCCACACCGGCTTCTACCTGCTCCTCACCGCGGCGGGCGCCGCGCTGGGCTCCCTGCGTGCGGTGAGAGCGCGGGCCATGCCGTGGATGGGCGGCCTCCAGACCGCGGATCTGATGGTGATGCTGTTCTCCCTGGGCGTTCAGATGGGCTCCAATGAGCAGGTGGTCTCCTCCCTGGGATCCATCGGCCTGTCCGCCCTGGCCCTTGCCGCGGCGGTTCTGGCCGGCAGTCTGGCGGCGGTGTTTCTGCTGCGGAAATATGTCCTCAGGCTGGACAGGTACGGCTGGCCCGCCGGCGAGCGGCCCCGGGCGGATTCCGGGACACAGGCCGAATCCGGCGGCGGCAGTGTCCGTATGGTCTGGTGGATTCTGGCGGCCGTGGCGGCGGGCATGCTGGCGGGATACGCGCTGATCCCGGACTGGATGGCCGGGCGCAGCGCCCTGGTCATCGAGGGGTGCCTGTCCCTCATGCTGTTTCTGGCCGGTCTGGACATGGGCCGGAAAGGAACGGTGGCGCGGGACATCCGGGCCGCCGGGCTCCGGGCCCTGCTGATCCCCCTGGTGACCGCCGCGGGCACGCTGGCGGCCGCCGCCGCGGTGGGATCGTTTCTGCCGGTGGGGCGGATGGGCGCCATCGCCGCGGCCGCGGGGCTGGGCTGGTACTCCCTGGCGCCCAGCCTGCTCTCGCCGTATTCCCCGACGGTCTCCGCCGTCTGCTTTCTGACGAATGTGCTGCGGGAGCTGCTGTCCATCGTGATCATCCCGTTTGTCGCCAGGTGGGTGGGCTATGTGGAGTGTACCGCGCTGCCCGGCGCGGCCGCCATGGACTCCTCTCTGCCCGTGATTGTGCGCTTCACCAGCGAGCGGATGACGGTGTACGCCCTGACTTCCGGGGTGGTGCTGTCTCTGGCGGTGCCGGTTCTGGTTCCCTTCCTGGCGGGGTTTCTTCCGGGAGGATGAGCGGGTCTGCCGCGACCCGGCGGCCGGCTTAAAAATATGATCCGCGCCGTTGACATCCGGAATCAGAAAGAGTATAATTCCCGTTGCTGGAAGATATGCGGCTGTGCTGGAATTGGTAGACTGGCAAGCTTGAGGTGCTTGTGTCCGACTGGGCGTACGGGTTCAAATCCCGTCAGCCGCACCAGCAAAAAAGAATCCGAACCTGGCTCCCTGCGGGAGACGGGTTCGGATTCTTTGTGTTTTACCGGCTTCCCGGCTTGCCCAGGCTGCGGAACATATAGTGCTTGTACCCCTCCACGCCGGGCTGGTCAAAGGGGTTGACGCCCAGCAGCATGCAGGAGAGGTAGCAGGAGAACAGGAAGAAGTAGAACAGCTGGCCCAGGGTGTCCTCGTCAATGGCGGGGACGGTGAACTCCAGGCAGGGGATGCCCCTGTCCCCGTGGGCGCGGATGGTGGCTCTCCGGGCGATGTCGTTGATGTCCCAGAAGTCCATGCCGGTCAGGTAGTCGAAACCGTCCTGTTTTGTCTCCTCCGGGACGCATACGGAGGAATCCCGGCCCGCCACGGTCAGGAAAGTCTCAAACAGAATGGGGCTGCCCTGCTGGACGAACTGTCCGGTGGCGTGCAGATCCTCGGAATTGCAGGCGGTGACGGGGTAGAGGCCCGTCCCGTCTTTTCCCTCGCTCTCCGCGAAGGTCTGCACCCACCATTTGGCGAAGTAGCTCAGCCTCGGCTCAAAGAAAGAGAGCATCTCCAGCTGGTAGCCCGCCTCCAGCAGCAGTTTGCGCAGGCAGGCGTAGCGCAGCGCCAGATTTTCCTCCGCCGGCTCGGAGAACAGGCGATCCCGCATGGATCGCATGCCGGCGGTCAGCGCGGCGATGTCAATGCCCGCCACGGCCATGGGGAACAGACCCACATCGCTGATCACGGAGTACCGGCCGCCCACCTCGGGCGGGAAAGTGAGGAAAGTATACCCGTTGTCCCGGCACAGCGCCTCCAGAGAGGATCCGGGGGTGCCGGTGGCGAATATGCGCCGGGCCGCGTCCTCCGCGCCGTAGCGGCGCTCCAGATACTGGCGCAGCACCCGGAACGCGATGCCGGGCTCCAGGGTCTCAAAATTCTTGGCGATGCAGTCGATGTAGATCGACCGGTACTGATCCAGCTCCTCCAGAGTCCGCGCCATCTCCGCGGCGGAGATGGTGTTGCCCGCCCAGAGGATGGCGGGGCCGCCTTTCGGCCGCAGCGCCCGGATGGCCGCCCGGGAGGCCTGGTTGGAGCCGCCGATGCCGATGACGACGAACGCGTCCGCGTCCGCCCGGACTCTGGCCGCCTGCTCCTCCAGGAAAGCGACCCGGGCCGGGCCGGCGGACTCGTCCACGGTGCGCCAGCCCAGAAAACCGGCGTACGCCGGATCCCCGGCCACCGCTTTCTCCAGCAGCGGCGCGGCCTCAGCCATCTTCCGCTCCAGTGCGCCGGGCGGGATCACACCGCCGCGATCCGTCAGTGTAAGAGTGATATCCGCCATGTTTTACTCCACTCCTTTCCCCGCGTAGACCACACGGCCCGCGACGATAGTGTAGCGCACATGCAGCGTGCGATCCAGCACCGTCAGGTCGGCGTCCATGCCCGGGGCGATGATTCCCTTTGTCTTCCAGCCCATGAGAGAGGCGGGGTTCGCGGTCATCAGGGCGCAGACCTCATGGGCGCCCCGGCCGGTGAACCGCGTCAGATTCCGCAGGGCCTGGATCATGGTGAGGGTGCTGCCGGCCCGCACTCCGCTGCCGGCCAGACGGGCGTCCCCGTCCGTGACCTCCACCTCGTTCACGCCCAGATGGTACTTCCCGTCCGGGAGGCCGGCCGCCATGATGCTGTCTGTGACCGCCACGACTTTGTCCGTCCCCTTGGCCTTGAGCAGCAGGCGCACGGCGCCGGGATGCAGATGCCGCCCGTCGCAGATCGCCTCGCACCAGATGTCCGACTCCAGCGCCGCGCCGAAAATGGCCGGCTCGTGCTGGTGAAACAGCCGCATGGCGTTCCCGGTGTGGGTGGAGGCCACCGCTCCCGCGGCGATGCAGGCCATCGCCTGGTCATAGGTCGCGCCGCTGTGGCCGATGGCCACCCGGACGCCGGAATCAGTGAGGGCCCGGGTCAGCTCCGGGGCGCCCTCCAGCTCCGGGGCGATGGTCACATAGGTGATGTGGCCGCCGGCGGCGTCCTGGTACCGGCGAAACAGATCCGGATCCGCCCGGGTTCGGAGCAGGTGTTCCGGCATGGCGCCGGCGTAGGCCGGGGACAGAAACGGGCCCTCCAGATGGACGCCCAGCAGCGCCGCGCCGTCACCGGGGGCCTCGATGACCTGTCTGGCCTGCTCCAGACACCGGACGGTCTGCTCCGGTGTGTCCGTGAGCACACTGCACTGCCAGCCCGTGACGCCCTGGGACGCGAAGAACCGGCCGACGGTTCGCAGACCCTCCGCGTCCGCGCCGTTCACATCCACACCGCAGGCGCCGTGGGTGTGCAGGTCGAGAAAGCCCGGCAGCACCAGCATACCGGTCGCATCCAGAACCCGGGCGTCCGGCCCGCACGCCGCGGCGATCCGGCCGTCCGAGACCGCCACAGTCCCCTTCGCCAGACCGGCGGGGGTCAGAACCTGGCCGCCGGTGAGGCACAGACTGGCCCCGGACATCAGTAGGGGAGCGCCGCGGCGATGTCGTTGACATACAGCGCCGCGTCCGGATGGTTCTGCGCCAGGGTCGCGGGAAACGCGGGGGTGACCTCGCCGTAGGCGGCCCGGCGGCAGACCGCCCGGTGCCAGTCCCGGAAGACCCCCAGACGCAGCTTTTTCGCGCTGAGGATCTCCTTCATTCCCACGGTGACGCATTTTTTCGGCAGCGCCTCTATCGCGCCGCCCAGTTCCCCGATGGCGTTGGCGGCTCTCGTCTCCGGCGCGATGTCCAGAACCCGGGTGGTGAGCGAGGCGAACGCCTCCAGGCTCAGCTCCGGCTGAGGCTCGTTAAACGCCAGATGGCCTGTGATGCCCACGCCGCCGAAACAGGCGTCCGCGCCGCCCAGGTGCTCCAGCAGCTCCGTCACGGCGACCGGGTTGGCCGGATCCGGGAAGATCCGCTGCTCCGGCGCCATGAGGAGCTCCGGGTCGATCTTCCCGTAGACCTCCCGGGCCATATGGCCCCGGAACGAGAGAGGATCCGAAATGTCAAGGTAGTCGCCGCTGTCGGTGAGATATTCGTCCATGTTGATGATCCAGCAGTCTTTCAGGGAGATGCGCTCCCGGTTGACCTGCCGGACGAACCAGGGGTACTGGCCCACAGGCCCCACGGGGCAGATGAGTACGGTGCGCCGGCCCGCGGCGTTGTTCTCCCTGAGGATGGCGCACATCTCCTCCGCCATCGCCTGAAACACGGCGTCCGAGCTCTCAAATTTGACGATGGGAAGGCGGGCGCCCTCCCCCAGCTTCTCCGGGGGGATGTGGTAGTAGTCCATGTCCATCGTGATCTCATACCTCCTCTCGGGGCGGCCGGTGTGGCGGCGGCGCGGGTTCACGCACGGCCGCGGCCGGGCCGCTCCAGGAAAAAGCCGGGGCGCCGGCAAGGGCGCCCCGGCGGATTCGGGATGCGTTCCTGTTATTTGGCAGCCATGTAGGCGTCGTAGGCTTCCTGCATCACATCAAACAGCACATAGTTCTCCACCGGAACGGTCTCGGTGATACGGCCGTTGTCAATGAAGACCTGCTGCTGCGTCTCATAGACGGTCTTGATGGCGTCCATGTCGCCGCAGATCTCCGTGATGGTCTCCCAGTCGGCCTCGCCCAGGGCGGCAATCTGGGTGTCCAGATCCGCGTCCACATGGGTGGCCAGGCTCTTGGCCATGTCCTCCTGGTTGGCCAGGCGGTAGTCATGCGCCTTGTTCAGCGCCTGACCGAACCGGACGAGGATGTCGTGGTGCGCGTCCGCGTATTCCTGTGTGGTGATGAAGCTGGAGGGGAAGATCGCCTTGTCCAGGAAGTCCGCGTTCTTGCCCAGGCAGAGATAGTCGTCGCCCAGCTGCTCTTTCAGCACGACGGTGTTGGGGGACCAGGACGCGCAGGCGTCAATCTGGCCGGTGACCATGGCGGTGGTCATCTGATCCACGGTCATCTCCACGGGGTTGATGTCGTCCATGGTCATCCCGGCGGCGTACAGGGCCTGCTGGAGGATGATCTCGGAGGAGGTGCCGGAGCTGACCGCGACGGTCTTGCCGCGCAGATCCTCTATGGTCTCAATGCCACGGGACTTGTTGGCGATGACCTCATCGGACAGGGAGGTGGTATGATCCATGGCGAAGATCAGGGCCTCGCCCTCGATGCACAGGGCGTGGGCGCCGTGGCCGATCTGCGAGATGTCGATGTCGCCGGAGGCCATGGCCGCGATCTCGGCCGGGCCTCCCTGGAACTCGTAGACCTCCACATCCAGGCCGACCTCGTCGAAATAGCCCTGGTCAATGCCTACGAACAGAGAGCCCGCCGAGCCGAGGTTGGGCATGTAGGCCACACGGACGGTGGCACGCTCATATTCCGGCGCCTGGCTTTCAGACGGTGCGGCGGATTCGGACGGCGCGGCGGACGGCTCCGCCGACTGGGAGGGCGCGGGTTCGCTGGGGGACGGGGAGGCGTCTCCTCCGCCGCCGCAGGCGCACAGGGTGAACAGCATTGCCGAGGCCATGATCATTGCAAGCAGCTTTTTCATTTTCGATCCTCCATATCTTTGTGAATTGTTTTTCCCCCGAAAGGGCTGCGCGTACGGTTACTTGCGGACGGCGAGGTACTCCTGGTAGACCTGAGACCAGATGTGGTTCTTCAGCTCCAGAAACCTCTTTTCCATTTTTGTCTCCTGGGTTCTGGGGTACGGGATGTCGATATTCACGATCTCCTTGACCCGGCCGGGGCGGGCGCACATGATGACCACCCGCTGGGCCAGGACAATGGCCTCCTCCACATCGTGGGTGATGAAGAAGCAGGTCTTCTGCTCTGTCTCCCAGGTTTCCAGCAGCTCGGACTGCAGCTGGGTGCGGGTCTGGGCGTCCAGGGCGCCGAACGGCTCGTCCATCAGCAGAACCTTGGGATTCACGGCGTAGGCGCGGGCGATGGCCACGCGCTGCTTCATGCCGCCGGAGAGCTCCTTGGGGTAGCTCTTGGCGAACGGCTCCAGATCCACCATCTTGAGATACTTGTGCGCGATCTCCTGCTGCTCCTCCTGGCTCTTACCCTGGAGCTTCAGGCCGAACATGACATTCTTCTCCACGGTCAGCCAGGGGAACAGGGCGTACTGCTGGAAGACGATGCCCCGCTCCGGGCTGGGGCCGTCGACCTCCCTGCCGTCCACCAGGATATGGCCGGAGGTGGGGGTGTCCAGACCGCCGATGTTGTTGAGCAGGGTGGACTTGCCGCAGCCGGAGGGACCCACAACGCAGACAAACTCGTTTTCGTAGATGTCCATCGTCACGCCGTTCAGGGCGACCACCTCGCCCAGACGGCCCTGATATTTCTTGACGACATCCTGAATCTGGACTTTTACTGCTGGATCGTTTCCTGCCATCCTGTTAACCTCCTCTCCAGAAAACGCACGATCTTCTCAAAGCAGATGCCGATGATGCCCAGGATAATGATGCCCAGGAGCACCACATCCATCTGGTAGTAGCCGCTGGCTTTCTGGATCATCATGCCCAGACCGCGGTCGCCGCCCACGATCTCCGAGGCCATCAGGGTGGTCAGGGAGGTGGACAGGCCCAGCCGGGCGGCCACCAGGATGAACGGGGTGGAGGCCGGGATCGTCACTTTGAAGAAGATGTCTTTCTGCTTGGCGCCAAGGACTCTCGCCGCCTTGATCAGGGTGACATCCACGCCCTTGACGCCCTGGTAGATGGTGATGACCATCACCAGGAACGCGGCAATGAAGATGACCGTCACCTTGGGAATGGTGCCGATGCCCAGCGCGGCCACGATCAGGAACACATAGGCCAGGGGCGGGATATTCCGGACGAACTGGATCCACGGCTCCACCACATGCTGAAACGGCTCATACCATGCCATCAGGAATGCCACGGGGATGGAGACCACAAACGCGATGCCAAAGCCCATCAGCACACGGAACAGACTCGCGCCGATGTGCTCCCAGAGGATGGTGTCCTGGATGCCTTTGGAAATGAATGCTTTGACCACCTTCGCAGGACTTGCGAACACGGCCGGCCAGGCACTGGACGCCGCCAGCCACAGGACGAGTGCCGCCGCCAGGGAAATCAGCAGCCAGACCCACTTGGGAATTTTACTCCAGAGTGAGGATTCTTTCAGTCTCAAATCACGACGCCTCCTTACACTTTGATGCTCTGCCCGGAGAAATCCGCCGCACGGCGGACGATCCCCGTGCCGGAACAGTGGATGCCACCGGAAACCCGGTACTCTCAGCCTCTCCTGTCGTTACCCCGCCTCCCTCTCTGTCGGACTGGTTTTGTGTCTCATGGATGACCGGGCCGTTCCGCCCGGATGCGCACCCGGCCCGGGCGTTCTCTCCCGCCGGATGCCGGTTTTTCCTCAGTTTGACATT
>CAYRAG010000007.1:0-14641 GCA_964422185.1 uncultured Oscillospiraceae bacterium
CGGCGTGGAGCCCCAGTCTGAGACCGTATGGCGTCAGGCGGATCACTACCATGTGCCGCGGATGATCTATGTCAACAAGATGGACATCATGGGCGCGGATTTCTTCCATGTGCTCGACATGGTGCACGACCGTCTCAAGTGCAACGCCGTGCCCGTCCAGCTCCCGATAGGGAGCGAGGATACTTTCAGGGGCATCATCGACCTGGTGGAGATGGATGCCGACATTTACTACGACGAGATGGGCAAGGACATGCGTGTGGAGCCCATCCCGGAAGATATGGTGGAACTGGCGAAGGAATACCGCACGAAGCTGGTGGACGCCTGCGCGGACATCGATGAGGAAGTCATGATGCTGGCGCTGGACGAGAAGCCCATCCCTCAGGACATGCTCCGTGCGGTGATCCGCAGGGGCACCATTGAGAACAAAATCGTGCCCGTGACCTGCGGCTCGTCCTACCGCAACCGCGGCGTGCAGAAGCTGCTGGACGCCATTGTGGACTACATGCCCGCCCCCACGGATATCCCCGCCATCACCGGCGAGAATCCGGAGACGGACGAGGAGGAGGAGCGGCACTCCGACGACGACGCGCCGTTCTCCGCCCTGGCGTTCAAGATCGTGACCGACCCGTTTGTCGGCCGGCTGTCCTTTATCCGGGTGTACTCCGGCACGCTGAAGACCGGCTCCTCCGTGCTCAACTCCACGAAGGGCCAGAAAGAGCGCATCGGCCGCATTCTGCAGATGCACGCCAACCACCGGGAGGACATCGAGGCCGTCTACTCCGGCGACATCGCCGCCGTGGTGGGCCTGAAGAACACCACCACCGGAGACACCCTCTGCGACGAGAAGCACCCCATTATCCTGGAGTCCATGGAGTTCCCGGAGCCGGTGATCCGGGTGGCCATTGAGCCCAAGACGAGAGCCGGCCAGGAGAAGATGGGCATCGCGCTTATGAAGCTGGCGGAGGAGGATCCCACTTTCAAGACCTACACGGACGAGGAGACGGGCCAGACCATCATAGCCGGCATGGGCGAGCTGCATCTGGAGATCATCGTGGATCGTCTGCTGCGGGAGTACAAGGTGGAGGCGAATGTGGGTGCGCCCCAGGTCGCCTACAAGGAGACCATCCGCTCCGCCGTGGATCAGGAGACGAAATACGCCCGCCAGTCCGGCGGCAAGGGCCAGTACGGCCATGTCAAGATCCATGTGGAGCCCAATGAGCCCGGAAAGGGCTACGAGTTTATCAACGCCGTCGTGGGCGGCGCCATTCCCAAGGAGTTCATCCCCGCGGTGGACGCCGGCATTCAGGGCGCCATGCAGGGCGGCGTGCTGGCGGGCTATCCCGTGGTGGATGTGAAGGTCACGCTGTATGACGGCTCGTTCCACGAGGTGGACTCGTCCGAGATGGCGTTCAAGATTGCCGGTTCCATGGCGTTCAAGGAGGCCTGCCGCAAGGCGGATCCCGCGCTGCTGGAGCCCATCATGAAAGTGTCCGTCATCGTCCCGGACGAGTACCTGGGCACGGTCATCGGAGATCTGAACTCCCGCCGGGGACAGATCCTCGGCCAGGAGGTCCGGCCGGGCGCCATGCAGGTGGACGCGCTGGTGCCGCTGGCGAATATGTTCGGCTACGCCACCGATCTTCGCTCCTCCACCCAGGGCCGCGGCCAGTACACCATGGAGCCGCACAGCTATGTGGAGATCCCGCGCAGCATCGCGGAGAAGATCATCAGCGAGCGCGGACGCGCCGGGATGGAATGACCGGCGAAATGCGCCGTATTTTGCTATTGCTTTTTTCCCGGCATTGCTATAAAATAAGCGGCGCGATGAAATACGAATCACATTTTCAGTGACAATAAGGAGGATATCGTATCATGGCTAAGGCAAAATTTGAAAGAACCAAACCCCATGTCAACATCGGCACGATTGGCCATGTGGACCATGGCAAGACCACTCTGACCGCTGCGATCACCAAGTGGCTGGCTATGAAGGGTCAGGCTCAGTACACCGACTACTCCAGCATTGACAAGGCTCCGGAGGAGCGCGAGCGCGGCATCACCATCAACACCGCCCATGTGGAGTATGAGACCGATGCCCGTCACTATGCTCATGTCGACTGCCCGGGCCACGCGGACTATATTAAGAACATGATCACCGGTGCCGCTCAGATGGACGGCGCTATCCTTGTTATCTCCGCCGCGGACGGCGTCATGGCGCAGACCCGCGAGCATCTGCTGCTGGCCCGTCAGGTGAATGTGCCCTCCGTGCTGGTCTTCCTGAACAAGGTCGATCAGGTGGACGACGAGGAGCTGCTGGAGCTGGTGGAGATGGAAGTCCGCGAGACGCTGGACTTCTACGGCTTCCCCGGCGACGACACCCCCATCATCAAGGGCTCCGCGCTGAACGCCCTGGTGTCCGAGTCCACGGATCCCGACGCGCCCGAGTATCAGTGCCTGAAGGAACTGATGGACGCCGTGGATACCTGGATTCCCACCCCGCCCCGTGACGACACGCTGCCGTTCCTTATGCCCGTGGAGGATGTCTTCACGATCTCCGGCCGCGGCACCGTGGCGACCGGCCGTGTGGAGCGCGGTCTGCTGAAGGCCGGCGAGCAGGTGGAGATCGTCGGTCTGAGCGACGAGAAGCGCACCACCGTCGTCACCTCCATGGAGATGTTCCGCAAGACCCTGGACTACATCGAGGCCGGCGACAACGCGGGCTGCCTGCTGCGCGGCGTGGCCAAGACCGAGGTGGAGCGCGGCCAGGTTCTGTGCAAGCCCGGCTCCATTCAGCCCCACACCAAGTTCGTGGGCCAGGTGTATGTCCTGACGAAGGATGAGGGCGGCCGCCATACGCCGTTCTTTAACAACTACCGGCCCCAGTTCTACTTCCGCACCACCGATGTGACCGGCGTCATCACCCTGCCCGAGGGCACCGAGATGTGCATGCCCGGCGACAATGTGGATATGAAAGTGGAGCTGATCACCCCCATCGCCATTGAGAAGGGGCTGCGGTTCGCCATCCGTGAGGGCGGCCGTACCGTGGGTTCCGGCGTGGTCATCGAGATCGACGAGTAATCATTTCAAGTCTGAAAAAGCAGCCGCCGCAAGGTGGCTGCTTTTTTGGTCAGCCCATGTTTTGATTTTCAGGAGAATGGAGGATGCCAGATGTCGACTTCCGGAATTAACCTGGAGGAGATTGCCAAAACCCTGAGCAGGTCGTTTGCCGGCCTGAGCCTGGAGATGATCATCCGGGCGGCGATCCTGCTGGGGATCTGCCTGCTTGTGATCAAGGTGATCCTCGCCGTGATGGACCGTGCGGCGGAGCGGATCAAGATGGAACCCGCCCTGCGCAGGATGATCCGCGGCGTGGTCAAGGTTGTGCTGCTGCTCATTACTATCATGATTGTACTGGATCAGCTGGGTATCCCCATGACCTCGCTGATCGCGCTGCTGTCTGTCGCCGGACTGGCCATCTCTCTGAGCGTACAGAACTTCCTGTCCAATGTGGCGGGCGGCATCCAGATTCTCACCTCCCAGCCCTTTAAGGTGGGGGATTATGTGTCCACCGCCACCTGCGAGGGCACGGTGCGGGAAGTGGGGCTGTTCTACACCAAGCTGGTGACGCCGGACAACAAGCTGGTGCAGCTGCCCAACAGCAATGTGGTCGCCGCGGATATCACCAACTACTCCCATGAGCCCACCCGCCGGGTGGATGTGGCGGTGTCCGCGTCCTATGACACGCCGCTGGAGGCCGTGAAGCGCGCCCTGCTGGACGCCGCCTCGACGGTGGAGGATGTGCTGGCGGATCCGGAGCCAAAAGTCCGGGTGACCCGGTACGGGGAGAGCGCCATCGACTATGTGCTCTGGGCGTGGTGCGAGCCGACGGTCTACTGGCAGGTCTACTACGGCCTGATGGAGGCGGTGAAGGCCAGCTTCGACCGTGAGGGGGTGGAGATGACCTACAACCACCTCAATGTCCATGTCATCGAGCAGGCGGAGGCCCGGCACTGACAGGCCGCGGCCGGGACGGAGAGGGGGCAGGCGCGGATGGAGCGGCTGGACAAACTGCTCGCCGGCACCGGGCGCTGGAGCCGGAAAGAGGTGAAGCAGCTGGTGCGGCAGGGCAGAGTCACGGCGGACGGCGCCGTCGCCGCCCGGCCGGAGGACAAATACCCGGCGGGCGCGGTGATCACCGTGGACGGGGAGCGCGTGCGCTGCGGCGGGTATGTGTATGTCCTGCTCAACAAGCCCGCGGGCGTGCTCACCGCCACCCGGGACAGCGGCCGAACCACCGTGCTGGATCTGCTGCCCGACTGGCTGCGCCGCACCGGCCTGTCCCCGGTGGGCCGGCTGGACAGGGACACGGAGGGGCTTCTCCTCCTGACGGACAACGGGCCGCTGGCGCACCGTCTGCTCTCCCCGAAGTACCATGTGAGCAAGACCTACTACGCCCGGGTGGACGGAAAGCTGGGGGAGGCGGATCGCGCCGCGCTGGCGGCCGGCATCACCCTGGGGGACGGCCTGCGCTGTCTGCCGGCGGAGCTGGAGATCCTGGAGGACGGGCACGCCTGCCGCATCACCCTGCGGGAGGGCAAGTACCACCAGGTCCGGCGGATGCTGGCCGCCCGGAACGCCCCGGTCACCCTCCTGAGGCGGGTGGCCATGGGCCCGCTGTCCCTGGACGGGGATCTGGCGGCCGGCCAGTGGCGTTTCCTCACGGATTCGGAGCGCTTCGCACTGGAGGCCTCGACCTGAGATTCGGCATTTTCAACAAAAATTTCCGGAATTCCTATTGAATTTACTGAACGAACCCGCTATAATACCGATGAGCGGGGAAAGCCGCAACAAAGCGGAAAGGGAGGAGATTTCGAGTGTCCAGCCGGGTATTTCAGAGCGTGGTCCTCCAGATGAGAGAGAGTACCGACCGCCCTGTAGGCGTGATCGACAGCGAGGGAACCATCGTATCGTGCAACGAACTGGCGTGGATTGGGGAAAAATGGCCAGAGGCCGCGGAAGCGCTCAACAGCTCCGACGGCTCGGTTCTGGCTGTGAACGGCAGGGTGTTCAAACCGCTGGCCGGCCTGGGCTCTCAGTTCGACTACGCCGCTTTTGTGGAGGGGGACGACGAGCAGGCCAGGCTCATCTGTTCCATGGCGGTCATCGCGCTCAACGGCGCAAAGGCCTACTATGAGGAGAAGCATGACAAGACCGCTTTCGTGAAGAATATCATCTGCGACAATATCCTGCTGGGAGACATCTATGTCCGGGCGAAAGAGCTGCACTTCGTGTCCGAGGCACCCAGGGCCGTCTTCCTGATCCGCCAGACGGGCACGCCGGACGCGTCCGCCATGGATGTGCTCCAGAGGCTGTTCCCGGATCGGCAGTCGGACTTTGTGCTGTCCACCAGCGAGACGGATCTGGTTCTGATCAAGCAGCTGGCGGACGGCTCGGATCCCGAGGAGGTCAACCGGATTGCCACCCTGGTGGAGGAGACCCTGGTGGAGGAGCTCCACGCCCATGTGGTCATCGGCGTGGGCACGGTGGTCAACCATGTGCGGGATCTCGCCCGGGCGTACAAGGAGGCCGGCGTGGCCATCGATGTGGGCAAGGTGTTCGACACCGAGCGCTCTATCATCTACTACGAGAACCTGGGCATCGGCCGGCTGATCTATCAGCTGCCCACCACGCTGTGCGAGATGTTCCTGCAGGAGGTCTTTAAGAAAAATCCCATCGATGCGCTGGATCAGGAGACGCTGTTCACCATCAACAAGTTCTTCGAGAACAACCTGAATGTCTCCGAGACCGCACGCAAGCTGTTTGTGCACCGCAACACCCTGGTCTACCGGCTGGAGAAGATCAAGAAGCTGACCGGACTGGATCTGCGGCAGTTTGACGACGCGATCACTTTCAAGGTCGCGCTGATGGTCAAGAAATATCTGACTTCCCGGGGTATCGAGTCCTGAGAAGAAGAGAGAGGGCGCGGCGCCCTTTCGAACCTGCGATGAGACACGGATTCGGGCCCCTGTACCGGGGCGCCCCGGATCCGTGTTTTTCCAACAAATGCCAATGCCGGAGGGGAGATGACGGCGATGATGACCTGGGAGGAACTGGAGCGAACCTGCCTGACCTGTCAGAAGTGCGATCTGGCGGCCACCCGCACGAATGTGGTCTTCGGCACCGGCGTGCGCGACGCGGAGGTCATGTTTATCGGGGAGGGCCCGGGCGAGAACGAGGATCTCCAGGGGGAGCCTTTCGTGGGCCGGGGCGGCAAACTGCTCGATGAGATGCTGACCATCATCGACCTGGATCGGCGGAAGAACATCTACATCGCCAACATGGTCAAGTGCCGGCCGCCCGGAAACCGGGATCCGTCCGGCGAGGAGCAGGACATGTGCATCGGCTACCTGCGCAACCAGGTGGCGCTCCTCCGCCCCCGGATTATCGTGTGTCTGGGCCGGATTGCGGCCATGAAAGTGATCCGGAGCGACTTTAAGATCAGCGCGGAGCACGGGCACTGGTTCCAGAAAAACGGCGTCTGGCTCACCGCCCTGTTCCATCCCGCGGCGCTGCTGCGGGATCCGAGGCGCAGGCCGGATACCTTTGTCGATTTGAAATCCATCCAGGCGAAGATACGGGAGGTGTGCGATCACACCTACTGAGCGTACCCCGGCAGGGAGACAGAGAAGAGGGAGACAGGATGATCCATGAGGCGCAGCGGCTGGCCGCCCTGCTGTCCGACCTTTGCGGCGACTACGCGAAAGGCGGCGGCCCGGTGCGGGTCAGCGCCACATTTTCCAATCTGTTCCGCCGGTGGTTCTCCACGGATCCGGAGCGGGTCAGCGAGGAGGACAGCCGGTTTCTGGCCGAGGCCGCCCGGCTGACGGATGAACTGGCCGGAGAGCTGGCCTCCGCGGCGCGGGAGGATCCCGAGGCCGCACGGCGCGTCGCCGCCGGCGCGGTGGATCAGCTGCTGTTCTCCGTGCCGGCGAAGCCGACGAACGACCGGGAGTGGTACCTGGTGGTGGCCGGCTATGAGAGCGGGAAGCTGTTCCCCTACCTCAGCCCGGAGGATCTGGCCCGGGTGCGGGACGAGATGTGCCGGCGCACGCCCAGGCGCATGATGCTGCCCAGACAGCTGGAACTGCTGGAACAGGCCGAGCGGCTGCTGGACGGCGCCGGACGGGAGCAGACCTGAGCGCAGGGAGCGCCCTGCCCGCCGGGCCCGGGGCGTTCTTTTTTCACGGAACATTCCCCGCGCTCCCGGATTTCCGGAGCGTGCGGTCAGAGAGAAACCGTCCCCGGGTGTGCCGGGGGAGACGAAGACGGGATGTATCCCGGAGGGGAGGGCGCCGCCCATGACGGAACTGCTGGAAAAATCCATGCGCACCCTGGAACTGCCCCGTGTGCTGGAACTGCTCTCCGAGTGCGCCGTGACGGAGGAGGGGAAAGCACGCTGCCTCGCCCTGACCCCCATGACGGATCCGGACGAGGTGTCCGCCGCCCTGTCCGAGACGAGCGCGGCGGTGGAGATGATGTCCCTGTACGGCACGCCGCCCCTGTCCGGCGTGAAGGCGGTGGGCGCGTCTCTGCAGCGGGCGGATATGGGCGGCAGCCTGAATACCCGGGAGCTGATGGAGATCGCCGGCGTGCTGCGTGCGGCCCGGGCGGCCCGGGAGTACGGCGGCGACGGGGAGAAGACCTGCATCAGCCACCTCTTCCGCTCCCTGCAGGCCAACCGGTACCTGGAGGACCGTATTACCAACTCCATCGTGGGGGACGATGAGCTGGCGGACTCCGCCAGCCCGGAGCTGGCGTCCATCCGGCGGCACATCCGCGCCGCGGGCAGCAGGGTGCGGGACATCCTGCAAAAGCTCATCTCCTCCAGCCAGTCCAAATACCTCCAGGAGAGCATCATCACCATGCGCTCAGACCGCTATGTGGTGCCGGTGAAGTCGGAGTTTAAAAACGAGATCCCCGGACTGGTTCACGATGTCTCCTCCTCCGGCGGCACTTTCTTCATCGAGCCCATCGGGGTGGTGAAAGCCAACAACGAGCTGCGGGAGCTGCGGGCGGACGAGAAGAAAGAGGTGGAGCGCATTCTCGCGGAGCTGTCCGCCGAGTGCGCGGATCACCGGGACGACATCCTGCAGGACTACACCCTGCTGGTGATGCTGGACTGCATCTTTGCCCGGGCGCGGTTGTCCGTGAAGATGCACGCGGCGGAGCCCCGGCTGTCCGACACCGCGCTGGAGCTGCGCCGGGCGAGGCATCCGCTGCTGGATCCGGCCAGAGCCGTGGCCAATGACCTGCGCCTGGGCGGCGACTTCGACACGCTGGTGATCACCGGCCCCAACACGGGCGGCAAGACGGTCACGCTGAAGACCATCGGGCTTCTGACCCTGATGGCCCAGTGCGGCCTGCACATCCCGGCGTCGTCAGACAGCAGCGTGCGGGTGTTCCGCCAGGTGCTGGCGGATGTGGGGGACGAGCAGTCCATCGCCCAGTCGCTGTCCACTTTCTCGTCCCACATGACGAATATCGTGGCCATGCTGAAAGTGGCGGACGGGGAGACCCTGATCCTGTTTGACGAGCTGGGGGCGGGCACGGATCCCGTGGAGGGCGCCGCGCTGGCCGCCGCCATCATTGAGCACGCCAGAAGTCTGGGCGCGTATGTGGCCGCCACCACCCACTACGCGGAACTGAAGATGTACGCCATGACCACCCCGGGCGTGGAGAACGCCTCCTGCGAGTTTGATGTGGAGACGCTGGCCCCGACCTACCGCCTGCTGGTGGGGGTGCCGGGCAAATCCAACGCGTTTGCCATCTCCCGGCGCCTGGGCCTCGACGAGTCGATCATTGAACGGGCCGCGCAGCGCATTGACAGCGAGAGCGCCCGGTTTGAGGATGTGCTCTCCCAGCTGGAGCGCCAGCGCCAGATCCTGGAGCGGGAGCGGGAGGAGACGCAGCGCCTGCGCCTGCAGGCGGAGGAGGACGCGTCCGAGTCCCGGAGACTGCGGGAGGAGATAGAGAAAGAGCGTGCGAAGACGGTGGACAGGGCCAGGGCGGAGGCACAGGACATCCTGCGGGAGGCCCGGGACGCCTCGGATCAGGTCTTTGCCGAGCTGAAAGACATGCAGAAGAAGAGCGCAAAAGAGCAGAACTGGCAGGAGGTCAACGACCGGCGCGCCGCGGCCCGCCATCTGCTCAACCAGGCGGAGCGGGATCTGGGCGCCGGGGAGGAGGAGCGGCCCGCACCGCCGCAGACCCGGCCGGCCGAAGCGGGGGACACCGTGGAGCTGGTGTCCATCGGCACCCGGGCGACGGTGCTTGCCGTGAACCGGGACGGCTCCCTGCAGCTCCAGGCGGGGATTTTGAAGATCACCGCCCGCCAGGAGGAGGTGCGGGTGGTGGAGGAGGAAGATCCGGGCGGCGGGAAGCGCGGCCGCGGATCCAGCGCCACATCTTCCCATGAGTTCCGGGCCGCCGGCACCTCCCCGGAGGTGGATCTGCGGGGTATGACGGTGGACGAGGCCCTCGCCGAGCTGGACCGCTACCTGGACAGCGCCGTGATGGCGAAGCTGGAGACGGTGACCATCATCCACGGCAAGGGCACCGGCGCCGTGCGCAAGGCGGTGCGGGAGCACCTGAAGCACAGCCGCGAGGTGAAGTCGTTCCGGCCCGGCAAATACGGCGAGGGCGAGGACGGGGTGACGGTGGCGACGCTGCGTTAACCCCCGAAAGCGGGAAAAAAGATGAAAAAGCGCCCCGTTGCGCCGGGATATTTTGTCAGAATTACTGTTGACGCCTGCAGGGAATTTTGATACACTGTTCCCGTGGAATTCAGGACTTCGTTTGAACTAAAGGAGGTACAGGAAAATGTATATCAAAGAGGCAGTTGTCAACAATCAGGTTGGCCTTCATGCGCGTCCCGCCACCTTCTTTATTCAGAAGGCCAATGAGTTCAAGAGCTCCCTGTGGGTGGAGAAGGATACCCGCCGGGTCAACGCCAAGAGCCTGCTGGGCGTGCTGTCCCTGGGCATCGTGAAGGGAACTTCCATCAACCTGATCGGCGATGGAACGGACGAAAAGGAAGCGGTAGAGGCCCTGGTGGAACTGATCGCCACGAATTTCTCCGAGTAAAAGCCAGATAGGAAAAAAGGCGCCGGGTTCCGGCGCCTTTTTTGAATTTCTCCGCGGGGGGACGGAAAGGGGGCGGAACCGCCGTGACCTTTGACGAGCTGAAAGAGAAAGCCAGGGCACTGCCCATGAAGCCGGGCGTGTACATCATGCAGGACAGGAGCAGCACCGTCATCTATGTGGGCAAGGCCAAGGCGCTGAAGAACCGGGTGAGCCAGTACTTCCAGGACTCCGCCTCCCATACGGAGAAGACGAGGGCCATGGTGTCCCAGATCGACCACTTTGATGTGATCGTGGCGGACAGCGAATTTGAGGCGCTGGTGCTGGAGTGCTCCCTGATCAAGCGGCACAGGCCCCGGTACAACATCCTGCTCAAGGACGACAAGGGCTACCCGTACATCCGGCTGTCCAGCGAGCCGTACCCCAGATTCTCCCTGGTAAACCGCCCGGGGGAGGACGGCGCGCGGTATTTCGGACCCTACGGCAGCAGGCACGATACCCAGGAGATCCTCACCGCGCTTCGCGCCGCGCTGCGGCTGCCGGACTGCGGCAGAAAATTTCCCCGGGACATCGGCAGAGAGCGGCCGTGCCTGAATTTCCACATGGGCCAGTGTGACGGCTACTGCCGCCCGGAGGTGCCCAAAGCGCGGCACGACGAGGCGATCGCCCAGGCGGTCTCCCTGCTGGAGGGGAAGTTTAAGGAGGTCGAGGCGGATCTCACCGCGCAGATGGAGCAGGCGGCGGAGGCGCTGAACTTTGAGCGGGCCGCGGAGCTGCGGGATCGGATCCGGGCCATTCAGCTGCTGGGGACGAAGCAGAAAGTGGTGGCCCGCTCCCTGGCGGACACCGATGTGCTGGGCTTTCACCGGGGCGAGGCGAAGAGCTGCTTCGTGGTGCTCCACTATGTGGAGGGCGACCTGGCGGCCAAGGACATGAACCTGTTCGTGCCGCCCATGGAGGAGGAGACACCGGAGATCCTCTCCTCCTGCCTCACGCAGTATTATACCGACCGCATGAGTCTGCCCAGGCAGATCCTGCTGCCCTGCGCCATGGAGGACGCGGAGATCGCGGCGCAGATGCTCTCGGAGCAGGCGGGCCACAAAGTCACGCTGGCTGTGCCCCAGCGCGGGGAGAAGGCGGATCTTGTCCGGCTGGCCAACCAGAACGCGGAGGAGGAGGTCGTCCGCGCAACGACCCGGGAGGAGCGGCAGAACAAACTGCTGGAGGCCCTGGGCCGCCTGCTGGGTCTGGAGCGGCCGCCCAGGCGGATTGAGTCCTACGACATCTCCAACACCGGCGCGGACGACATGGTGGCCTCCATGGTGGTCTACGCGGACGGCAGACCCCGGAAAGGGGACTACCGGCGCTTCAAGATCCGGGATCTCACCGGCCCGGACGACTATGCGTCCATGGAACAGGTGCTCCGGCGCCGCTTCCAGCGTATGCTGGACGGGGACGAAAAGTTCCAGGAGCCCCCGGATCTTCTGCTCATTGACGGCGGCATGGAGCATGTGCGGGTGGCCAGGCGCGTGCTGGGGGAGCTCTCGCTGGACATCCCCGCGTACGGCATGGTGAAAGACGACCGGCACCGCACCCGCGCCCTGGTGGACGCGGACGGGCGGGAGATCGGCATCCAGAGCATCCCGGCGCTGTTCGCGCTCATCGGGCAGATCCAGGAGGAGACGCACCGGTTCGCCATCGAGTTTAACCGGCAGCAGCGCAAAAGCCGGGTTCAGACCTCCGTGCTGGATCAGATCCCCGGCGTGGGGGAGAAGCGCCGCGCCGCGCTGCTCAAACAGTTCAAGAATGTGAAGAATATCCGCTCCGCCAGCCTGGAGCAGCTCCTGGAGGCGGTGGACAGACGCACCGCGCAGGCGGTGTACGACTATTTCCATTCCGCTCCGGAACAGGAAGATACCTCCGGATCAGAGCCGGAACCGGCTGAGGACGACTTTGTCCATCCCGCCCCGAAATTGGAGGATCGATCCGGATCAGAGGCGGAACCGGCAGAGGAGGCGAACGGCGCATGCGGGTGATCACCGGAAAGGCGCGCGGCAGGAAGCTGAAAGAGCTTCCGGGTTTGGAGACCCGGCCCACCACGGACCGGGTGAAAGAGGCCATGTTCGATATCGTCCAGTTTGACATTGAGGGACGCCGGGTGCTGGATCTGTTCGGCGGCACCGGCCAGCTCGGGATTGAGGCGCTGTCCCGGGGCGCGGCCTCCTGCACTTTCGTGGACTGCCGCAGGGAGGCGGCGGCCCTGATCCGGGAGAATCTGGAGACCACCGGCCTGTCCGCCGGCGCTGTTGTCCTGCAGTGCGACGCCATCGAATTTCTGGGCCGGTGCCGGGAGAAGTTCGACCTGGTGCTCCTGGATCCGCCCTACGGCACGGATCTGCTGGATCAGGCGTTAAACACCCTCACGAGAATTGACATTCTGAAGGGAAATGGTATAATACTCTGCGAGAGCAGCGCGGAGCGGGAGCTTCCCGCGGCGCAGCCGCCCTATTCCCGAGGGAGGGAGTACCGGTACGGCAAGATCAAGCTGACCCTCTACCGCAGAGCCGCGCAGTGAGCGCCCCGTCCGGCCCTTTCCTCCACCACGGGAACTACGAATGAGAAGGGAGTGAGGGCGCGCACCGCCGCTGAGCCACCGGCTCCGGGCGACGCCGCGCCGGCACATGAAAACAGCCATCTATCCAGGCAGCTTTGACCCGGTGACCCTGGGCCACCTGAATATCATCAAGCGTGCGGCTGCCTGTTTTGACCGGCTGATCGTCTGTGTGATGGTCAATTCCAAAAAACAGAACACCGGGATGTTCACCCCGGAGGAGCGGCTGGATCTGCTGCGCCGCGTCACGGAGAAGATCCCGAATGTGGAGATCGACTGCTACGCCGGTCTGGTGGCGGAATACGCGAAGACCCGCCGTGCGCGCGTGCTGATCAAGGGCCTGCGCGCCGTGTCCGACTACGAGCAGGAGGTTCAGATGGCCATCATCAACAGCAAGCTGAACCCCAGCCTGGACACGATGTTTCTGCCCTCCAGCCCGAAGTATACCTATCTCAGCTCCAGCGTGGTGAAGGAGATGGCGCGCTACGGCGCGGATCTGTCCAGCCTGGTGCCCAGAGAGATCATTGATGATGTGACGAAACGGGTCAGGGAGAGGAACCCGGAAACCTGACATTTGAGACAGCCGGATATCCTGTCCGGCGGCCAAAACCTGGAATAAACGCCGGACAGAGCGGCAGAAGGAGTGTCATCCTATGGCAAGCGGAGTAGACGAACTGCTGGATATGCTGTTTCAGATGATTGACGAGGCGAAGGGCGTCATCATGAGCCCGGACAAGTGCATGATCGAGCGCGACAAGGCGCTGGATCTCCTGGATGAGATCCGTGCCCAGTTCCCCATGGAGCTGACGGAGGCGAAGAAACTGATCTCCGCACGCTCGGAGTACATCGCCTCCGCGAAGCGTGAGGCGGAGCTGATCCGCCAGCAGGCGGAGGAGCAGGCCAAAAAGATGGTGGCGGAGGACAAACTGCTCTCCGAGGCCCGGGAGCGCAGCAACGAGATGGTTCGGACGGCGGAGGAGCAGAGCAGGGAACTGCGCCGGGCGGCCAACGACTACTGCGACGACGCGCTGCGCCGGACGGAGGAGGCGGTGGCCGAGGCGTACGACGAGATCAAGAAGTCACACGCCAGATTCCGTGCCCTGGCCGGCGCACCGCAGTCACAGAGCGCCTCCGGCGGCCGTATCTTCGACGCCGCGGCGGACGGGAACTAGTCTGCCGGGCAAACGCACCGCACGGCGGTGAGTGTCCGCCGAAACAAAAACAAAACAGCGCCTCCGGCCGCCCTGAAGCGGGCTGCCGGAGGCGCTGTTTCGTTCTGTTCCTCTCACGCCTGCCGCCGGGACAGGCGGCGGGATTGCACCGGAAGAGGCCTCCCCGCCGGTCAGGACGCCTGGCGGGACGCCTCCTCCATCTTCCGAAGATCATCCAGGGAGAAAGACGGCGCACACGCCGCGATATCCTCCAGCGGGAATTTCCCCAGCCGGATCATCCGCTCCACCATTTCCTTTTCGGTCGTTTTGGCGGCCTCTTCCGCGGCCTCCCTTGCCAGGCTTTCTCCGTACCTCTCCGCGATCTGTTGCCGGTCGTACAGATCCATCATGATTTTGGTGACTTCCTCTTCCCTCGCCTCAAGATATTCTGCCAGGATGCCTTTGTCCCGGCATGTCAGGATCGTCTCCTGGACAGATTCCAGTCCCATTCCGTACAGGCTGATCTGCTCCTCCATCTCCCGGCAGAGCGTGATGTATTCCCCGGGGATACCGCCCTTTTCGCCCGCGCAAATGACCTCGGCGCGGCATCGCTGGAGTGACTCGCACCTTTGGCCATCAGATCCCGGCTCAAACGCAGCTCGGCAGGCCTGTCTCCTCTTTCGCCGGGGTAGATCACATAGAGTTCACTGGACGGGAGGGAGACCGCCAGGTCCGCCTCCGC
>CAYRAG010000007.1:14741-52706 GCA_964422185.1 uncultured Oscillospiraceae bacterium
CGGTCACCAGCTCCAGGGAATCCTCTGTCGCGGTGACATCCCCGGGATGCAGACACCGGTACAGTTTCGGCAGATTCTTCCTGTCCGGGAAGAGGTCGGTGAATACGCTTTCTTTCGCGGCGCGTCACCGGTAAGGGGATTCATACTGCCGCTCCTTTCCATTTCTGCCCCCGCGATACCGCAAAATGGGGGAGGAATCATGAGTATTCCGCCATGTGAGTGGGAAAGAGAACAGAATCAGGCGCCGCCAAAGGCGATCAAAAAGCGGCCGTCTGCCCGCACTCTTTCTTTCCGGTTTGTGCCGGCGCCAGGCGGCCGGCATGGGGATGAGGACAACGCGGCATTGCGATTGTCCTCTGAGACAACGCAGCGGGGGATAACCCCGACTCGCGGATCGGAACAGAGAGTCCGTGCCTCACCCCGCACGAAAAAAAGAGCGCGCCTGGAAGAGAGCTCCCCCAGGCGCGATCCCTTTTTTGGGAAAATTACTTCGCGGCTTTCGCGGCCTTAATCGCCTCAATGAGCAGCGGGGTGACCTTGAACAGGTCGCCGCAGATGCCGTAATCGGCAATCTCAAAGATGGGCGCGGTCTCGTTCTTGTTCACCGCGATGATGCACTCGGAATCCTGCATGCCGGCCTTGTGCTGGATGGCGCCGGAGATGCCGAGAGCCACATAGATCTTCGGGTGCACGGTCTTGCCGGTCTGGCCGACCTGATGATCTGCGGACAGCCAGCCGCTGTCGATGACGGCACGGGAGCCGCCCACGACGCCGCCCAGGACGCCGGCCAGCTCCTCCGCCAGCTTGATGCCGCCCTCGACATCCTTGGAGATGCCGCGGCCCACGGAGACGACGACATCGGCGCCGATCAGATCCACCAGCTTCTTGGCGGCCTTCACGACCTCGACGACTTCCACATTGATGTCCGCCTCGGTGAGGGAGAAGTCAGGATGCTCAATGACGCAGGCATCCGCTTTCGCCTGATCGAACACGGCTTTCTTCATCACGCCGGGGCGCACCGTGGCCATGCAGGGGCGGAACCGCGGGCAGATGATGGTGGCCATCAGATGGCCGCCGAACGCCGGACGGGTCATCTTCAGGTTCCGGTCTTCCATATCGAACTTCATGCTGGACAGATCCAGCGTGGAGCTGCTCTTCAGGAAGTCCAGATAGACATTCATGTCGATGTCCAGATGGGTGCAGTCGGCGGTCAGGCCGGTGTGCAGACGGGCCGCGCAGCGGGGGCCCAGGTCGCGGCCGATATTCGTGGCGCCGATCAGAAGAACTTCCGGCTTATACTCCATCGCCACATCGCAGATGACCTTGGCGTAGGCGTCCGTGGTGTAGACATTCAGCAGCGGGCTGTTGCATACCAGAACCTTGTCGGCGCCGTAGCCGCCCAGCTCCCTGGCGATGCCGTCCACATTGTCGCCCAGGAGGACACCCACCAGCTGGGAGCCGCGCTCGTCAGCCAGCTTTCGGCCTTCGGAGATCAGCTCGAAAGAGGTGGACATCATTTTGCCCTCGCGCTGTTCGCAGAAGACCCACACATCCTTGAACGCAGCGATATCAGAACTGTTGAAATTAGACATGTTATTTTACTTCTCCCTTCTATCAGATGATGTGCTTGCCGGCGAGGATGCCGGCCAGCTTCTCGCAGGTGGCCTTGTCGGCGCCTTCAAGCATCATGCCGACGCCCTTCTGAGGAGGAGTGAAGGACTTGAAGATATTAGTGGGAGAACCCTTCAGACCGATGGTGGAGGGGTCAATCAGGGGATCGTCCTTTAAAGTCTCGTAGTCATAAACCTCGTAAGGCTTGCTGTAGCACTCAAAGATGCCGGGGACGCTCATGTAGCGGGGGCTGTTGAGCTCCTTGATGCAGGTGAGCAGGCACGGCGTCTTGACCTTGATGGTCATGTAGCCGTCTTCCAGCATGCGGCGGACCGTGATGTCCTCGCCGTCCTTGTGGATCTCAGCCACATAGGAGACCTGGGGCAGGCCGAGCTTCTCGGCGATCTGGGGGCCGACCTGGGCGGTGTCGCCGTCGATGGCCTGGCGGCCGCAGAACACCACATCCTCCTTCTCCAGGCCGACTTTCTTGATGGCGGCGGCCAGGATCTGGGAGGTGGCGTAGGTATCGGAACCGCCGAACTCACGGGCGGAGACCAGGATGGCCTTGTCCGCGCCGCGGGCCAGCAGCTCGCGGAGCATGCCCTCGGCGGGAGGGGGACCCATGGAGATGACGATCACTTCGGCGCCGGTCTCGTCTTTCAGCTGCAGAGCGGCCTCCACGGCGTTCAGGTCGTCGGGGTTGGTGATGGTGGCCATGGAAGCGCGGTTCAGGGTGCCGTCCTCATTCACGGCGACTTTACCGGAGGTATCCGGCACCTGCTTGACGCATACGATAATTTTCATGTCGATATTCCTCCGTTCCTTAATTGACGCCCAGGTTGCTGGCGATGACCATGCGCTGCACCTCGGAAGTGCCCTCGTAGATCTCGGTGATCTTCGCGTCGCGCATCATGCGCTCCACGGGGTACTCACGGGTGTAGCCATAGCCGCCGAACAGCTGCACGGCCTTGCAGGTCACATCGCGGGCCGCCTCGGCGGCGAACAGCTTCGCCATGGCGGCGTCCATGGAGTAGGGCTCGTGGTTCTGCTTCTTCATGGCAGCGGAATAGACCAGGTACTGCGCGGCCTGCATCCTGGTGTACATGTCGGCAATCTGGAACTGGGTGTTCTGGAACTGGGAGATGCGCTGTCCGAACTGGACACGCTCTTTCGTGTACTTAATGGTCTCGTCAATGGCGCCCTCGCCCAGGCCCAGCGCCTGCGCGGCGATGCCGATACGGCCGCCGTCCAGCGTCTGCATGGCGATCTTGAAGCCCTGGCCGATCTTGCCCAGCAGATTCTCCTTGGGAACGATGCAGTCCTCCATGACAAGCTCGCAGGTGGAGGAACCCTTGATGCCCATCTTCTTCTCATGCTTGCCGATGGAGAAGCCGGGGAAGTCGCGCTCCACGATAAAGGCGGAGATCTCCTTGACCCGCTTGCCGCGGCGGTTGGTGGTGAAGCCGGTGACGGCGATGATGACGAAGACATTGGCAAAGCCGGCGTTCGTGATGAAGATCTTCGAGCCGTTGAGGATGTAGTTCTCGCCCTTCTCGTCCAGAACCGCGGTGGTCTGCTGGCCCTGGGCGTCCGTGCCGGCGCCGGGCTCGGTCAGACCGAACGCGCCGATCCACTCGCCGGAGCACAGCTTGGGCAGGTACTTCTGCTTCTGCTCCTCCGTGCCGTGCTCAAAAATGGGCGCGCAGCACAGGGAGGTGTGGGCGGAGATAATGACACCGGTGGTGCCGCAGACCTTGCTCATCTCCTCGACGGCCATGACATAGGACAGCACATCGCCGCCGGCGCCGCCGTACTCCTTGGGGAAGTAGATACCCATCATGCCCAGCTTGCCCAGCTTTTTCACGGTCTCGACGGGGAACTCCTCGTTCTCGTCTACTTCCTGAGCCAGGGGCTTGACTTCGTTCTCCGCAAACTCGCGGTACATTTTGCGGAGCATCTCATGCTCTTTAGACAGATGAAAATCCATGCTCTTGTTCCTCCCTAATTACTTAGAATAATCGTAAAAGCCCTTGCCGGTCTTGCGGCCGAGCAGCCCGCCGCGCACCATCTTGCGCAGCAGCAGGGCGGGACGGTACTTCGAGTCACCGGTCTCGGCATACAGAGTCTCCATGATGGCCAGGCACACATCCAGGCCGATAAAGTCGCCCAGAGTCAGCGGGCCCATGGGGTGGTTGGCGCCCAGCTGCATGGCCTTGTCCACATCCTCGACGCTGGCGACGCCGGTCTCCACCAGGCCGATGGCCTCGTTGATCATGGGGATGAGGAGCTTGTTCACCACGAAGCCCGGGGCCTCGTTGACCTGAACAGGCTGCTTGCCGACGGTCTTCGCCAGATCAAAGATGGTCTGGAAAGTCTCGTCGGAGGTGTTGGCGCCGCGGATGACTTCCACCAGCTCCATGACCGTGGCGGGATTGAAGAAGTGCATCCCGATGAACTTATCCGCACGCTTCGTGGCGGACGCGATGGCGGTGATGGAGATGGAGGAGGTGTTGGAGGCGAAGATGGTCTCCGGCTTGCACAGCCCGTCCAGCTCGGCGAAGATGCTCTGCTTGATGTCCAGGCGCTCAATGGCGGCTTCCACCACCAGATCGGCGTCGGCCGCGAGGCTCAGATCCGTGGTGAAGGTCATCTTGCTCGTGATGGCCTCCTTGCCGGCCTCATCCATCTTGCCCTTGGCAATCTTCTTGTCCAGCCCCTTGATCAGGCGGGCCTGTGAGGCCTGGATGATCTCGTCGCTGATGTCGCGTACGACCACATCAAAGCCGGTTTTGGCGAAGACCTGCGCGATCTCCAGACCCATGGTTCCGCCGCCCATGACAACAATTTTTTTCATCGTAAATTCCTCCCAAAATAAATTAATATGGTGATAGACAGCAAACTGATTCAGATTTCCGGCACGAAGTCCCGGACGCCTTATTTGTTCTGGAAGTGCTTCTCCTTGCGCTTCTCCAGAAACGCGTTCATGCCCTCCAGCTTATCCTCTGTGCCGCAGGTGACGCCGAACGCCTCGGCCTCGAACGCGGAGCCGGTGGCGATATCCGTCTGCATGCCCATGCGGATGCAGCGCTTGGCCTCCTGCACGGCGATCGGCGCGTTGGCGCAGATGGCGTTTGCCAGCTCCAGGGCGGTGTTCATCAGATCCTCAGGCGCCACGACCTGGCTGACCAGGCCGATCTCTTTCGCCTCCTGGGCGCCGATGGTCTTCGCGGTGAGGATCAGCTCCATGGCCTTGGAGATCCCCACGATCCGGGGCAGTCTCTGGGTGCCGCCGAAGCCGGGGGTGATACCCAGGCCGGTCTCCGGCTGGCCGAATTTCGCTTTCTCGCTGGCGATGCGGATGTCGCAGGCCATGGCCAGCTCGCAGCCGCCGCCCAGGGCAAAGCCGTTCACCGCGGCGATGACGGGCTTGGGCAGATTCTCCAGACGCAGGAAGATCCTGCCGCCGTTGACGCCGAATTTCTTTCCGTCCGTGGAGGAGAAGTGAACCATCTCGCCGATATCCGCGCCGGCGACAAAGGAACGGCCCTCTCCCGTGACGATGACAGCCTGGATCGCGTCGTCATTCTCCACCTCGGTGATGGCGGCGTCCAGATCGGCCAGAACCGCGCTGTTCAGGGCATTGAGCGCCTCAGGCCGGTTGATGGTCAGAATCCCCACGGCCCCCTGGCGCTCTACATTGACAAGTGCCATAATGATATCTACCTCCCAATTTTATAATATGCAGCTTTCGTAGTGTCCCCCGGAGACGATGCCCCCGCCCGCGGCGGGGGAGGGGGGACTGACACTTTCGGCGGCCGGGGCCGTACCGGGCCCCGGGGTGCGCCTCCTCACACAGAGTAAAATATATACTTTTTCCGCCCCTTAGGCAAGGAAAAGCCGTTGGTGAAAATAGACAGTTTTAGCCGGTCGAACTTGTCGATATCACACAAAAAACCCCAGGGCGCCGCGGCACCCGTCGGCAGGCCCCTTTCCCGGCGCGGAAAACGCGGGTCTTTACAAGAGCCGGGAGATCGGCTAAAATGGGCGTGGGAAAAACGGACGGGGCGCGGGGGTCTCCCGTGCGCCGCGAGAGAAGAAAAAAGGGGGAACTGTCCATGGAGACAAAGGACATTCTGGCCATGCTGGATCACACCCTGCTGCGGCAGGACGCGGTGTGGTCCGAGATCAAACAGCTGTGCGACGACGCCATCACCTACGGCTGCGCCGCGGTATGCGTCCCGCCGAGCTATGTGCGCAGGTGCTCGGACTATGTGGGCGACAAACTGAAACTGTGCTCTGTCGTCGGATTTCCCAACGGCTACAACACGACGCCCGTCAAGGTGTTTGAGACGGAGGAGGCAATCCGGGACGGCGCGGACGAGATCGACATGGTCATCAACATCGGCTGGGTGAAAGATCAGCGCTGGGACGACATCCTGGAGGAGCTCAAGTCGGTGAAGCTGGCCTGCCAGGGCCGGATCATGAAAGTCATCATCGAGTGCTGCTTCCTGACGGATGAGGAGAAAATCAAACTGTGCCAGCTGGTCTCCCAGGTGGGCGCGGATTACATCAAGACCTCCACCGGCTTCGCCGAGGGCGGCGCCACCCGGGAGGATGTGGCGCTGCTGCGGGCCAATGTGGCCCCGGAGGTGAAAGTGAAGGCCGCCGGCGGCATTTCCAGCCTGAAAGACGCCGAGGACTTCATCGCCCAGGGCGCCGAGCGCCTGGGCAGCTCCCGCATCGTGGCGGAGGTCAAGGGCTAGCACGACAGCTGCGGCGAATGGTGCCGTTTCAGGCTGCAGAGGAGGGAAGTTCGTATGGCGAAAGAGAAGAAGCGGAAAAAGCCGAATCCCGGCGCGAAGAAAGCGGCCCAGGCCGGGGATCAGGGCCCCGGGGAAAATGATGTCAGGCTCAGCGTGGTGGAGAAGGACGGCGAGAAGCTGATCCAGATGCTCCAGAAAGGCCACATGGCCGCCATCCTCTCCAAGAACGAGATCATGTATGTCTTCATCTACCGGAACATGTACTGCTGCTTTATCCACCCCATGGGGGCCCCGGAGGGCCGGAAGAAATTCCTGGAGATGGACGAGAAGAACCGGGCCATTATCAAGCAGCTGGCGGGTCTGTGCGATCAGATGTTCCAGGTGGAGTTCCGGGAGGATATGGATCGCATGGGCGTCATGGTGGCGGCGGAGCGCGCCATCATCGACCTGCTGGATATGCTGGGCAAGCTGCCCGCCCAGGACTTCGACTTCATGGCGCCGCTGGAGACGGACGAGGAGGGCAACGCCATCGTGCCCGGCGGATTCGGGGCCGAGGAGTTTCTGTCCTGACGGCGCGGAAGATGCGAAAACGGAAGGGAGGCCGCTGCGCCTCTCTTCTTTTTTGCGCCCGGAGGATCCAAAGCCGTCTCCCGGAGGGGTTCACAGCGGAAGAACACGGGGAAATTCCCGCCGCGCAGCGGGAAAGAGGAGTCAGTGCTGAGGGAAAGTGCCGGCTGTCTCCGCGGCGCGGACGGGCGCGGCGGGGGAGAAAAGGGCCGAATGTGAGAAAAACTTGATTTTCGGAAAAGTTCAGTTGACATTGGAACGGTTCCAAGGTTTATAATGACAGAGCATGAGGTGGTATGTCCAATCGCGCCCAGGTGCCTTTTTTGAGGGGAAAAGCTGCCTGGATTTCTGGTCATGCCGAATACTTTGGCAATGCTTTTAGGTAATTAAAAAGGAGGACTGTACAATGGATCTAACGATTCGTCTGCCGGACGGCGTTCACACCGTTCCCGCGGAAGAGGTCACGGCCAAAGCGAAAGAGATCGCTGCTGCCTGCCCCAGTGAGATTACCAATGTCTACCGGGTCTGGTACGAGGGATTCGACGGCTGCGGTGTTCCCAATGCCGATACGGTCGCTGCGATCGAAAAGGGCATCCTCGAAAACAGCAACTGGGAGCCGGCAGGCAAGGTGCGCTTTGAGAAGTACGGCGTCGTCGAAGCCTACAGGAACAAGGACTATGCCAACGCGCCCAAGGACAAGGATGGAAATATCATGCCTCTGCACATGTTCCACCTGGGCTCGCACTACCAGGGACCCGACGGCAAGGTCTACTGGCTGGCCGTTATCGAGAAGTTCGATATGCGCTGCTTCGAGCGTGTCGATGGCAAGTATGTGGGTGAGATGGTCGAGATTGACCCCACCAGCGACTATGCCAGGCAGATGGTCGAAGTGAAGTAAGGAGGTAGACAATCATGGCTGAAAAAATTACTCACAGCATCTGTGTAGGCGGCCCCATGACCGTTCATGTGGTCGATGGTAAAATCCGCCGTGTCCGCCCCATCGTCCTGACTGACGACGACACCCCCGGCTGGGTGATGAAAGCGAAGGATCGCAACACGGGGGAAGAGAGAGAGTTTACTCCCCAGCGCAAGACCACGATGTCCCTGCTGGGCTACACCGAGAAAGATCGCTGCTATTCCTATGACCGCCTGAAGTACCCCATGATCCGCGAGGACTTCGTGGAGACCCCCGACGGCAAGAACCGCAATACCGAGAACCGCGGCAAGTCCGGCTACCGCCGTGCGTCCTGGGATGAGGTGCTGGGCCTCGTTGCCCGCGAGATCACCCGTCTCCAGAACACCTACGGCAAGGAGACCATCACCGCCATCACCTCCTCCCACCACAGCTGGGGCCTGGTTGGCTACAAGATCTCCCTGTTCAACCGCTTCTTCTCCATGCTGGGCTACACCAGGATCATGGACAACCCCGACTCCTGGGAAGGCTTCACCTGGGGCACTCCCCACACCTACGGCTACTACTGGCGCCTGGGCGGCCCCGAGCCCTTTGACATGCTCCATGACGCCATGAAGAATGTGGAGACCATGATCATGTGGTCCCACGACCCCGACACCACCCGCGGCGGCTACTCCGCGCAGGAGTCCACCCAGTGGCGCCACTGGATGAAGGAGCTGGGCATCCAGTTCATCTACATCGATCCGTTCAACAACTTCTCCTCGGTCAAGCAGGCCGACAAGTGGATTGCCCCCCGTATGGGCACCGACGCGGCGCTGTGCGAAGCCATCGCCTATGTGTGGATCACCGAGGGTACCTACGATAAGGATTATGTCGCCAAGCACGGCCACCGCTTCGATGAGTGGGCGAATCACATCCTGGGCAACGGCCCGGACGCCACCCCCAAGACGCCGAAGTGGGCCGAGGAGCTGACCGGTGTTCCGGCGGCCGACATCAAGGCGCTGGCCCGCCGCTGGGCTTCCACGAAGACCATGGGCGGCTCCGGCATGCGCGGCGGCTTCGGCGGCGTCTGCCGTACCGCGGGCGGCACGGATTTCGCCCGTCTGCTGGTCTGCCTGCTGGCCATGCAGGGCATGGGCAAGCCCGGCTACAATATGTGGACCGGCACCTGCGGCGCCCCGATGAACTACAACTTCTGGTTCGGCGGCTACTCCGATCCTCTGGCCTCCATCGCCAAGGCTCCTGTCGCCGATCACCCCGCCATCAACAGCGTGCAGCAGGTTCTGTACCGCACGAATCTGCCCGACGCCATCCTGGACGGCCACTATGAGTGGCTGGGCGAGGGCTTCTGCGGCGGCGGCCTGGATATGGAGTTTACGCGCCATGTCTATCCTCTGCCCGGACACTCTCCCTGCCATATGTTCTGGCGTTACGGCGGCTCTTTCATGGGCACCATGCTGGACACCAACAAGTGGGTCAAGATGTACAAGAGCCCCGAGCTGGAGTTCGTGGTCAACCAGGACATCTTCCTGACCCCCGAGAGCCGTATGGCCGATGTCATCCTGCCCGCCTGCACGAACCTCGAGCGCGTGGATGTGGGCGAGGTCGGCAACTCCGGCAACGGCGGCTACTGCTCGCACTCCCAGACCGGCAACAGCTGGCAGGTCATCGTATACCAGGACAAGGCCATTGAGCCGCTGTGGGATTCCCGTTCCGACTACTGGATCTTCTCGCAGGTCGCCGCCCGTCTGGGCTGGGGCCAGGAGTTCACCGAGGGCCGCACCGAGGAGGAGTGGGCGCACCGCTTCTTCCAGTTCTCCGATCTGCCCAAGCACATGACCTGGGAGCAGTTCAAGGAGAAGGGCTACTATGTGGTTCCCGTCTCCTACAAGGAGGAGAACAAGAATCCCGAGACCGGCCTGATCGAGAAGTGGGACGAGTACCCCGGCTTCCGCTGGTTCGCCGAGGAGAAGCCCTGCGACTCCCCCAACCACAAGATCTTCCAGGAAGAGGGCATGCTGGGCACGCTCACCGGCAAGTTCGAGTTTGTCTCCGAGTCCCTGCTTTACTGGGAGCCGGACGACGAGGCCCGTACGCCCATCGCCCAGTACAAGGACAGCTGGGAAGGCCATCGCTCCATGATCGCCGACAAGTATCCGTACGCCATGCTGTCCCCGCATCCGCGCTTTGACTATCACACCCACTATCAGCTGCATGCGCAGTGGCTGTGGGAGATCCCGCAGAACCGCCGCATCATCAACGGCAACCCGTACCTGATCTGCCGCATCAACCCCGCCACCGCGGAGAAGAAGGGCATTAAGGACGGCGATGTGGTCAAGCTGTTCAACGGCCGCGGCGCCGTGCTGTGCGTGGCGCATGTCACCCGCCGTGTCATGCCTGAGACCATCCATGTGTACACCTCCTCCGGCATTTACAACCCCGTGAACTACGGCGAGGTCAACTCCATGGATAAGGGCGGCTGCGTGAACCTGCTGACTCCGGGCCGTCTGTTGGGCGATTATGTGCCCGGCATGGTTCCCAACTCCTGCATGATTGATATTGAGAAGGCCGAGCCCGATCCCAACCCCGGCCAGGGCTTCGAGTTTATCCTGGAAAATGTGGATGCACAGAACGAGTTCCGGGTGGAGAAGACCTCTGCTGAGGCAGACTGGCTCTTTGGCGAAAAGGAGGCTAAGTAAACATGAAATACGGTATTGCTATTGATTCCGCACGCTGCATGGCTTGCTATGCCTGCTTTATGGCCTGCAAGGATGAGCACTGCGGCTGGGCGACCCCCGTGTCCGCCCCTCAGCCCCACCTGGGCCAGTACTGGATGAACATTGTCGAGTGGGAGCGCGGCGACAGCGAGCGCCGGATCAAGACCGCCACCGTCCCCACCCCCTGCTCTCACTGCCAGAACCCCGCCTGCATGGCCGCCGCCACGGACGGCGCCGTCTATAAGCGCGATGACGGCATCGTGATCATCGACCCCGAGAAGGCCAAGGGCCAGAAGCAGATTGTGGATGCCTGCCCCATCGGCGCCATCTACTGGAACGAGGAGCTCCAGCTTCCCCAGAAGTGCACCATGTGCGCGCATCTGCTGGACGACCCCGAGTATCCCGGCAAGGAGCCCCGCTGCGTAGAAGCCTGCCCGAACGAGGCCCTGTATTTCGGCGACCTGGACGACCCCGACAGCGCGATCTCCAGGAAGATTGCCGCCGGCAAGGTCACCCAGCTGGAGGCGCTGGAGGGCCAGGAGACTAATGTGGTTCACCTGAATGTCCCCACCGCGTTCCTGGCCGGCACGGTCTACCTCCCCAAGGAGGAGGAAGAGGTCTGCATCGGCGCCAGGGTGAAAGTCACCTGCGAGTGCGGCGCGGTGTATGAGGTGGAGACCAACTACTTCGGCGACTGGGAGGTCGAGGATCTGCCCAGGGACAAGAAGTTCACCGTGGAGATTTCCAAGGATGGCTTCAAGAATGTCCAGATCGAGACGGCCACCGGCACCGGCACCAAGGCCGACCACTATGTCGGCATCACCTACCTGGAGAGGGTGTAACAGGAACTGAGACCGGCAGGGGAGGGCGTTTCGCCGCCCTCCCCTGCCGGATAACACAGCAGACAGGAATTCTTATCTTTTTATTCTATATTCTATTAAGTTGAGGAGCGATTTACCATGGAAAATGTAGTTATCATTGATGGCTGCCGTACTGCCGTCGGCAGGATGGGCGGCGCCCTGAAGCCTCTGAGCGCCTACGATCTCGCGTGCGCCGTGCTGAAGGGTCTGCTGGACCGCAACCCGACCCTGAACCCCGCTGACATCGACGAGGTCATCATGGGTCAGTGCCGTCAGACTTCCGACGAGCCCAACATCGCCCGTGTTGCCGCCCTGAAGGTCGGCATTCCCGACTCCGTCCCCGGCTATACCGTGATGCGCCAGTGCGCTTCCGGCATGACCGCCGTGATGAACGGCGCCGCGGCGATTATCAGCGGCCTCAATGATGTGGTTATCGCAGGCGGAACCGAGTCCATGTCCAACGCGGTGTTCTATATCCGGAACGCCCGCTACGGCGTTGGCACCGGCAACACCGACCTGGTGGACGCCCTGACCGAGGGTCAGTTCTGCAGCCAGCCTCAGGAGATGTACGGCCGCTACAACATGGGCGCTACCGCTGAAAATATCGCTCAGACCCGTGGTATTTCCCGTGAGGAGCAGGATGCGTTCTCCCTGGAGTCCCAGCGCAAGGCCATCGCCGCGATTGACTCCGGCCGCTTCAAGGATGAGATTGTCCCCGTTGTGGTCCCCCAGGGCCGCAAGAAGGATCCCATCGTGTTCGACACGGACGAGTTCCCCAACCGCACCACCAATGAGGAGAAGATGGCCAAGCTGAAGCCCTGCTTCAACATCCGCAAGGACGACCAGGGTCATCTGTTCAATTCCAAGGAGCTCACGGGTACCGTGACCGCCGGTTCCTCCTCCGGGCGGAACGACGGCGCCTCCGCCATCCTGATGATGAGCGAGAGCAAGGCCAAGGAGCTGGGCATGAAGCCCGTGGTTAAGATCATCGGCATGGGCACCGGCGGTGTGGATCCCCGTGTCATGGGCCTCGGCCCCACCGTCGCGGTTCCCAAGGCGCTCAAGAGGGCCGGCCTGGATATCGACGACATCGGCCTGATCGAGCTCAACGAGGCGTTTGCCGCCCAGGCGCTGGGCTGCATCCACGCGCTGCACTGGGAAGACAAGATGGACATCATCAATGTCAACGGCGGCGCCGTGGCTCTGGGCCACCCCGTCGGATCCTCCGGCAGCCGTATCATCATCACGCTGATGAACGAGATGAGAAAGCGCGGCGTCAAGTACGGCCTTGCCACGCTGTGCATCGCGGGCGGCATGGGCCAGGCTACTGTCCTGGAGCTGTGCGAGTAATCCGGTAAATACTGCGTGTTCCGCCCCGGCCTCCGGGGCGGGGCGGAGAGGCGCATTATTTATATATGGTGAGTATTCCAAATTTAAAGTGATTTGAAAGGAAGTAATTACCATGCCCAAGAAGTTCCTGAACTATGTCAACAATAACCCTGTGATCATCTCCTGCTGCATGTGCGGCGCCGGAACCCGCAAGGAGCAGGCTCCCACCGTGCCCTACACCCCCGAGGAGATTTCTGATCAGGTCGTCGAGGTCGCGCAGGCCGGCGCCGCCGTTGTGCACATCCATGTCCGCCAGGACAAGGAAGTGGACGGCAAGCTGATTGTCGGCTACAAGTCCATGTCTCTGGATATGTTCACCCAGACCGTCGAGCTGTGCCGTGAGAAGTGCAAAAAGGCCGGCGTGGATGTGGTCATCAACCTGACCACCTCCGGCGGCGAGTACGAGGATGAGAAGCGCCTGCAGCATCTGGGCAAGCTGAAGCCCGAGATCTGCTCGTTCGACCCGGGCACCCTGAACTGGGCCAACAGCTACATCTTCGAGAACAGCCCCCGCTTCCTGAACAAGCTGGGCGAAGAAGTCGTCAAGCAGGGTGTGAAGCCCGAGTTCGAGGTCTTTGACACCGGCCACATCGACAGCGTGAAGTACTACTGCGACAAGTGGGGCATCACTCAGCCCGCTTACTATCAGTTCATCATGGGCGTGGGCGGCGCGATGCCCGGCACGCCCGGCAACCTGGCTTTCCTGGTAGACAAGCTTCCCGACGGCGCCATGTGGTCCGTCTCCGGCATCGGCAAGGCCCACCTGCCCATGGTTCTGACCGGCCTGGCTCTGGGCTGCGACGGCCTGCGTGTCGGTCTGGAAGACAATGTCATGTACGGCAAGGATGAGGCGGGCAACAAGGTCATCGCGACCAACAAGATGCTGGTGGAGCGCACCGTGCGTCTGGCCAAGGAGGCCGGCCGCAAGATCGCGACCGCGCAGGAAGCCCGCGATCTCCTGGGCATCACCCGTAACTGCCTGCGCGACGAGGGCTGATAGATCTACTGTCGGCAGTCGCGCCGGGAGGCGTGCCGGATCCGGTTCCTCCGGGCCGGATCCGGCTTACGCCGGACACAGGGCTTGTCCCGGCCGCATGACATCACTTTCCGCCCGTAACGGGGGTAGAGAAAGGATCAAGGGACACAGTTCCTATTATTTTTTACTTGAAAGGAAAGAGTTACCATGGCCAAGCTCCCCAAATCCAAGGTCGTTACCATTGAACAGGCAATGGAGCATTGTTTCAGCGGCATGACCGTCATGATCCCCGGTTTCGTGAACTGCGGCGTGCCGGAGACCCTGATTCAGGCTCTGATTGACTACAATATTACCGACCTGGATGTCATCTCCAACAATACTTCCGTGAAAGGCCGCGGCATCGGCCACCTCGTCCATGAGAACCGCATCCGCCACATCACCTGCTCTCACATCGGCAACAATGTGGAGACCGTGGAAAAAGTGGTCAACGGCGAGATCAATGTCACTTTCACCCCCCAGGGCACGCTGTGCGAGCGCATGCGCGCCGGCGGCGCCGGCATCGGCGGCGTCCTGACCCCCACCGGCCTGGGCACTCCCATGCAGGAGGGCAAGCAGGTGATCGAGGTCAACGGAAAGAAGTACATTCTCGAGCTGCCTCTGCACGCGGATGTGGCTCTCATCCACGCCTATCTGGCGGACAAGATGGGCAACCTGATCTATCGCCGCACCGCCCGGAACTTCAACCCGATTATGGCTACCGCCGCCGATTTCGTCATCGTCGAGGCGGAGAACATCGTGGAAACCGGCACGCTGGAACCGGACTATATCATGACTCCCGGCTGCCTGGTCAACATGATCGTACAGGGCAGGCCCACGGGCAGCAGCGAGAAGTAAGGAGGAGACGAGAATGAACGCGAAAGAACTGATTGCGCGCAGGACCGCGCAGTTTTTCAAGGACGGCGACCTGGTCAACCTGGGTATCGGCCTTCCCACTCAGGTGATGGCGTACATCCCCGAGGATGTGGATGTGTGGTTTGACTCCGAGAACGGCGTCATCGGCCTGATGGCTGCCCCCGGGGAGGGCGACCCCATCGACTACAACCTGGTGGACGCCAGCGGCAACCCCGGCACCCTGCGCATCGGCGGCTGCTGCTTCAACAGCTTTGAGTCTTTCGGCCTGATCCGCGGCGGCCATGTGGCCTACACCGTGCTGGGCGCCTATGAGGTGGATCAGCACGGCAACCTGGCCAACTGGATGGTGCCCGGCAAGACCTGCGCCGGCATGGGCGGCGCCATGGACCTGGTCACCGGCTCCAAGAATGTGCTGGTCACCATGCAGCACTGCGACCGCGAGGGCAACTCCAAGATCAAGAAGCAGTGCTCTCTGCCTCTGACCGGCCAGGGCGTGGTGACGGATATCATCACGGAACTGTGCGTCCTGCATGTCACCCCCGAGGGTCTCGTGCTTCAGGAAGTCGCTCCCGGTGTCACCGTGGAGGATGTTGTCGCCAAGACGGATGCCGACCTGATCATCCCCGAGAATGTCGGCGTGATGAATGTCGAAGTCTGATGTGATCACAGATCACCTTTAACAGCCACGGATGCGGCTGCCCGCGAGGAGCGGGCAGCCGCAATATGTGCGCACCAATTCACTTACGAAAGAAGGGAAGAGAGAGCTCACCCGTCCCGGGCGGCGGTGGACTCTGTCTGGATACTATGGGAGTTTCGGTTTATATCGGCCTGATCATCGCCATCGGCCTGATCGTCGGCCTTGCCATCTTTACCGGCGCGCAGAAGAAGTCCGGGAAGAAGGAAGGCATCAGCGCCCCGGTGGTGGCGGGTCTGATTATGGGCACCCTGGTGGGCGGCTCCTCCACGGTGGGCACGGCCCAGCTGGCGTATGACTACGGCCTGAGCGCCTGGTGGTTCACTCTGGGCGGCGGCATCGCCTGCCTCGTGCTGGCCATTGTCTACATCAAGCCGCTGCGCGCCAATGGCAATCCCACTCTGGTGGGCATGATCGCGACCGAGTACGGCCCCACCTCCGGTCTGGCCGCGTCCATCCTGAACTCGGTGGGCACCTTTATCAACATCCTGTCCCAGCTGCTCGCCGCCTCCGCGGTGGTGCTGGTGGTCTGGCCCACCATGGGCACCGCGGTGACCATCATCATCTCCGCTGTGTTCATGGTTCTGTATGTGGTGTTCGGCGGCGCGAAAGGCGCCGGCATCGTGGGTATCCTGAAGCTCGGCCTGCTGTATGTGGCCATGGTGAGCTGCGGGATCATCGCCCTGACGAAGATGGGCGGCGTAGATGGCCTGTTCTCCGCCGTGCAGGGTTTCAACGCCGAGCTGGGCAGAAACCTGTTCAGCCCGTTCTGCCGCGGTCTGGGCACTGACCTTGGCGCCGGCGTCAGCCTGATTCTGGGCGTGCTGACGACGCAGACCTACGCGCAGGCGATTATCACCGCCAAGACGGAGACCCATGCGCGTGTAGGCGCGCTGATCAGCACCGTGCTGATTCCGCTCATCGGCGTCTTCGGGATCATCGTCGGCCTGTACATGCGGACGGTCACCGATCCCGCCACTTTCGTGACGAAGACTGCCCTGACCAGCTTCATCCTGGAGTACTCCGGCATGCCCGATATTCTGGCCGGCTTCGTGCTGGGCTCTTTGTTTATCGCCTCAGTAGGCACTGGCGCGGGCCTGGCGCTGGGTATCGCGACCATCATCAACCGCGAGCTGATCCAGAAGCGCGGTGTGAAGCTCAAGATCAGTTCCGACCTCATGAACAAGCTGCTCATCGTGGCGGTGCTGGCTGTGGCTACGCTGCTCAGCTGCACCCCGATTGGCGACACCATCCTGAAGTTCGCGTTCATGTCCATGGGTCTGCGCGGCTGCACGGTGTTCGCGCCGCTGTGCTTCCTCATCTGGGCGAAAGGCAAGGTAAAGGGCCAGTACGCCCTGACCTCCATCATCGGCGGCTCTCTGGTGGCGCTGATTCTCGGCGTGCTGAACCTGTTCGAGATCGTGGCGCTGCCCTGCGACCCCGTCTTCCCTGGCGTCGCGGTGGGCCTGATCATCATGTTCATCGGCCTGTTTGCCAGCAAGAAGGATCTTGCCATGGCGGACAAGTCCTGAGCCGGGCCGGAAGCTTTGCGCTAAACAGAAAAAACCGGCCGCTCTCTTCTCCGGGCGGGAGGAGAGCGGCCGGCAGTACCGCAGCCGCGGCGGAGCGCCCCCGGGCGCCCGGACACACATACGGAGAGGTATCGAAGTGGTCATAACGGGGCTGACTCGAAATCAGTTTGATGCGAGAGCATCACGCGGGTTCGAATCCCGCCCTCTCCGCCAGAACGCGCACGGACAGGCGTATCCCGGCGCTGTCCGCCTGCGCAGAGAAAAAGAGACCGGAGGGTTTCCCTCCGATCTCTTTTCGCACCCCCGGGAAACGCGGGGCGGCAGAATCGGACAGCGGGCCGGAAGAGGAGAGCGCACGGAGGATCCGTGCGCGTTCTCTTCTCTCCCGGATCCCCCTGCCGGGCGGAAGTCCGCCCGGCATACCGGATCATCAGAAAGGATGAAGCGAAGTGGAGTATAACAAGCCGATCAGCGACATGATGGTAGGCGACCATGTGGCGGGATTCTACATCCTGAAGACCGCCTCGCCGAGGGTGACCGTGGCGGGCAAGCCCTATCTGAACGCCTCCCTGTCGGACATCAGCGGCGAGATTGAGGCGGTCGCGTGGGATTACCACGGCGCCCTGGGCGCGTCCGACGCGGGCTCTGTGGTCTATCTCGAGGGATCCGTCTCCGAGTACCGGGGCAACCGGCAGATCACCATTGACGCGATCCGGCCCAGGATGGCCAGCGAGCATGTGAATCTGGCCAACCTCGTCCCCACCGCGCCCATAGACACGGACGCGTATTTCGAGGAGGTGGAGAGCCTGGTCGCTTCCATGGAGGACGCGGACTACCAGGCGGTGTGTCAGGAGATGCTCAGCCGGCACAGCGGGGATCTGCGCAGCATCCCGGCCGCCAAGAGCGTCCACCACGCGTTTCTCAGCGGCCTGCTGATGCACACGGTCCACATGCTGCGGATCGCGGCTTTCATGGCGGATCTCTACCGCGATGTGATCGATCGGGATCTGCTCCTCGCCGGCACGCTGCTCCACGACTTCGCGAAGTCCAGGGAGTTTCTGTTCTCGGATGTCGGCCTGGTCTCGGACTACTCCGTGCCCGGCCAGCTCATGGGGCATCTGGTGATGGGTGCGCAGGAGGTGGCGGAAGTGGCGAAGGAACTGGGGATCCCGGAGGAGAAGTCCATCCTGCTCCAGCACATGATCCTCTCCCACCACGGCGAGCCGGAGTACGGGGCGGCGGTGCGCCCCCTGTGCGCGGAGAGCGAGATGCTCTCTTTCATCGACAAGGTGGACAGCCGGATGGAACTCTACCGGGAGAACCTGGAAAAGACGCCCTCCGGCGGCTTCAGCGAGCGGATTTTCGCGCTGGATCACCGGATCTACCGCCACAACTGAATACGGCAATCTGATTTTTCAGGGATGCACCCTGTAAAATATTCGCGGCTGCCCTGCGCTACCGCCGCTAAAACATGGCAGCAGTTCAGACGACCCCATCACGGCCCAACGCCAGATACCCCCCACAGCACAGCGATGGGGGGTGATCCGGGCATGCCAGATTACCTGTGGATGTGGTCGAGGTCACGCACCGCACGGGTCATCCACTTCACATGGTATTCATCAGCCAAAGTGCTTCCTCCTCAACGAAGCAAGCGCTTCTCTGGCATCAAGGAGCCTGCCGTCCCTGGCGTACTCGGCCTCGGCCCCGGCAATTGCGGTATCGATGGCGGCAGTTTCCAGCATTTCCTCGTAGGTTTCCATGCTCATCACCACCATATCGTTGCAGCCGTCTTTCGTGATGAATATCGGTTCCCGCTTTGCATGACAGGCGTTGGAGATTTCCGCTGTGTTTTGTAAATCCGTGATCGGTCTGATCTGCGGCATGGTATCGCCCCCTTTGCACATAATTTGAATAATCACCCGTCCTCTCCGCCCGGCGGGCATACCGCCGCGCCAGGGGAAAAGAAAAAACAGTTTCAAAAGCGCAGAGCCGCTTTTGAAACTGTTGTTCTTTTCCGGTGTCCGTCCTCATTTCGCGGCACGAACCACTTTACCCGAGCGGAGGCACCTGGTGCAAACATAGACATGCTTGGGCGTCCCGTCAACGATAGCTTTCACGCGCTTCACATTGGGCTTCCAGGGACGGTTGGAGCGGCGGTGGGAATGGGAAACCTGAATGCCGAAATTCACGCCCTTGTCGCAAAACTGACACTTGGCCATTTCAGTTACCTCCTCGCTTGTAAAAATCGACTTCGGAAAGCGTCCACAAAACTATAACAGAACACAGCGGGAATTGCAAGAACTTTTTTCACAAAAATCCCTGATTTTCAGGCGATATCTTTCCGGCCCTCCCGGACGGGATTTTTGCCGCTCCGCCGCGGGCCGTATTTGTGGAAAACGCCGAAAATCGTTGACACAATGGGAAGATCCCCATATAATTTTTCCAGATTCCCGGCTTAAACCGCGGGAAACAGGCAACCGCGCCACACGATATAACCAGGTTTCCGCCGGACATGCCCCGCCTGTTCCCCGGGAAAGGATACGGGGTTCCCCGTGATCCGGCGTCCGCGCCCGCGGCCGGGACGGCGGCGGAAAGATCTGGCAGGGGATGGAGGATTCGCCTCTCCGGCACCGGTGAACCATCCCGGGTCCCCCTGCCGCGGGAAACCTGTGTTCCCGTGCACCACGGGGGAGGATACCGGCGCTGCCGGGCCGGGAGAAGGAGAGAGAAAGGGGTTGTTGGCATGAACGGAGTGCCGCTTTCTAAACTGGTAGAGGAATTCAACTTCGAGATATTGCACAAGGGCGCGGATTTTGACAGCCGGCTGGTGACGACCAGCGAGATGATCCGGCCCGGCCTTCCCCTGCGGGGATTTTTCGAGTACTTCAACTCCGAGCGCCTGCAGATCATCGGACTGGTGGAGACGACCTATCTGCAGGGGATGACCTCCGAGGAGCGGCTGGAGCGGATGGACAACTACTTCTCCCACCCGATTCCCGCGGTGATCATCAGCCGGGGGATGGATCCGGTTCCGGATCTGATGACAGTGGCGAAGAAATACGACAGGACGGTGCTCCGCTCCCAGCTGGCCACCGCGGATGTGATCAGCGGCGTGATCAATTACCTGACCCACGAGCTGGCGCCCAGTATCACCCGGCACGGGGTGCTGCTGGAGGTGTACGGCGAGGGTGTCCTGCTCACCGGGGAGTCCGGCGTGGGCAAGAGCGAGACCGCCATTGAGCTGGTCAAGCGGGGCCACCGCCTGATCGCGGACGACGCCGTGGAGATCAAGAAGATTAACGCCCACATGCTGGTGGGAACCGCGCCCCCGCTGATCCGGCACTACATCGAGCTGCGGGGCATCGGGGTCGTGGATGTGCAGCGGCTGTTCGGCATGAGCGCCGTCAAGGACGAGCACGAGATCGACATGGTGATCCATCTGGAGCAGTGGAAAGAGGGCCACATGTACGACCGCCTGGGCCTGGACGACCTGCACACGGAGATCCTGGATGTGGAGCTGCCGTCTCTGACCATCCCGGTGAAGCCGGGCAGAAACCTGGCGGTCATTATCGAGGTGGCGGCGATGAATAACCGCCAGAAGAAGATGGGCTACAACGCCGCGCAGGAGTTCACCCGCCAGATCAACGAGCACTTCGAGCAGGCGCAGCAGGCGGAGGAGCAGAAACAGGCGCGGCAGGAGGAGCAGGCGGAGGAACAGGAGGAATCCTGAGATGAGCTATCGGATTGGAATTGATGTGGGCGGCACAAACCTGGTTGCGGGCCTGGTGGACGAGGAGTACCATGTCCTTGCCCGGGCGAAACGGCGCACCAGGAAACTGAAAGACGCGGACGCCCTGTGCGTGGAGATGGCCGCGGTGGCCCGGGAGGCGGCGCGTGCCGGCGGCGCGGACGACGGGGACATTGAGCTGGTGGGCATCGGGATCCCCGGCGCCATCGACCGGGATCGCGGCGTGGTGCTCCACACGCCCAACGCGCCGTTCCACAATACGCCCGTGCGGGAGCTGTTCCAGCGGGAGTGGAATGTGCCGGTCTATCTGGGCAACGACGCCAACTGCGCCGCGGTGGGGGAGTACCTGGCCGGGGCGGCCAAAGGCTGCCGCTCCGCCATGGTGATCACCCTGGGCACCGGCGTGGGCGCCGGGATCATTGTGGACGGCAGACTCTTTACCGGCTGCAACGACACCGGCCTGGAGGCCGGCCACACGGTGATCCAGGTGGACGGCAGGCAGTGCAACTGCGGGCGCCGGGGCTGCTGGGAGCGCTACTCCTCCGCCACAGGACTCAAGCAGTCCACGAGAGAGGCGATGGAGCAGCACCCGGAGAGCCTCCTCTGGTCTCTGGCCGGGGGCACCCTGGACGGCGTAGGCGGCCGCACTGCGTTCCAGGCGGCGCGGGAGGGCGACGAGACGGCCCGCATGGTGGTGGACGAGTACATCCGCTATCTGGCCATCGGGCTGACGAATATGATCAATCTCTTCCAGCCGGAGATCATCTGCCTGGGCGGCGGCGTGAGCAACGAGGGGGACGACCTGTTCCTGGATCCCCTGCGTGCGCTGGTGGAGCGGGACCGGTATACCACGGAGGGCCCCCAGACCAGGCTGGTGAAGGCCGCGCTGGGCAACGACGCGGGGATCGTCGGGGCGGCGGTGCCGTTCCTGGATCGCCGGCAGGATCCCTGATGGCGGGAAGGAGGCACGCGATCTCCCGCTCCGCCTCCCGGAAGATTTCCCGTTGAAGACGGGGAACCTGATCCGCCAGTCCCCGCGGATTGGAATTCACCCCGTACCGGGGGCAGCCGTCGGACGGCGTGGGAAATTCAGCCGGCACTTCGCAGCCGTTTCACGCGGCGGCGGAGTGCCGGCCGGTTCTTTTTACCCCGCCCGGCCGGCGGTATTTTTCGATCCCGTATTCTTTTTCTCCCGGGTTTGTGGTAGAATGGAGCATCATGGCCGGGCGGAGGAGGCGGGAGGATGGACAGATTCGACGCGCTGGAGCGCTCTCTGCGGGAGCGGTGTCCGGCACTGGAGCTGCGTGCGGGGGAACCCATGGCGCAGTATACCTCCTTCCGCATCGGCGGGCCGGCCCGCCTCATGGCGCTGCCGGTCTCGGAGGAGGAGGCCTCCTGCGCGATCCGCACGGCGGCGGATCTGGAGATCACCCCCTTTTTCCTGGGCAACGGCACGAACCTGCTGGTGGCGGACGCCGGGTACCAGGGATTTGTCATCAAGACCGCCGGCGGGTTTGGCGAAGTCCGCGCAGAGGGCGCGTGTCTCACGGCGGGCGGGGCGGTGCTGCTGTCCCGGCTGGCCCGGACTGCCTGCGACCTGGGCCTGACGGGTCTGGAGTTCGCGGCCGGGATCCCCGGCAGCGTGGGCGGCGCCCTGACCATGAACGCCGGCGCCTACGGGGGCGAGATGGCCCAGGTGACGGCCGGCGTTCGTGTCATGAACCCTGACGGGACAGTGGAGGAGGTGCCCGGCACGGACTGCGCGTTTGGCTACCGGCGCTCCGCGTTTTCCGGCGGGGATCGGCTGATCCTGTCGGCGCGGTTTGCCCTGCGCGGCGGGGATCCGGGAGAGATCCAGGCGAGGATGGAGGATCTGGCCGCACGGCGCCGGGAGAAACAGCCGCTGGAGTGGCCCAGCGCGGGCAGCACTTTCAAGCGGCCGGAGGGGCACTACGCGGGGGCGCTCATCGATCAGTGCGGCCTGCGGGGCCTGACGGTGGGCGGCGCCCAGGTGTCTGAGAAACATGCGGGCTTTCTCATCAACCGGGGCGGCGCCACCTGCGCGGATGTCCTGGCGCTGATGGATCGGGTCCGGACAGAGGTGCTCCGGCAGACCGGCGTGGCGCTGGAGCCGGAGATCCGGACGCTGGGCCTGGAGTAGGCGCGGGAGAGGGGGAGAACGGGAATGCGGTTTATTATCATTTCCGGCATGTCCGGGGCGGGTAAGAGCCAGGCGGCCTCCATGATGGAGGACATGGGCTTTTTCTGCGTGGATAATCTGCCCACCCAGCTGATTCCCAAGTTCGCCGAGCTGAGTATGGCGGGGACGGAGGTCTACCAGCGCGTGGTGGTGGTCACGGATGTCCGCTCCGGCCAGAATTTTGACGGACTGCTCTCCGCGCTGAATGTGCTCCGGGAGATGCGCTGTGACTATGAGATCCTGTTTATGGAGGCCAGCGACGAGACCATCATCAAGCGGTACAAGGAGACCCGGCGCAGCCACCCCCTGGCCCACGAGGGGCTCTCCCTGGGCGAGGCGGTGCGGCAGGAGCGGGAGCTGCTCAAGCCGGTTCGCGCCCTGGCCAGCCGGACGATAGACACCACGGCGCTGTCCACGGCGAAACTGCGGGGCCTGCTCCAGCAGGAGTACGGCAGCGGGGACGGCCGGACGCAGATGAGCGTCAATGTGGTGTCGTTCGGCTATAAGTACGGCGTGCCCATTGAGGCGGATCTGCTCTTTGATGTCCGGTTCCTCCTCAATCCCTACTATGTGGATGAACTCAGACCCCTGACCGGCCTGGACGCGCCGGTTCGGGACTTTATCATGAACAACGATCAGGAGACGACGCACTTTCTGGACCGGCTGTACGCCCTGATCGACTTCCTCCTGCCGCTGTATGTGGAGGAGGGCAAGAGCGCCCTGGTCATCGGGGTAGGGTGCACGGGCGGGCATCACCGCTCCGTGGCCATCGCCCACGAGCTGGCGGAGCACATCAAGAGCCAGGGCTACCAGGTGGAGGAGAACCACAGGGACATGACCCGGAGCTGAGAGAGGGGGAGACGAGATGCCACTGCCTGGAAGCACTCCGTGCGCACGGGGCGGGCCGCGCATCGCCGCCATCGGCGGCGGCACCGGCCTGTCCACCATGCTGCGCGGCCTGAAGGCGTATTCCGCCAATCTCACCGCCATCGTCACGGTGTCGGATGACGGGGGCGGCTCCGGGATGCTGCGGCAGGATCTGGGGATGCCGCCTCCCGGGGATATCCGCAACTGCATGCAGGCGCTGGCCAATGTGGAGCCGATCATGGAGCGGCTGCTGGACTACCGGTTTTCCGAGGGAAGTCTGGCGGGCCAGTCGTTCGGGAATCTGCTGCTGGCCGCCCTGAACGGGATCTACGACTCGTTTGACCAGGCGTGCGCCGGCATGAGCCAGGTGCTGGCCATCAGCGGCCAGGTGCTGCCGGTGACCAATGAGAATGTGGCGCTGGAGGCGGAACTGGAAAACGGCGTGCGGGTGCTGGGGGAGTCCCGGATCGGATCGTTCCGGATCGCCCAGAACAGCCGGATCCGCCGGGTGCGGCTGCGGCCGGAGCACCCCGCCGCGCTGCCGCAGGCGATCGAGGCCATCGACCGGGCGGATCTCATTGTGCTCGGGCCGGGCAGTCTGTACACCAGCGTCATCCCCAATCTGCTGGTGGAGGGCGTGTCGGACGCCATCCGGCGCTCGGCGGTACCGAAGGTGCTGATCGGCAATATCATGACCCAGGGCGGGGAGACCGAGGGATATACCCTGGCGGATCACGCGCAGGCCATTCTGGATCACGGCGGCCCGGGCCTGATCACCCAGGTGCTGGCCAATGACAGGCCGGTGCCGGAGCATCTGCTCTCCCGCTACCTGGCGGAGGGCGCGGCGCCGATGGTGGTGGATCGGGAGAGGCTGGAGGCCATGGGTATCCAGGTGACCGCCCGGCCGCTGATCTCAGACGGCGGGGAGCAGGGGTCGGCCTACGCGAGGCACTGCCCGTCTCTGCTGGCCAGAGAGCTTATGGATCTGTACGAGGGTCTGGCGGAAGTGCGCATCTATCACAACGCGCCCTAGGCGCCGGTTGTGTTTCAGGGAGAGGTGACGGAAAGATGTCCTTTTCCGGACAGGTCAAGGCGGAGCTGTGCCGCCAGGCGTTCGGGCACCGGAGCGGCGCCCAGGCGGAGGCCTACGGCGTGCTGCTCTTCTGCAATACTTTCAGCAGCCAGGACATCCGGATCGTCACCGAGTGCCCGGAGTTCGCCAGGCGGCTGCCCGCCCTGTTCCGGCGTGCGTTCCAGGTGGATTTTGACCGGGAGCCGGCCGCCGGGGCGGCGGAGCCGGGGAAGAAGAGCGTGTTCCGGATCACCGACCCCTACAAGCTGGATCTCATCTGCGATACCTACGGCATCGACCCGGCCGGCGTGGTGGCCCACCACATCAACTACGCCGTGCTGGAGGAGGACAGCTGCCGGACTGCGTTTCTCCGGGGCGCGTTTCTGGCCGGCGGCTCCGTCACGGATCCCGCCAAGCGCTACCATCTGGAGCTGTTCACCTCCCATTACCATGTGAGCCGGGAGCTGCTGGCGCTCATGGGGGAGTGCGGCTTTGCCCCGAAAGAGACCATGCGCAACTCCAACTATGTGATCTATTTCAAACAGAGCGAGGCGATTGAGGACTTTCTCACCAGCATCGGCGCACCGCTGTCCGCCATGGACATCATGAACGCCAAGGTGGAGAAGCACCTGCGCAACGGGGTCAACCGCCGGGTGAACTGCGACAGCGCCAATCTCACCAAGGCGGTGGACGCGGCGCAGGAGCAGCTGGCGGCCATCCGGCGCCTGGAGGAGGCCGGCCTGATGGCGGATCTGCCGGACAAGCTCTATCAGACCGCCCGCCTGCGCACGGAGTACCCGGAGCTGACGCTGTCCCAGCTGGCGGAGCTCTGCGACCCGCCGGTGACGAAGTCCGCCCTGAACCACCGGCTCCACAAGCTGATGGCCATGGCGGACGGACTGGGCGGCCCGGCCGCATCCGCCCGGTAGCCAAAGGAGAACGCCATGTCTTTTGTACATCTGCATCTGCATACGGAGTACTCCCTCCTGGACGGCGCCTGCCGGATCAAACCGCTGGTCCGGCGGATCAAGGAGCTGGGCATGGAGGCGGTGGCCATCACGGACCACGGCGTGATGTACGGCGTTGTCGACTTCTACAAGGCATGCAGGGCGGAGGGGATCAAGCCGATCATCGGGTGCGAGGTCTATGTGGCGCCCCGGACACGGTTTGACCGCGTCCACGAGATGGACGCCACTTCCCGGCACCTGATTCTGCTGTGCCGGAACGAGGAGGGCTACCGCAACCTGTCCTATCTGGTCAGCTGCGGCTTTCTGGAGGGTTTCTACACCCGGCCGCGGATTGACATGGATCTGCTCCGGGATCACTGCGGCGGCCTCATCGGCATGTCCGCCTGCCTGGGCGGGGCGATCCCCCGGCTGCTGCTCAGCGGTGACTACGAGGCGGCCAAACAGACCGCGCTGGAGCTGGACGGGATGTTCGGCCGGGACAACTTCTACCTGGAGCTGCAAAGTCACGGCCTGGAGGGGGAGAAGCAGGTGATCTCCGGCCTGCTGCGCATCCACCAGGAGACGGGGATCCCCATCGTGTCCACCAACGACGCCCACTATCTGCGCCGGGAGGACGCGGAGACCCAGGATATCCTCATGTGCATCCAGACGGGCAAGACCGTGGAGGATGAGAACCGCCTGCGCATGGAGACCGATGAGTTCTATGTGAAGAGCGAGCAGGAGATGCGCAGCCTGTTCCCCGCGTGGCCGGAGGCCGCGGACAACACGGTGCGCATCGCGGAGCGGTGCAATGTGGAGTTCGAGTTTGGCAACTACCACCTGCCGCACTTTGACTGCCCGGAAGGCTACGACGCGGACAGCTACTTCAATCTGCTGTGCGACGAGGGCTTTCAGCGCCGCTACCCGGACAGCCCGCCGGGCTACCGTGAGCGCCTGGAGATGGAGCAGGGCGTCATCCGGCGGATGGGCTTTGTGAACTACTTCCTCATCGTGGCGGATTTCATCGGCTTTGCCAAGCGCAGCAAAATCCCCGTGGGCCCGGGCCGCGGCTCCGCCGCGGGCTCCATGGTGGCCTACTGCATGAATATCACCGAGGTCGACCCCATGAAGTACGACCTCTACTTCGAGCGCTTCCTCAACCCCGAGCGGGTGTCCATGCCGGATATCGACATCGACTTCTGCTACCTGCGCAGGGGAGAGGTCATTGATTATGTAAACCGGAAATACGGCAGCGACCATGTGGCGCAGATCATCACTTTCGGCACCATGGCCGCCCGGGGCTCCGTGCGGGATGTGGGCCGGGTGCTGAACTACCCCTACGCGGAGGTCAATGCCATCGCGAAACTGATCCCCGCGGACGCCGGCGGCCAGCACATCACGCTGGAGGAGTCCCTGAAGCTGTCCAAACCGCTGAGAGACGCCTATGACGGCGATCCCCGGGTGAAGAAGCTCATCGACACGGCCATGGCCATCGAGGGGATGCCCCGCAACACCTCCACCCACGCCGCGGGCGTGGTGATCACCAGCAGGCCGGTCTACGAGTATGTCCCCCTGGCAAAAAACGACGAGTCCGTGGTGACCCAGTTCGGCATGACCACCCTGGAGGAGCTGGGACTGCTGAAGATGGACTTCCTGGCGCTGCGCAACCTCACCGTCATTGACGACACCATCCGGCAGATGCAGAAAGACATGCCCGGCTTCGCCCTCTCGGACATCCCGGAGGACGACCCGGAGGTCTACCGGATGCTCTCCGAGGGCAGAACCTCCGGCGTGTTCCAGATGGAGTCCGCGGGCATGACCGGCGTGTGCGTCGGCCTGAAGCCGAAGGACATCGAGGACATCACGGCCATCATCGCGCTGTACCGGCCGGGCCCCATGGACTCCATCTCCCGGTTCATCGCGTGCAAGCACAACCCGGATCAGGTGCGCTACAAGCACCCCCTGCTGGAGCCCATCCTCAGGGTCACCTACGGGTGCATTGTCTACCAGGAGCAGGTGATCCAGATCTTCCGGCAGCTGGCCGGGTACACGCTGGGCCAGGCGGACATGGTCCGCAGGGCCATCTCCAAGAAGAAGCGATCCCAGATCGAGATTGAGCGTGCGTCGTTCATCCACGGGGATCCGGAGCGGGGCATCGCCGGCTGTGTGGCCAACGGGGTCAGCGCGCAGGTGGCGGAGAGCATCTATGACGAGATCGAGGCGTTTGCCGAGTACGCGTTCAACAAGGCCCACGCCGTGTGCTACGCCACGGTGGCCTATGAGACCGCCTGGCTGAAATGCCACTGCACCAGGGAGTACATGGCCGCCCTGCTCACCTCGGTGCTGGACTCCCCGGCCAAGGTGGCCGAGTACATCGCGGAGTGCCGGGACTGCGGCATCTCCGTGCTGCCGCCGGACATCAACGAGTCCGGGGAGGACTTCACGGTGAGCGGCGGCAATATCCGGTTCGGGCTGGCTGCCATCAAGGGCGTGGGCCGTGCGTTCACCCAGCGGCTGGAGCAGGAGCGGGAGCGGAACGGCCCGTTCTCCTCCTTCGCCGAGTTCTGCTCCCGGATGTACGGCACGGACATGAACCGCAGAGTGCTGGAGAATCTGATCCAGAGCGGCGCGTTTGACAGCCTGGGCGCCAGGCGGTCCCAGCTCATCCAGGTCTGCGGGCCGCTCATCGACTCCATCGCGGACACCCGCAGAAACACCCTGGAGGGCCAGGTGGATCTGTTCAGCGACGAGGGCGGCGGCGGCAGCCAGGTGCCCCGGGTCACGCTCCCGGACATCCCGGAATTCGCGCTGTCCGAGCGGATGGCCATGGAGAAGGAGATGACCGGCCTGTACTGGTCCGGCCACCCCATGGACGCCTACCGGGATCTGGCCCGGCGCTTCCGTGCCGTGCCCATCGCGTCCATCCTGTCCGACTTTGAGCAGGAGGGCGGCGCGTCAGACTACCGGGACGGCCAGCGGGTGACCATCGCCGGCATCGTGACCGCCCGGAAGAACAAGACGACGAAAAACAACACCCTCATGGCCTATGTCACCCTGGAGGACGACACCGGATCCGTGGAGCTGATCGTCTTTACCCGGGTGCTGGAGGAGTGCGGCAGCTGCCTGCGGGAGAACAGCGCCCTGCTGGTGGAGGGGAAGATCTCCGTCCGGGACGAGAAAGCGCCCCAGATCCTCTGCGACCGCGCCCGGCCGCTGGATCAGCTGCGGGACAGGGCCCCGGACGCCGGGCAGGACGGCCTGGAGATCCGCCCGGGAAGCAAAATCTACCTGCGCATGCGTGCGGACGACCCCCGGGTGAGAAAGGTGGCCGCCGTGCTGAACATGTTCCCGGGCAACTCCCAGGCCATCGTGTATTTTGAGGACACCAAACGGCGCTGGGGCGTCTCCTGCGCACTCTATCAAATCATGATTACGGAACTGACCGGTCTGCTGGGCGAGGAGAATGTCGTTGTCCAGTGACGGCGGGGGTGTGTCCTCCGGCGGAAAAGGCGGCGAGACCGGGGAAGGAGGTCGAGCAAGCTGAAAAAACTGAAGAAGATGCTGACCCAGCGGGTGACGCTGGTGGCCATCGCGCTCATCGCGCAGCTGGCCGCGCTGGCTGTCATGGCCGTGTTCTTCTCCCAGTACTTCCCCTACATCTATCTGCTTTTCCTTGTCATCTCCCTGCTGGTCACCCTGTGGATCGTCAGCAGCCGCAGCGATCCGGCCTACAAGATCGCCTGGATCATCCCCATCCTCATGTTCCCGATCTTCGGCGGGATCCTCTACCTGTTCGTGGGCGGAAACCGGCTGAGCAACCGCACCCGGCGCAAACAGCAGAGCATGACCCACAAGATGCGCCAGACGCTGGCGGAGGATCTGGGCGCGGAGCGTCTGGAGGAGTACGGCCCGGACGCCGTCATCCAGACCCGCTACATGGAGACCGCCACCGGCTGCCCCGCGTACGGCCACACGGAGACGGAGTACTACGAGGTGGGCGAGTGCTTTTTCGCCCGGGTGCAGGAGGAGCTGAAGAAGGCGAAGAAGTACATCTTCCTGGAGTACTTCATCGTCGAGGAGGGGGTCATGTGGAACACCATCCTGGATATCCTGAAAGAGAAAGCCGCCGCGGGCCTGGATGTCCGGCTGATGTACGACGATGTGGGCTCCATCTTCACCCTGCCCAAGCACTACCCCGAGGAACTGAGGAAGGCCGGCATCCGTTGCGAGGTGTTCAACCCCTTTATCCCCGTCGCGTCCATCCGGCTCAACAACCGGGATCACCGGAAATTCTGCATCATTGACGGCCAGGTGGCGTTCACCGGCGGCGTCAACATGGCGGACGAGTACATCAACGCGAAAGTGCGCTTCGGGCACTGGAAAGACAGCGCCATCATGGTCCGGGGCGCCGCCGCCTGGAGCATGACGGTCATGTTTCTGTCCACCTGGGACAACCACACAGAGGAGAAAGAGGATTTCGACCAGTACCGCCCGGCGCCGCTTCCCGTGGAGACGGCCGGCTATGTGCAGCCCTATCTGGACTCCCCGCTGGACAGCGAGTCGGTGGGCCAGAATGTGTACCTGAACATGATCAACCGGGCCAACCGGTATGTGTACGCCACCACGCCGTACCTGGTGACCACGAACGACATGACCAACGCCCTGTGCAACGCGGCGAAGTCCGGCGTGGATGTGCGGATCATCACCCCGCACATCCCGGACAAGAAGCTGGTCTTCCAGCTCACCCGGGCCCACTACCCGCCGCTGCTGGAGGCCGGCGTGCGCATCTTCGAGTACACCCCCGGCTTCATCCACGCGAAGAACATGGTCTCCGACGACCTGTTCGGCACGGTGGGCACCATCAACCTGGACTACCGCAGCTTCTTCCTCCACTTTGAAAACGGCGTGTGGATGTGCGGCACCCCCACAGTCGCGGACATCAAGGAGGACTTTCTGGCCACTCAGGCGAAGTGCCAGGAGATCACGCTGGAGATGACGAAAAAGGCCCACGGACGCCGCAACATCTTCAAACAGCTGTGGCTGAGCATCCTGCGGGTGTTCGCGCCGCTGATGTGAGCAGAAAAAAAGACGGATCCCCCGTATCGCCGGAGGATCCGTCTCTTCGTTACGGTTCCTTTTCCTTCCCGTCGGTGAGCAGCACCTGGAGAATGCGGTCATACACCTCGTCCGGGCGCTCCATAAACCGTGCGCACAGCCGATCCGCATCCTCCTCGGACGCGGCGGTCATCTCCAGGGTAATCAGGTTGCTGAGATTGTCCCCCAGCGACATCCGGGCCGCGCAGCTGCCGTCCTCCCGGACCACAGTTTCCGCTTTCACCTGCGCCTCCCGGGCGACGGCCCGGTTGAGCTTTCTGACATTCCGGTCGCACTTCTGGCGCACCGCGAACGGAAGGCTGCTCTCGCAGATGGCGCTGTTGCGCCGGCCTTTCTCCGTAATGGCGTACCGGTCGTCCAGATCCTTCGCGATCTGGCCTGTCTCCTCCAGGCTGACCAGCGCGGTGGTGAGCATGAAGTAATTCACGCAGGGGTCGCACATCGCCAGATCCACAAGCCGGAAGAAACCCACCGGCTCCACCGCCCTGCTCAGAATATACAGCACGATCATCTTCACATCGAGTTCATCGTGGAATTCGCCGATGACTGGCACGGGAAACCGCCCCCTTTCGCCTCGCGTCCATTATAACGGAAATCCGCCGGAAGTACAAGAGCAACTCTTCGCCCCGTTTGCCCGGAAGCTTTCTCTTCCCGCGAACGGCCCCGGCGGTGCGGATCTCCAGACCGCCGCCGGATCCCGGAAAAAACCGGCGCCGGCGCACAAAAAATCATTGCGTTCCCCGGTTTCCTGTGATAAACTACTTTGGCATTCCGCACGGGGCCTGATCTCCCGCCGTGTGCTCCCTCACGGGAGTGGGTGGGGAGAGAGGAGGGCCCCGGAGGGTAAAAACAAAGAAAATCAGGAGGAAAGAACCCATGGCAGTCGTATCTATGAAACAGCTTCTGGAGGCCGGCGTTCACTTCGGCCACCAGACCCGCAGGTGGAACCCCAAGATGCAGGCGTACATCTACACCGAGCGCAACGGCATCTACATCATCGACCTGCAGAAGACCGTGAGGAAGCTGGAGGAGGCCTACAACTTCGTCAAGGATCTCAGCGAGCAGGGCGAGTCCCTGCTGTTCGTCGGCACGAAGAAGCAGGCGCAGGACGCCATCCGTGAGGAGGCGCTGCGCTGCAACATGTTCTATGTGAACGCCCGCTGGCTGGGCGGCATGATGACGAACTTCAAGACCATGCGCACCCGTGTGGATCGGCTCAATCAGCTCAAGAAGATGCAGGAGGACGGCACTTTTGACATGCTGCCCAAGAAAGAAGTCATCAAGCACATGGGCGAGATCGAGAAGCTGGAGAAGTATCTCGGCGGCGTGAAGGACATGAAGAAGCTCCCCGGCGCCCTGTTCGTCGTGGATCCCCGCAAGGAGCGCAACGCCATCAACGAGGCCCGCAAGCTGCATATCCCCATCGTGGCCATCGTGGACACCAACTGCGACCCCGACGAGATCGACTATGTCATCCCCGGCAATGACGATGCCATCCGTGCGATCCGTCTGATCTCCAGCGTGATGGCCAACGCCGTCATCGAGGGCAGGCAGGGTCAGGACACCCCCGCGGAAGAGGCGGAGGCCCCTTCCCAGGCGCAGTAAGTACACCAGAGCGCGTCCGGCCTGCGGGACGGGCGCGTTCTGTGAATCCATAATCACTGGAGGAGAAGAAAAATGGCTTTTACCGCAAAAGATGTGCAGGCCCTGCGCGAGATGACCGGCGTGGGCATGATGGACTGCAAGAAAGCGCTGACCGCCGCGGACGGCGATAAGGATAAGGCAATTGAGTGGCTGCGGGAGAAAGGTCTCGCCGCCCAGGTGAAAAAGGCCGGCAAGATCGCCGCGGAGGGCGTGTCCTACGCCTTTGTGAATGAGGCCGGTGTGGGCGTCGCCGTGGAGGTCAACTCCCAGACGGACTTCGTGGCCAGAAACGAAGTGTTCCAGAACTTCGTGAAGGATGTGGCGTCCGTCATCGCGGAGAAGGATCCCGCGGATGTGGCCGCGCTGCAGGCCATGGCGTATCCCGGCACCGACCGCACGGTCTCCGATGTCACCGCGGACAAGGTGCTGGCCATCGGCGAGAACATCCAGATCCGCCGCTTTGTCCGCTACGCGGACGGCGTGAATGTCCCCTACATCCACATGGGCGGCAAGATCTGCGTGCTGGTGAACCTGGAAGTGGAGGGCATTGACGCGGACAAGGTCACCGAAGTGGGCAAGGATGTGGCCATGCAGATCGCGGCCATGAACCCCGCGTTCCGGGACAAGTCGGATGTGGACGCGGAGACCCTGGAGCGGGAGAAGGCGATCCGTCTGGCGCAGATGGACAACGACCCCGCCATGGCCGGCAAGCCCCAGCAGATCAAGGAAAAGATCGTCATGGGCAAGATGAGCAAGTACTACGAGGAGAACTGCCTGCTGCAGCAGGCGTTCGTCAAGGAGAACAAGATCTCCGTGGAGAAGTATGTGGAGTCCGCGGCGAAAGAGCTGGGCGGCAAAATCACCGTGAAGACCTACACCCGGTACCAGACCGGCGAGGGCATTGAGAAGAAAGAGGAGGACTTCGCCGCCGAGGTGGCGTCCATGATCAAGTAGATACTGCAACTGTCCAAAAGGCCGGGGAGCGAAACGCTCTCCGGCTTTTTCCGGATCCGGCCCGCCTGCCGCCGTCTGTCTCTCCGGTGAGATTCCCGGCACGCCGGGGCAGCGGCTTCGGAAAAACCGTCTTTACGCGCCGGCGGTCCTGTGCTAAGATGTCTGGCAGAGGTGTTATCCATGACATATCAGCCTTTGGCGGATCGGATCCGCCCCAAAACCCTGGACGAAGTGGTGGGCCAGTCCCACATTCTGGGCAAAGACGGGATGCTGCGCCGGATCGTGGAGAGCGGGGAGATCCCGAATATGGTCTTTTACGGCCCGTCCGGCACGGGGAAGACGACGGTGGCCAATATCATTGCCAGCCGATCCGGCCGCGCCATGCGCCGGCTGAACGCCACGACCGCGTCCCTGTCGGATATCCGGCAGATTATGGACGAGGTGGGCACGATGATGGCGCCCAACGGCGTGCTGCTCTACCTGGATGAGATCCAGTACTTCAACAAAAAGCAGCAGCAGTCCCTGCTGGAGTTCATTGAGAACGGCTCCATCACGCTCATCGCGTCCACCACGGAGAATCCCTATTTCTATGTGTTCAACGCGATTCTATCCCGATCCACCGTGTTTGAGTTCAAGATGCTCACCAGCGCGGAGGTGCTCCAGGCGGTGGACCGCTGCCTGGCGATTCTGGCGGAGGATCGGGGCACGGAGATCCGCTGCGAGGACGGGGTGCGCGAGCACATCGCCTCATCGTGCGGCGGCGATGTGCGCAAGGCGGTCAACGCGCTGGAACTGCTGGTCTCCACCGGCCGCGCCGCGGACGGCGTCATGACCCTGACGCTGGAGGACGCGAAGACCGTCTCCCAGCGCTCCGCCATGCGCTATGACAGGGAGGGGGACGACCACTTTGACATCGCCTCCGCCCTGATGAAGTCCCTGCGCGGCTCGGATCCGGACGCGGCGCTGCACTACCTGGCGCGTCTGCTGGAGGCCGGGGATCTGATCACCGCCATCCGGCGCCTGCTCTGCTCGGCCAGCGAGGACATCGGGATGGCGTACCCGCAGGCGGCGGCCATTGTGAAGGCCTGCTGCGACAGCGCCCTCCAGCTGGGCCTGCCGGAGGCGAAGCTTCCCCTGGCGCAGGCGGCGATTCTCCTGGCCACCGCGCCCAAGTCCAACAGTGTGGTCTCCGCCATCGACGCCGCGCTCTCGGATGTGCGCAGCGGCGTCACCGGAGACTTTCCCCGCCATCTGCAGAATGTCCACGCGGACTCCGCAGGCATGGAGCGGGAGCAGGGCTACCTGTACCCCCACGACTACCCCGGCCACTGGGTGCGCCAGCAGTACCTGCCGGACGCCATCCGGGACGCGCACTACTACGAGTACGGGGACAACAAAACCGAGCAGGCCGCGAAGAAATTCTGGGACGCCATCAAGGAATAAGAGAAAAGCTCCGCCGGAGTGTTCCGGCGGAGCTTTTGTCAACTTTCCGGCGGCCGCGGCTTCCGCCGCTCCGCCAGGGCGGCCAGGGCGCCGCCGGCGAACAGAACCGCGGCGGGCACCAGGGAGTAGCGGTACCGGGCCTGAACCTCAATGATCAGATAGACGGCATAGTAGCCGCAGAAGATCAGGACGGGCAGCAGCGGATCCCCGTCCGGATCCCGGTTGGCCAGCCTCCGGCCGAGCCACAGCAGCGCCAGGGCGAAGATCAGGAGATAGGCGCCCTTGTCCCACTGGGTCATCAGATTCACCGCCTGCCCGGCCGTCACGGATCCGATTAGCGGCGCGTCGCTTTTCAGGTGTCCGAACCCCCAGTACAGATCCTCGTTGTCCGCCCACATGAGGTAGCTCTTGGCGAGCATCAGCCTGGCCAGCCGCACCGGGCCCACGGACAGCCGCTCCCGGACGACCTGCCGCATGGCGGCGTCCGCCTCCTCCCCCTGGAGGAGGTAGAGACTGGTATAATCCTCCTCGTTCCAGGCGCCGGAGGACTCCTCGTTAAAGCCCAGCACAAACTTCCACATGGGCTGGTTGTTGGTCAGACCGGCCGGGTTGGCGCCGCTCCACACCACGGCGGCGGACAGCAGCGCACCCGCCAGGACATAGGTGACCGCCAGGACAGCCGGCCGGGCGAGGGCGGAGAGCACCCAGCGCAGACTGCGCCGGAAGTGCCGCAGCAGCGACACCGCGCACCAGAGCACGCCGGCGAGCAGGACAATCACGCCCACCGGCCACATGGCGTTGCCCAGCGCCAGCAGAACCCCGCCGAGAACTGCCCGGGGGATGGTCAGCGGCCGGTCCCGTCTGCCCAGCAGCACCAGCACGCCCAGATACAGCAGGAAAGTGGACAGGTGCTGATTGGTCAGAACCGCGGCCAGGAACAGGGGAGCGGGGTAGAGCAGATACAGCACGCCGGCGGCCAGACCGCCCTTTCCGGGCAGCAGCCGTCTGCCAATCAGGTAGACCAGCACATTTGTGCCCGCCAGATACAGCGCGTTGAGCACCTGGATGGCCAGGTACCCCTCCCCGAACAGCCGGATCACAAAACTCTCGTAGGCGGCGAACGCCGTCTGGTAGGCCCAGTTGTAGAAATAGCGGGACTCCAGGGCGAGGTACTCCCGGCTGCCCTGCGCCATCTGGCAGGCGGCCGTGTAGATAGTCTGGAAATCCTGCACCGGCTGGGACTTCACCGTCCAGATGACCAGCATGGCGGCCGCGAAGCGCAGCACGAACAGGACGACCGGCACATACCGCCCGTCCGGCAGGATCTTCACCGCGAGAAACGCCGCCGCGGCGGTGAGGATCAGAGCGAGCAGGGAGACCCACTGGCCCCGGCTGGCGGTGAAGAACACATTCTGCACCGCGATGACGGCGCAGAAGAACACCGCGCACAGCGTACAAAGGCGATCCAGCACCCGGCCGGTTTTCACCATACGGAAACTCCCTCCCCCTGTGTGGCACATTCCGGATCAGTTCCCCCGGGAAAAGAGCAAGGCAACCGCTCCCGGGGAGTGATTGCCTTGCCGCGCATCCAGGGGAAACGCCCTGAATCAGATCAGAATGAAAGTGACGCCGTTGTTGTGCCGGTCCAGATCCCGGTCTTTGCGCAGATCCGGACACCGGTCAAAGGCGCTCCGGGTCTCCGGGTCGAAGATGGAGAAATTCTCCCCGGGAATCCACCCGGCAATCTCCCGGCGGGCGGCCAGCCTGCCCAGGTAGTTTCGCGCCTCCACGCGGATTCTGCCCCCGGTGCCGGACGAGCCGTACCCGTGGATGATCTTCAGCACGGCGGTGCTGCCGGAGTCTTTCGCCCGGTGGAGCTCATAGGTCAGCCGCCGGATGGCCATATCGACCTGAGGCATGCCCGCCTCCAGATTGACCTCGCGCAAAAGGCCGGTCACTCGTCATCCTCGTCGTCGTCGTCATCCTCCACGGTGTATTCCGGGTTGATCCGGCCTTCCACCGCGTTCTTCACGGCCTTCACCGCGCTGTTGACCCGGAAGATGACAATGAGATCGGAGACGCCGTCAAAGATGAGAGCGATGCCCGCAATCACCAGCGGCGCGGCAATCGCGAAGGGATTGAAGATGATCAGGATGCCCAGCAGGATGGTCAGCACCGCCAGCAGCAGGGAGATCCACCACTTGGGCGCTTTGGCCCGGAACAGCTGGAACGCGGCCTGGATGTCGATGACGCCGTGCACCACGAGGATCGCGCCGAACACGAAGCTGAGCAGATTCAGGAACATATCCGGGCGGATCAGCAGCCAGGCGCCCAGCAGCGCCAGGACGATGCCCAGGATGATGTCGAACTGGAAAGTGGACATCTTGCTGCGCTTGATAAAGAAGCTGATGATGTAGCAGATTCCCACCACAAGCAGGGCGATGCCGAGGATCCGGCAAATCCAGAGGGCGGACAGATCCGGCCAGATCAGAAGCACGACGCCCAGAAGAATGCAGACCACAGCGGAGATAATACTGCTGAACTTTCTTTCATTGAGAATGGCATTCAAGGGAACCCCTCCTTCTGCAAAAACACATGCCGTTTCACGGCCGCATACAGTGTACCACAGCCGTCCGGAAAAAGCTATAAAAAGATCCGGCAAAATACGGTCTTTCCGCCGCGCAAACCGGAGACCCGGAACCGTTCAGAGCAGATCCAGAGCCTCGCCGGCGTCCGAGCGGATCAGAATGGATCCGGGGAGAATCTCCTCCGGCACATACGCCGCGTCCGCGTTGAGGCAGGCGTAGACGGCGTCCGGCCACTGCGCCGTCATCTTCCAGAACGGGATCTTGATGATGCCGGGGGTGTTGTAGCCGACGGCGATCTCCAGAAACAGCACCTTTGCGTCCCTGTGGCCGCGCAGAAACGCCTCATACCGCTGCGCGGCGGCGTGCCAGCCCGCGTCCTCCACGAAAGTGGAGTCGGCGCGGAGGTTCATCCGCATGGGCCGGCCGCACCTCGGGCAGCGGGGAACCAGGCCG
>CAYRAG010000008.1:0-1209 GCA_964422185.1 uncultured Oscillospiraceae bacterium
GCGGGGGATTACAGGAACGCGCCGTTGCAGACCTGCAGAACCTGGCCCCGGACGGCGCGGCCCATTTTGCTGGCCAGGTACAGGCAGGCGTAGGCCTGGTCGATGCACTCGCACTCCGGGCCGGGGAAGTAGACATAGTGGCCGCTGTACTCCAGCATCTTCGCGCCGCCGGGCTGCTCGCCGGCCTTGTTGGCCAGGTGGGCGGGGGTGATGGTGGCGCCGGGGGCCACGGCGTTGCAGCGGATGTTGGTGTCAATCAGGCGCATGGCCACATTCTTTGTCAGGGTGTTCAGCGCACCCTTGGTGGAGGTGTAGGTGGCGCCGCAGAACGGACGGGTGCCGTTGACGGAGGAGATGTTGATGATCACGCCGTCGTTTTTGGGCAGGAAGATCTTCAGCGCCTCGCGGATATAGCGCATGGGGCCGCCCAGGTTGGTGTTCATGACATAGAGCATCCAGTCGTCGTCCGTCTCGTCAATCAGCTTCTGCTCGCCGATGCCCGCGTTGTTGATGAGGATGTCCACATCGCCGAACTCCCGCAGCGCGGTCTCGAAGACCCGTTTGGTGTCCTCCGTGGAGCACACATCGGCGACGACGCCCACGGCGCGGCCGCCTTTGGCGCGGATTCCCGCCACGGCCTCGTCCAGTTTCTCCCGGCCCCGGGCGGTGAGTACGACATTGGCGCCCTCCTCGGAGAACAGCTCCGCCATGGTTCTGCCCATGCCGTAGCTCGCGCCTGTGATCACGGCTGTTTTTCCTGCCAGCATCTGCTGTTCCATAAAGATAACCTCCTGAATCAGTTTGATGAGTTTTTGCCTTGAAAAACGAAATTGTCTCAATCTTTTGAGATGGTGACCGTGACGCCGCCGGTGCCCACCGCGTCAGACAGCCCCGCCGGGTCGTCCAGGGCGCCCAGGCGGGTGTAGCTGTACCCGGTGGAGAAGTCCTGGTAGAACAGCACCAGACAGTCATCCCCGTAGAGCATCAGGTCGCCGGTATGAATCTCCCCGGGGCAGGACGCGTCCGTCGGGAGGACCTCAGACAGGGCGGCGTATTTCTCATTCCCGTTGAGCTCGCTCATGTCCAGGGTGACGGGCAGGCGCCCGGCCAGGGCCTGCGCGGTCTCGTTGTCCGCCAGGGTGGCGCGGAAAGTCTCCCCGCCCACGGTGACGGTGACGGCGGTGCCGCCCGCTTCGGGGGACGGCCCGG
>CAYRAG010000008.1:1309-12215 GCA_964422185.1 uncultured Oscillospiraceae bacterium
GTGGTGCAGGCGGAGAGCATCTCCGCGGCGGCGGATCAGCTGCATGTGACCCAGCCCACGCTGTCCCGGCAGCTGATGGAGCTGGAGCAGTCCCTGGGGACGCCGCTGTTCCGGCGGGCCGGCCGGGGACGGAAAGCGGAGCTGACGGAGGCGGGGATGTTTCTGCGCCGGCGTGCGGAGGAGATCCTGCTGCTGGCGGATCGGACACAGGCCGCCTTTGACCACGCGGATCAGTCGGTGGCGGGGGATGTCTGTCTCGGCGCGGGGGAGACCCAGGCGGTGCGCATTCTCGCCCGGGCGGCGGGCAGTCTGCAGAAGCGCTATCCGGAGATCCACTACCACATCTCCAGCGGAGACAGCGCGGATGTGGAGGAGCAGCTGGATCGGGGCCTCATCGACTTCGGACTGCTGCTGGGCTCGGTGGATCGGGAGAAATACGATGTCCTGACACTGCCGGTTCAGGAGAAGTGGGCTCTGCTGGCACGCCGGGACATGCCGCTGGCGGCGGCGGAGCGCGTCCGGCCGGCCGATCTGGCGGATCAGCCCCTGATCTGGCCCCGGCAGAAGACCAGCGGGGGGCCGCTGCTGCAGTGGATGGGCAGAAGCGAGGCCGAGCTGAATCTCGTGGCCAGCTACAGCCTGGTCTACAACGCCTCCCTCCTGACGGACGAGGGGTTTGGATACACCCTGTGCCTGGACGGCCTGGTCGGCGCAGGTGAGCGCGGCAGCCTGTGCGTGGTGCCGCTGGATCCGCCCCTGGAGATGACAGCGCAGGTGGTGTGGAAGCGCGGCCAGGTGTTCAGCCGGGCGGCGGCGCTGTTCCTCCGGGAGCTGCGTGCGCAGCTGGACGGGGAAAGCGCGGCGGAGGACGGGATTTTTGCGCTACCATTTGACAACGACCGCCGGGAACCTATATATTAGAGGGGACAGAGAGACAAACGGGCGCCCGCGGTGCGGCGGCCGGACGAGGAGAGGCATGCTGCGTGAAGTGGGATTATGACGCCGTCGTCATCGGCGGAGGGGTGCTGGGCTGTTTTGCCGCCCGGGCCCTGGTGCGCTACCCTGTGCGGGTGGCGCTGGCGGAGCGGCGGGAGGATGTGTGCACCGGCATCAGCAGGGCGAATACCGCCATTGTCTATGCGGGGTATGACACCCACCCCGGCACTCTGAAGACCAGGCTGTCTGTCCGGGCCAACCGGGAGTTTGACGCGCTCTGCCGCGATCTGGGGGTGCCGTTCCACCGGTGCGGCTCGCTGATGGTGGCGTTTGGAGACCGGGGGATCCGGAGCCTGGAGCACAAGATGGAACAGGGGCGGGAGAACGGGGTGCCCGGGCTGCGGATGCTGGAGCGGGATGAGATCTTGCGCATGGAGCCGGCGCTGTCCCCGGCGGTGGCTCAGGCGCTGTACTGCCCCGGCGTGGGGACGGTCAGCCCCTGGGGGCTGTGTATGGCGGCGGCGGAGAACGCCGCGGAGAACGGGGCGGATCTGCTCCTGAACACGGAGGTCACCGGCCTTGCGCGTACGGACGGCGGGTACCTGGTGACCACGAACCGGGGGACGCTGTCCTGCCGGGCGGTGGTGAACTGCGCCGGTATGCGTGCGGACGAGGTGGCGGAGCTGGCGCAGCGGCCCACCATCCGGGTGGTGCCCACCCGGGGGGAGTATCTGGTGCTGGACACGAAGACGGCCGGTCTGCTTCACCATGTGATTTTCCACGAGCCGGAGGAGAAAGGCAGCAAGGGCCTGACGCTGGTGCCGACCGTGGACGGGAATATTCTGCTGGGGCCCTCCGAGGTGCCGGCGGACGACAAAGAGGACACGGCCACCGGGGAGGAGGGCCTGGCCTGGCTGCGCGGCCTGGCGGCGGAAGTGGCGCCGGGAATCCCGCTGGATCAGACCATCCGCAGTTTCGCAGCGATCCGGCCCAACCCCTATGAGGTGGAGACGGATCCGGAGACCGGGGCGCAGTCGCTGTCCCGGAAGAGCATCGGAGAGCTGATGGTGGTTCGGACGGAGGAGTGTCCGGGCATGGTGAGCCTGATCGGGGTGAAGACCCCCGGGCTGACCTGCGCCAACTGGCTTGGGGAGTATGTGGCGGATCTGGTGCTGCCGTATCTGGACAGCCCCGCGCCCCGGCGGGACTTTCAGCCGGTGCGTAGCGCCCCGGTGCGGGTCGCGGATCTGGACGGGGAGACGCGCCGGCGGCTTGCTGAGGCGGATCCCGCTTACGGCCGCGTGGTGTGCCGGTGCCGCACCGTCACGGAGGGGGAGATCCTGGACGCCATCCGCCGCACACCGGGCGCGGTGACGCTGGACGGCGTGAAGTTTCGCACCGGCGCCGGCATGGGCCGGTGCCAGGGCGGCTACTGCACCCGCCGGATTGTGGAGCTGCTGGCGCGGGAGCTCGGGGTAACGCCGGCGGAGATCCGGAAAGGCGCACCCGGCTCCTGGCTGACGGCGGGGGAGGAGAACTGCCATGAGACGCTGTGACCTGGTCGTCATCGGCGGCGGCCCCGCCGGCATGGCCGCGGCGCTGGGCGCCTGGGAAGCGGGCTGCCGATCCGTTCTGCTGCTGGAGCGCACGGATCGGCTGGGCGGTGTGCTGCCGCAGTGTGTCCACACGGGCTTTGGCCTGTATGAATATGAGGAGGAGCTCACGGGGCCGGAGTACGCGGCGCGGCAGGCGGCGCGTCTTGCCGGGACAGGCGTGGAGATCCTCACAAATACCACGGTACTGTCCATCGGGGCGGATCGGACGGTGACGGCGCTGGGGCCGGAATGCGGCTGGATGACCTGCGCCGCCGGCGCCGTGGTGCTGGCATCCGGGGCGCGGGAGCGCCCGGCGGGCGCCCTGCCCATCACCGGATCCCGGCCCTCCGGGGTGTATACCGCCGGCCAGGCGCAGCAGATGCTGAATCTGGCGGGCTGGGATATCGGGAGCCGGGCGGTGGTGCTGGGCTCCGGCGATATCGGCATGATTGTCGCCCGGCGGCTGGCGCTGGAGGGAAAGACCGTGCTGGGCGTGGCGGAGGCGGCGGATCACGGCGGGGGACTGTATCGAAACCGGGTTCAGTGCCTGGAGGAGTTCGGGATCCCCCTGTGGCTGTCCACCACGGTGACCAGACTGCACGGAAAGACCCGGCTGGAGGGGGTGACGCTCCGGCACGGGGACGGCTCGGAGGAGGAGATCCCCTGCGATACGCTCATCACCTCCGTGGGCCTGATCCCGGAGCGGGAGCTGCTGGATCCGTTCGGGGAGACGCTGCCGCCCTGGCTGTTTGACTGCGGCAACGCCCGGCGCATCTACGACCTGGTGGACAGGGCGGCGGAGCGCGCCGGGGCGCTGGGCGGCCGGATTGCCCGCTGGCTGCGCGGCGGAGCGTATCCGGACATGCCGCCGGAGGACGCGCCGCGCACGGACGGCCGGGATCTGCCGGAGGGACATCTGATCTGCCTGTGCTGTCCCCGGGGCTGCGAGCTGTCTCTGGACGGGGACGGCGCGGTGGCCGGCGCGGCCTGTCCCCGCGGGGCGGATTTTTACCGTACGGAGCGGCTGGAGCGCCGGCGGTATCTCACCCTCGTGGTGACGGCGGAGGGGAAGCGGGTGCCGCTGCGCAGCCGGGAGCCCATCCCCAGGGAGAAGTTTGACGAAGTCCGGGCGCTGGCGTACGCCGCACGGATCGCCCTGCCGGTAAGGGCGGGTCAGACGCTGCTGGCAAACCCCGCCGGCTGCGGCAGCGATCTGGTCGCGCAGTGCGACATCCGATAGAAAATATCAATCGGTGTCCATGCCGTGCTGACAACCTGGCAAAAGCGTGATAGAGTATAGAGGAAGATGAGGACGCAACCGCCGAAACGGCGGGGAAGGAGGAGACCATGCTGGAGGTCGTCACGCCGGAACAGGCGCTGGAGACGATCCGCCTGAAGTTCGGGGAGAGGCGCACGCCGGAGGAGACGGTGCCGCTGGACGCCGCGCTGGGCCGCGTGCTCAGCCGGGGTGTGCAGGCGGAGGAGTATGTTCCCGGCTTTGACCGCTCCACGGTGGACGGCTATGCCGTCCGGGCCAGGGATACTTTCGGCTGCAGCGAGAGTCTGCCCGCCCTGCTGAATCTGGGCGGCAGCGTGCGGATGGGGCAGGAGGCGGATTTCGACCTGCCCCGGGACACCGCGGTTCAGGTGCCCACGGGAGGTGCGCTCCCCCGGGGCGCGGACGCTGTGGTCATGGTGGAGTACAGTGAGGAGTACGGCGACGGCACCGTGGGCCTGATGAAACCGGCGGCCCCCGGCCAGAATGTGATTTTCCGGGGCGACGATGTGAAGCCGGGCCAGGAGCTGTTTCCCGCCGGCCGCCGGCTGGCGCCGCACGATCTGGGCGCCCTGGCCGCGCTGGGCGTGAGCGCGGTGCCGGTGCGGGCGCGGCCGTCTGTGGGGATTTTGTCCACCGGGGACGAGCTGGTAGAGGCGGATCAGGTTCCGGCGCCGGGGGAGATCCGGGATGTGAACTCCCACATGCTCAGCGCCATGGCGGCGGCGTGGGGCGGGATTCCCCGCAGTGAGGGGATCCTGCGGGATCAGGAGGATCTGCTGGAGGAGACCGTGCGGCGCATGGCGGCGGATCACGACCTGGTTCTGATCTCCGGCGGCAGCTCGGTGGGGGAGAAGGACGCCACCTGCCGGGTGCTGGAGAAACTGGGCACCGTGTACTTTCACGGCATCGCCATGAAGCCGGGCAAACCCACCATCCTGGGCAGCGTGAACGGCACGCCGGTCATGGGGCTTCCGGGGCACCCCGCCGCGGCGTTTTATGTCAGCCGGCTGTTCGTCCGGCCGCTGCTGTGCGGCCTGATGGGCAATGTGCCGGCGGAGGTGACAGAGACGGCCGTGCTCACCACGGCGATCCCGGCCAACCACGGGCGTGCCCAGTACACCGCGGTCCGGCTGGAGCGGGGTTCGGACGGACTGGTGGCCCGGCCTGTCCCGAATAAATCCGGTCTGATTACCACCCTGGCGGCCAGCGACGGCTGGGTCTGCGTCCCGCGGGACTGTGAGGGCCTCGCGGCGGGCAGCCGGGTGGAGGTTGTGTTGTACGGCGCGGAATGAGGATTGAGGAAAGAGGAGGATGGAGTGTTATGGCGTTTGAGTATCTGACGAATATGCCGCTGGAGCAGGCGGTGGAGACCTACCTGAAAGTGCTGAAGGAGAACGGGCTCTCGCCCGGGACGGAGCGCATCCCCATCACGCGGGCATGCGGACGGGTGACCGCCCGGGCGGTGTACGCGAACATCAACGCGCCCCACTACCCCGCCAGCGCCATGGACGGCATCGCGCTGCGTGCGTCAGACACTTTCGGGGCGAGTGAGACCACACCGGTGTTTCTGAGACAGGATCAGTACACGGTCGTGGATACCGGCGATATCATCCCGGAAGGCGCGGACGCCGTGGTCATGGTGGAGGATGTGATCTTTGAGGACGGCGGTGCGCGTCTGTACGCGCCGGCCACGCCCTGGCAGCACATCCGCCAGATCGGCGAGGATATCTGTGCCGGGGAGATGCTGCTGACGGCGGACGCTGTGGTGACGCCGGCGGCCATCGGCGCCATGATCGCCGCCGGGGTGCTGGAGGTGGAGGTGATCCGCAGGCCTGTGGTGGGGATCATCCCCACGGGGGACGAGATCGTCCCGCCCACGGAGCACCCGGCGCCCGGCGATATCCTGGAGTTCAACTCCGCCATCTTCTCGGACATGCTGCGCCAGTGGGACGCGGAGCCCAGAGTCTACCCCATTGTGAAGGACAGACTGGAGGAGATCCGCCAGGCCGTAAAGCGTGCGGCAGAGGAGTGCGACATGGTCATCCTGAACGCGGGCTCCTCCGCGGGCAGAGAGGACTACAGCGCCCAGGTCATCGGCGAGGTGGGGCAGGTGGTCTGCCACGGGGTCGCCATTAAGCCCGGCAAGCCCGCCATCCTGGGCTGTATCGGGCCGAAACCCGTCCTGGGCGTGCCCGGCTACCCGGTGTCCGGGATCATTGTGCTGGAGCAGATTTTCAAGCCCGTGCTGGATCAGCTGACCCATTTCCAGGCCGCCCCGCCGGTGTGGGAGGAGGCCACGCTGTCCCGGCCGGTGGTGTCCACCCTGAAGTACCGGGAGTTTGTCCGGGTGCGGATGGGCTATGTGGGGGACAAGCTGATGGCGTCCCCCCTGAACCGGGGCAGCGGCGTGGTCACCTCGTTTATGAAAGCGGACGGGATTCTGGAGGTTCCCCAGGATGTGGAGGGCTATCCCGTGGGCAGCCAGGTGGCCGTCCGGCTGCTGCGGCCGCGGGAGGAGCTCAGACGCTGCCTGGTCGCCATCGGCAGCCACGACCCGCTGCTGGACGAGCTGGGAGACATGCTCCACAGCGCGGATCGGACGATGTTCATGAGCTCGTCCCATGTGGGCAGCATGGGCGGCGTGATGGCGGTGAAGCGGGGCGAGACCCACATCGCCGGCATCCACCTGCTGGACGAGACGGACGGCTCCTATAATGTCCATGTCATCCGGAAGAATTTCCCCAGGGGCGGCGTGCGCCTGGTGGAGTGCGTGGGCCGGGTGCAGGGCCTGATGGTGGCGAAGGGCAATCCCCTGGGGATCTCCGGCATCGCGGATCTGGCCCGGGAGGGACTGCGGTATGTCAACCGGCAGAAAGGATCCGGAACCCGCATCCTCATCGATTACCTGTGCAGGCTGGAGGGCCTGGATACCGATCAGATCTACGGCTACGACCGGGAGGAGTTCACCCACACCTCCGTGGCCACCCAGATCGCGTCCGGCACCGCCGACGCCGGCCTGGGCATCTGGTCCGCGGCGAAGCTGTACGATCTGGAGTTCCTGCCCGTGTACAACGAGCAGTACGACCTGCTGATTCCGGACGAGGCGTGGGAGACCCCCATGGTTCAGAAGATGCTGGAGCTGATGGCGGGAGACGAGTTCCGCGCCCGGCTGGAGCATCTGGGCGGCTATCTGGTGGATCGCCCCGGCAGAGTCCGGCAGCGGTTCGAGCCGGCGGAGGAATAAGAAAAAAAGGGGCGGACGGGGAGTGATCCGGCGTCCGCCTCTGTCTTCCGGCACCCGGCAGGGTTCCGGATCCGCAAGAGAGCAGGAAATACATTCCAAATGGAAAGATACGGATTTCGCTCCGGGAATCCCGCTCTGCCTTGACATTCGCGAGTCATATGTTATAATTTTTGCCGTATCGCCGGACAGCCGGCGGTGCGGGAAAATCCGGCGCTTTCCGTCCCTGACGGGATGACAAAAGCCGGTTTCAGCGGCCCCGGGGCCTGACGAATCCCCGCGGACCGGCCGATCCGGATAGATCGGTGGAAAACCGGCAAACGCGAATATGGGTTTAGACAGCGGTGGACGAGCCTCTTCTGAACAACCCGGCCTGCGCGGACAGAGACAGTCCGCATCCGGATGGAGCAGCCCGGGTGATATGCGCCCTTTTTGCCACGGGCGGGCGCCGGCAAATCTCAAGAGGAGGCAAACACACATGAAAACACGCAGAATTCTGTCCCTGCTGCTGAGCCTGGCGATGGTGCTCGCGCTGGCAACCGCCTGCTCCAGCAACGAAAACGCGCCCAGTGAGAGCCCGGGCGCAAGCGAGAGCCCGAGTGCGAGCGCAAGTGAGAGCCCGGCGCCCAGCCCCTCTGAAAGCCAGCCGGAAGAGCCGGCCGGCGTGGATCTGACCATCCTGTACGAGCAGGATGAGAGCATGATCAACAACTACTCGCTCTTGGCGGTGAACCCGCTGGCGCCTTTTGTGGATGCCGACGGCAACGCGGTGGATGATGTCTACATCAACACCGACGGCGCGGCGGCTCTGATCAACTGGATGCTCAGCGAAGAGGGCAAACAGACCGCGACGAACTACGGCTATGAGGATTTCGGCGAGTACCTGTTCTACTGGAAAGACGACGCCCCGGTGTCCACGGCGGAGATCCCACAGGCCACCGACGAGACCAGGGTGATCCGCATGTCCACCACGACCTCGGTCAACGACTCCGGCCTGCTGGGCTACCTGCTGCCCGTCTTCGAGGAGAAGTACGGCTACGAGGTGGAAGTGGCGTCCGCCGGCACCGGCAAGGCGATTGCGGCAGCACAGGCCGGCAACGCCGACCTGCTGCTCGTCCACTCCAAGTCTCAGGAGGAGGATTTCGTGAACGCCGGCTTCAGCTATGTGCTGGACGGCTTCGACAGCGAGCGCCTGACCTTCATGTACAACTACTTCGTCCTGTGCGGGCCCTCTGACGACCCGGCCGGCGTGAAGGATGCCGCCAGCGTGACGGACGCGTTTGCCGCGATCTCCAGCGGGAAGTATCCGTTCGTCTCCCGCGGGGACAGCTCCGGCACGCATACGAAAGAGATCTCCCTGTGGCCGGCGGATCTGGGCATCACCACGGACGCCGAGAGCGTCGCCGACTACACGGACTGGTACACCTATTCCAACGCGGGCATGGGCGTGTGCCTGACCATGGCGGAGGAGATGGGGGCCTACATCCTGTCCGACAAGGCCACATTCCTGACCTTCCGTGCGAACAACGGCGTGATGGAATGACAGACACGGCAGGGGGGAGCGTATGATCACAGCACTGCGCCAGGCGGTGGAGCTGGTGCTGTCCGGCAACCGCATGCTGGCGAATATCGTTGAGGTAACGCTGCGGATGAGTCTGTCCAGCTCCATTGTGTCGCTGCTGCTGGGCGTGCCGCTTGGGGCCCTGCTGGCGTTTGGCACTTTCCGGGGGAAGAATGTGCTGGTGATCCTGAACCGCACGCTCATGGGAGTGCCTCCAGTGGTCTGCGGACTGATCTGCTATATGCTCTTTTCCGGCGTGGGGCCGTTCCGGCATTTCCGGCTGATGTACACCGTCCGGCTGATGGTGATTGCCCAGGTGCTGCTGATCACCCCCCTGATCATCGGGAACATGGAGACTTTCGCGCAGCGCATCGCGCCCACGGTGCGTGAGACGGCGACGGGTCTGGGCCTTTCCCGGGGAAAGTCTTTCCTGCTGCTCATCAACGAGAGCAGGTACCAGATTTTCTCCTCCTATCTGTTCGGGTTCTCCCGCGCCATCGCGGAAGTGGGCGCCGTGTCCATGGTGGGCGGCGCCATCGCCTACAAGACCAATGTGATGACCACCGCCATCATGAACTACACAAACCGGGGCGACTTCACCCTGGGGGTGGCCCTGGGGATCATCCTGCTGGCGATGTCGCTGGTTCTCAATCTGGCGGTCTCTCTGCTGCAGGGGAGGTTGAGCAGATGACGCTCGCGCCCTTTGTCAAGACTTACGGGGACACTGCGGCGCTGGACTTTCCGGGAATGGAGCTGCCCGCCGGGCAGGTCTGCGCGGTCATCGGCGCCAACGGCAGCGGGAAGTCCACCCTGGCACGCGTCGCGGCGGGGATCCTGGAGCCGGACGGCGGAAAGCCCGTTCTGGGCCGGGAGTGCCGCGTGGGCTATCTGCCCCAGCGGAGCTTCGCCTTTCAGATGACGGTGCGCCGGAACCTGATGCTCAACGGCAGCGGGGATGACGAGAGCCGCGGCCACGCGGATCGCCTGATGGAGCGGCTGGGGATCGCGCATCTGGCAAACCGCCAGGCACACCACCTCTCCGGAGGCGAGACCGCCCGGATGGCGCTGGCCAGGCTGCTGATGCGCCCGTATGACCTGCTGGTGCTGGACGAGCCCACCGCCTCCATGGACATTCAGTCCACCGCCCTGGCGGAGTCCCTGGTGGCGGACTACCGCGCCAAAACCGGCTGCGGCGTGCTGTGGATTACCCACTCGCCCGCCCAGGCCCGGCGGACGGCGGATCAGGTTCTGTTTCTCTTCCAGGGCAGCGTGGCGGAACAGGGGGACGCGGAGCGGGTGCTCCGTGCGCCGGAGACGGAGCGGCTGCGCCAGTTTCTGGAATTTTACGGGGTTTGAGCTCCCCGGGGATCGCGGGAAACCGCGGTTCCCGGGGCGGCTTTGCCAATGGTTTTACTCCGCTTTTCCCCCGCCGGCCGGGCGGGAGAGCGGGAATTTGCCTGGAAAGGGGCGGTCGCTGTGGCATTTACCCAGGAACAGCTGGTACGGTACTCCCGGCATTTCGTGCTGACCGGGGTGGGCGTGTCCGGGCAGAAAAAGCTCCTTGCGTCCAAAGTGCTGGTGGTGGGCGCGGGGGGCCTGGGATCTCCGGCTCTGCTGTATCTGGCGGCCGCCGGGATAGGCACCCTGGGCATCATGGATGACGACACCGTGGATCTCTCCAATCTCCAGCGGCAGATCATCCACAATACCGGCACAGTGGGGGAGGAGAAAGTCGTCAGCGCGCAGAAGGCGATCCAGGCGATCAACCCGGATGTGCAGGTGGTGCTCCACCGGACGAAGCTGACGCCGGACAACGCGCAGGAGATCATCGCGCAGTACGACGCCGTGGTGGACGCCACGGACCGGTTTACCGCGAAGTTCCTCATCAACGACGCCTGCGTGCTGGAGAAGAAGCCCTATGTGCACGCCGGGGTCGTCCGGTTCGCCGGACAGACCATGACCTATGTGCCCGGCAAGGGCCCCTGTCTGCGCTGCCTGATGCGCTCTGTGCCGAAACACCGCGGCGAGAGCTGCTCCCAGGTGGGGGTGATGGGCTCGGCCATCGGGGTGCTGGGGAGCATCCAGGCGCTGGAGGTGGTCAAATGCCTGCTGGGGATCGGCGAGCCCCTGACGGGGCGGATGCTGTTCTTCAACGGCCTGAATATGGAGTTCGACACGGTGGAGTGCGCGGCGAACCCGGACTGTCCGGTGTGCGGAGCACATCCCGCCATTCACAGTGTGGCGGAGAACCGGGCGGACTACGAGGAGCCGGAGGGCGGCTGCTGCGGGGGAGA
>CAYRAG010000008.1:12315-28032 GCA_964422185.1 uncultured Oscillospiraceae bacterium
GCGCTCCGGCCTGGTGCGCTACGGTGGATGATGGCTGGATCCGGCTCAACCCCCTCGTTCCTCCGTGTTCCCGCGGCCGCCGGCCGGGCCCGCCTGCGCACGACGGCGCGTGTCATTGAGTTCATGAAGAATCCGGCGGCAGCTGCGTTCACTTACCTGGACGCCGTACTGCTTTCGGAGGTAATCGGACAGGGTTGCGCCGTCCCAGGCGGGATAATCCGGATCTGCCCCGCACGCGGGCTGCCGCAGAACCGCGTCGATTTCCTCATACTGCTCCGGGGTGAGCAGCCTGGGACGCCCGGGACGAGGCTGGGTTTTCAGGGCTTCTATCCCGTGTTGATCTGCTGTCCTGACCCAGTGGTTCACCGCCGTGGCGGAGACGGACAGCAAATCGGCGACCTCGGCGGATTTCTTCCCGCGCAGTACCGCCCGGACAGCCAGCACGCGCAGGATGTAGTCGGAGTTTTCCTCCGCTTTGAGTGCTTCGTCGCACTCAGACAGGAGTGTCAGCGGGTCGGTTGCATACCTGTGTACCTGCATATGGATACCCCCTACAGAGGGTATGGTACCGCACCGGCACGGCTGCCGTCAATCACAATATGCCTGTGGCCGGTGCGATAACGACCATGGAGCCGCGGCGGTTGAAATCAGGCACCCGGTTTTTCAGCGGGGAACACGACCTGAGGCGGGGCGCCCCGGACAAGGCCGGAGGGGACAGGGGACGACTCGGTTGGAGCCCCAATTTTGGCCGGCACTGCCGGATCTGCGAAAAAAACGCCCAGAAAGGCGGTAAGCCTCTCTGAGCGTTTTCGGTGGTTCAGGGGATCCGGCAGCTGCGCCGGCGGGATCGTTTCCAGGCGTCCTGACCGTTTTGCCGGGAAGCGGATTGGCGATCCGCGCCGGGATCAGTCGCCGTAGACGGTGGACAGGACATTGGTGATGTCCCGCTTCCGGCACCGTTCACACAGGGTGTCCGGCTCCATGCCGGTCTTCTTCGCCGCGTAGTCCAGTTCCTCCTGCGTGCCGATGGGGGCGCCGCAGCGGGCGCAGTGAACCAGCTGGAAAGTGCGATCCCAGATGGTGCGGGTATCCCCGGTCTCCGTGATCTCAATGGCGCCGGTGGGGCAGACCCGGGCACAGCTCCCGCAGCCCAGGCATACCGTGCTGGGCTCGTGGTAGGGAGTGGCGATCTCCTTGGTGACGCCGCGGTTGACGGTGGAGATGGCGCCGATGGAAAGCTCGGCGCAGGCCCGCGTGCACAGGCCGCACATGATGCACTTGCCCGGCATGGAGACGCTCACGCGATCGAGAACCGGTGCGCCGTACATCTTGCACATGTCGGTGATGAGCTGGCTGTCCGGCGCACGCAGGTGCAGCAGCGCGAGGATCATCCCCCGCTGCGCGCGGACTTTCGGCGTGTTGGTGTAGACCTCAATTTCCCCGTCAATGGGGTAGACGCAGGAGGCCGTGATGGTGCTGCGGTTCTGCTGGACGATCTCCACGATGCACACCCGGCAGGCAGCCTGGCCGGGGAGGCTCTCGTGATGGCACAGGGTGGGGATGTAAATGCCGTTGCGGCGCGCCACGGCCAGGATGGTCTCGCCCGGCTCGCAGGTACAGCGCTTGTCGTCAATGGTGATGGTCATACGGCTTCCTCCCTCCCTCTGGTTCCTACGGCATCGAAGCGGCATGCCTCACGGCAGCTTCCGCAGACGATGCACTTCGCGTTGTCGATGACATGGGGCTGCTTCACGGTGCCGGTGATGGCGCCGGTGGGGCAGGCTCTGGCGCAGGCGGTGCAGCCTCTGCACAGATCCGGGTTGATGACGAACGCGGTCAGCTTCGTGCACACGCCGGCGGGGCAGCGGTGCTCGCGGATGTGCGCCTCATACTCGTCCCGGAAGTACCGGATGGTCGTCATGACGGGGTTGGGCGCGGTCTTGCCCAGCGCGCACAGGCAGCTGTCCTCCAGGGTGTGGCCCAGCTGCTCCAGCAGCTCGATGTCGCCCTCCTGGCCGCGGCCCTCGCAGATGTCGGTGAGAATCTCCAGCATCTTGCGCAGACCCTCGCGGCAGGGCGTGCACTTCCCGCAGCTCTCCTCCGCCAGGAAGCTGATGTAGTACCGGGCGACCTCCACCATACAGCTGCGGTCGTCCATGACAATCATGCCGCCGGAGCCCATCATGGCGCCGTGGCTCTTTAAGGTGTCGAAGTCCACCGGCAGATCCAGCATGTCCGCGGGGATACAGCCGCCGGAGGGGCCGCCGGTCTGGACGGCCTTGAACGGCCGGTCGCCCTGGATGCCGCCGCCGATGTCAAAGATGAGGTGGCGCAGGGTGGCGCCCATGGGGATCTCCACCAGGCCGGTGCGCTTGACTTTGCCCACCAGGGCGAAGACCTTGGTGCCCTTGCTCCCCTCCGTGCCGACGGACGCGAATTTCTCGCCGCCGTCCCGCAGGATGACGGGGATGTTGGCCAGCGTCTCCACATTGTTCAAAACCGTGGGCTGGCCGAACAGGCCCTTGACCGCGGGGAACGGGGGCCTGGGCCGGGGCTCGCCGCACTTGCCCTCAATGGAGTTCATCAGCGCGGTCTCCTCGCCGCAGACGAACGCGCCGCCGCCCCGAACCACGCTGAGCTTCAGCCTCCGGTCGGTGCCCATGACATGGTCGCCGAGGATGCCGTGGCGCTCCGCGTCCGCGATGGCGGTTGTGACATTGTGCACGGCCAGGCCGTACTCGTCACGGATGTAGAGGAAGCCCTCCTCCGCGCCGATGGCCAGGGCCAGGATGGCCAGGCCCTCCAGCACGGTGTGGGGGTCGCCCTCCAGGACGGAGCGGTCCATGAACGCGCCGGGGTCGCCCTCGTCGCCGTTGCAGGCCACATACTTCGGGAACACCGGGGTGTCCGCCGCCGTGCGCCACTTCCGCCAGGTGGGGAAGCCGGCGCCGCCGCGGCCGCGCAGGCCGGACTTTTTGACCTCTTCGATGATCTCGTCCGGGGTCATGGTCAGGGCCCGCTTCAGGCCCTCATAGCCGCCCGCGGCCAGGTAGTCCTCCACCCGGTTGGGATCGATGCGGCCGATGTTCCGCAGCGCGATCTTCTGCTGCGGGGCGTAGAAGGGGTTCTCATTCTGATGCAGCACGCGCTGACCCTGGTCGTTCTTGTAGAGCAGGCGCTCCACCGGCTCGCCGTTCCGGACGGTTTTCTCCAGGATCTCCGGCACATCTTTCTCCCGGACCTTGTAGTAGATGATGTCCTCCGGGAGGACTTTCACCAGGGGGCCGTTCTCGCAGAAGCCGTTGCAGCCGGTGCGCTTGACCTCGCACTGCACCTGGGCGTCCAGACCCTGCTGGTCGATGAGCATCTGGAATTCATCCGCCACTTTCCTGCTGCCGTTGGCCAGACAGCCGGTGCCGCAGCATACGAGGATGGTTCGATTCATCACGAAGCCTCCTCTCGATAGGAGTTGATGATCTCAGGCAGCTTTTCCATGGTGACCTTGCCGTAGTAGGTGCCGTCCACCACCATGACCGGGGCGAGGGCGCAGGAGCCCAGACAGTTCACCAGCTCCAGGGAGAACTCGCCGTCCGTGGAGGTCTCGCCCGCGCTGATGCCCAGAAGCCGGTTGATGCCGCCGATCAGGTTTGTGGAGCCGCGGATGTGGCAGGCCGTGCCGTCGCACAGCTTGATGATGTGCTTGCCCTTGGGCTTCAGACTCAGGGCGCGGTAGAAAGTGGCCATGGAGTAGAGGGAGGAGAGGGGGCAGCCCAGGTACTCGGCCAGAGCCTCCATTCCCTCCCGGGGGATGTAATTGAAGTGATGCTGCAGATCCTGCAGGATAGCCAGTGAGTAGCGCATCTCGCTGGGATACCGATGGAGAATCTCCTGGATCGCTTCCATGTCGATCTGCATAGAGTCACCGCCTTTCACGATATAAAATCAGCCACCCGCCACGATGGGGAACACCTGCACGGTGTCCTCCTCTTTCAGGGGGGTGTGGATGCCGTCCAGGAACTCCACCCGGCGGCCGTTGACCATGACAATGATGCGCTCGCCCAGGGCGGTGCCGTCCGGGGAGAAGAACTCCCCGCGGAATTTGTCGCCGAACCGGCCGCACAGATCCCGGCCGAGATCCAGCACGGTGGGCACCGCGGGCATCTGCATCTCCCGGCATCCGGCGTAGCCGGCGTCGCGGAGATACGCGAAAAACTTGACGGTCATGGAGCCTCCTTTCCGCCGTCACAGCCGGAACCTTCTCCGCCCGGCCGCGGCGGTCTGGTCTCAATTCCTGACGGGTGCAAAAACGGGATCTGCGCCCCCGGAGCAGTTCGGATCCGCGCTCCGGGGGAAACAGATCCCGATGAGGAGGTGGTGTCAGCCGATGCTCAGCTCGGACAGTTTTTCAGGCGTGGGGATGCCTTCCTCGTCCCAGCCGCGGGCCGCGTAGTACTCCTTGAGCATGGTGTGCAGCTCGTTGACCTTGCCTTTCGCAGGGCCTTCCGGCAGCTCGTCCCGCAGCAGACGCGGAGGCAGGGTGTCTTTCTCCACGCCGGCGGCGATGTTGAACTGCTTCTCCAGGTTCCAGACGCGCTCCCCTTTCAGGAGGATGTCCGCGTCAGACTCGGTGCTGCCCACCGCCTGGCGGTACTGCTCGGCAATCTCGGGCAGGCCGATGCCGAAAGTGGTGAACAGGCAGATACCGGTGGAATCGCACAGCGCGGTCAGATCCTGGAAAGTCTTCAGCAGGCCGGCCTTGCCCTCGGTGACCAGAGGATCGGTCTGCACGGGGATACCCAGCACCTCGGGGGAGATCATGTAGCCGCGGACATGGCAGCCGCCGCGGTTGGAGGTGGCGTACTCCAGGCCGATGCCCTGAATGGCGCGGCCGTCGTAGGCGGGCATCTCCTGCTTCTTCACGGACATGGACAGCTCGGGATGGCCGTACTTCTCCGCCATGCGGTAGGAGCCCAGGCCGAGGATCTTGCCGAAGCCCTCGCCCTTGCAGGTCATCTCGGTGCAGCGGACCATGGCCTTCTCGTCGCCGAAGCGCAGCGGGAAGCCGATGTCCTCCTCAGGCAGCGCGCCCATCTCGTACAGCTCCATGGCGCACGCGATGGTGGAGCCCATGGTGATGGGGTCGATGCCGTACTGGTTGCACAGGAAGTTGGCGTTGCAGACGGCGCCCAGGTCGTTGATGCCGCAGTCGGCGCCGAACGACCAGCCGGCCTCGTACTCGGGGCCCTCGCCCTTGGACTTGAACGGGCCCTCGTTGATGTCGGTCACGCGGCCGCAGCCGATGGAGCAGCCGAAGCAGCCCTTGTTCCGCAGCAGGTACTTGGCGGTCAGGGTCTCGCCGGAGATGTCGTCCGCCTGGGGGTAGACGGAGCCGTCGCGGCCGTTGTTCACGGGCAGCGCGCCGCTGGCGTTGATGATGTTCACGAGGATCTCCGTGCCATAGCTGGACAGGCCGGCGCCGGTGACGGGATGGGCCTTCAGCGTGGCGCGGGCGTCCGTGGCGGCCTTGAAGAACGCGTCGGGATTGGCCACAAAGATGGAGCCGGTGCCCTTGACCGCGACGGCCTTCAGGTTCTTGCTGCCCATGACGGCGCCCATGCCGCCGCGGCCGGCGGCGCGGTGCTTGTCGTTCATGATGGTGGCGAACAGGCAGCCGGTCTCGCCCGCGGGGGCGATACAGGCGATGCGGAACAGCTCGCCGCACTCCTCGTTGAGGAGATCGGTGGTCTCGTACACATCCTTGCCCCACAGATGGGAGGCGTCACGGAGCTCCACCTTGTCGTCGTTGATGTACAGATAGACCGGCTTGTCGGAGACATCCTCAAAGATGATGCCGTCATAGCCGGCGTACTTCAGCTCGGGGCCGAAATGGCCGCCGGAGTTGGCCGCGCCGATGGTGCCGGTCAGGGGGGACTTGGCCACCGCGTTGTACCGGCCGGAGGAAGTGGCGCAGGTGCCGGTCAGGGGGCCGGTCATGAAGATCAGGTTGTTCTCCGGGCCCAGAGGATCGCACTTCGGGTCGCACTCGTCGCAGTAGTACTTGGTGCCCAGACCGCGGGCGCCCACATACTCGTCGGCGTTCTTCATGTTCAGGGGTTCTTTGACGATGGTGCCTTTTTTGAGATTGACTCTCAGGATGGTTCCCACATATCCGTAACTCATTGTGCGGCTTCCTCCTCTCCGAATACATCCTTGAATTTTGCGGCTACCGCACGCTTCCGATCCGTCATGGCGTCGGGATCCACATAGACAATGGCCTCACCCGGGCAGTACCTGGCGCACTTGGGGTCGCCCTCGCACAGGTCGCACTTGAAGACCTTGCGCAGGACGGGGTTGTAGGTGATGTTGCCCAGCGGGCAGGCGTTCATGCACATCTTGCAGCCGATGCAGCGCTCATAGTTGATGACGGCCGCGCCGTTCTCGTCCCGGCTGATCGCCTTCACGGGGCAGACTTTCAGGCAGCATGCCTCCTCGCACTGAAGGCACATGACGGGAATGGCGATGGCGGCGGTGTCATACTCCATGACTGTGACATTGGCCATCTTGGGGTTGAACTGCTGGTAGTGCCCGAAAGAACAGACCAGCTCGCAGGTGCGGCAGCCGATACATTTCTCGGGTTTGATCATCAATTGCTTCATTGGCATCTCAGGTTCCTAAGACCTGAGCGTCACCTCCTGTTCCTTATTTTTGTGTATTCCAACTCGCCAAAGAACTTATCCCGTCTAAATTTTAACAAATGCCGCATGAGAATGACAGGAGGCCGGGAAAAGTATATATTGATTTTTGGAATAGAAACGCATAAGATAAACAGGAGGGGCAAACGCTTCTCCCGCAAGGAGATCGGCAGAAACGCCCTGTTATTTTCCAGGGAAATTGAACCGATAGAATCCATTTATCGGCTTTTTTCATAGCTTAAAGGGAATAAGAAGATCCGGGAGGGCGAAGCGGCATGAACATCAGTCAGATCCGGTATTTCGTCACGGTGGCGCACCTGCAGAACATGACCAGGGCGGCGGAGCTGCTGCACCTGTCCCAGCCGTCCCTGTCCAAGAGCATCGCGCGCCTGGAGGAGGAGCTGGGCACCCCCCTGTTCCTGCGCAGCGGGAAGCGGATCACCCTCAGCAAACAGGGCAAGCGGTTTCTGGACGCGGCCATGGTGATGCTCCGGGAGCTGGACGACGCCGTGGAGGAGATGGACGAGCTGGGCGGCGGCATGGGCAGCCGGCTGGCCGTCGGGGTGTACGGGGCGCATCCTGCGGTGATGCCGCTTCTGGCGGAGTTTGCCGGGCTGCACCCGGAGGTGGAGTACGAGCTGACCAGCAACATCGAGATCATCGAGCACCTGGAGGTCGCGGAGTTTGACATGCTGGTCTACCCCGCCATCCCCCGGTATGGAAAGCTGGTGGGCCGGAAGCTCTGCGACGAGCGGTACCTGCTGGCGGTGCCCGCGTCCCACCCGCTGGCGGGCCGCCGGGCGGTGCGCCCCGCGGATTTCCTGGACGAGCCGTTCGTGTTCCTGCGCAGCGGCACGGTGTATACGGAATACTGCTGTGAGCTGTGCTCCGCCATGAGTCCGGGGCTGCGGATCCGGGGCTATGTCACCGCCCCGGAGTTCCACCGGGAGATGGTGGCCTCCGGCATGGCCCTCGGGTTTGTTCCGGAGGGGTGCGCGGACGCCTACCGCAGGGACAGGCGGATCCGGCTGCTGACCATCACGGACAGCAGGTTCTCCCGCTCCATGATGTTCTGCTTCCGCAAGGAGAAGTATGAGACGCCCCTGGGGCTGCAGCTCCAGCAGTTCATGCTGGGCAGGCTGGAGCCGGGGCAGCTGAGACAGTAACAAAGACCGGCCGGGAACCGTCCGCCGCCGGCGGGCAGTCCCTGGCCGGTTCGCTCCGGGAACAGGTCAGAAGATATCCGTGCTCTTGCGCTTGCCGGCCTGGGACTCAGGCGTATCCTCCCACTTCCTGGGCGTCAGGTCGTAGCAGACGAAGTACAACAGGGCGCAGGCCGCCAGGACGACGATATACTTCACCAGCCAGGTCGGGAAAAACCGCTGAACGATCAGACTGGCGGCGCAGCCTGCCGCGAGAAGCAGCAGCGCCACACCGGCGTTGCGGTACTCTTTCGGGGTGCGCACCGCCTCCCGCTGCTCCGGCTTCATCATCAGATAATGGTAGACGGGCAGCGGACCCTTCCTGGCGAACATGAACACACTGCCCGCCGCCAGCAGGACAGCCAGCACGAGCAGGACAAACACCGCGAGATTCTTCAAGAACAAAGCCTCCTCTGTCAGGATGCGTCCGCCGCTGAAAATCCGGGTGGCCGCGGCCGCTCTCTTCCCGGCCGGTATTGTACCAGACGCCGGGGAAAAAGGCAAGAGGGAGGCGCGGATTCAGACGGGCCGCCGTCCGGATCCCGCCGGCCGCGCCGCCATTTTTTCTTGCGCGGCGCGGGGAATCGGGGTATAATACCCGCGCTGTTGCGCACAAAAAAGGAAATTCACGCAGACCATTTCATGCCCGCTTCGCGTTCGCGTACCGCCCGGTGCGGCCAGTTTTGCGGAGTCGCAGGTGGCTTTGCCGGACAAAAGGAGTTCGATCTTCCGTGCAGAACGAAAAACTGAGAAATGTCGCCATTATTGCCCATGTGGACCATGGAAAGACCACCCTGGTGGATCAGATGCTCAAACAGAGCGGGGTATACCGGGACAACCAGGCGGTGGTGGAGCGGGTCCTGGACTCCAACGAGCTGGAGCGGGAGCGGGGCATCACCATCCTGGCCAAGAACACCGCCGTCCAGTACGGGGATGTGAAGATCAACATCGTGGACACCCCGGGTCACGCGGACTTCGGCGGCGAGGTGGAGCGCATTCTGAAGATGGTCAACGGCGTGATATTGCTGGTGGACGCCGCGGAGGGCCCCATGCCCCAGACCCGGTTCGTGCTCTCCCGGGCGCTGGAGCTGGGACACCGGGTCATTGTGGTTCTGAATAAGATCGACCGCCCGGATCAGCGCGTCACCGAAGTGGTGGACGAGGTGCTGGAGCTTCTGCTGGATCTGGACGCCAGCGACGAGCAGCTGGACTCCCCCATGCTGTTCTGCTCCGGCCGCGAGGGCACCGCGTCCTACTCCCCGGATGTCCCGGGGAAGGATTTAAAGCCCCTTTTCGACACCATCCTGGAGTACATCCCGGCGCCGGAGGCGGACGAGGACGCGCCGTTCCAGATGCTGGTCAGCTCCATCGACTACAACGAGTTCGTGGGCCGCATCGCCATCGGGCGCATTGAGCGGGGTACGCTCCGGCAGAACCAGGAGATTGTGGTGTGCAACTACCACGACCCGGATCAGGTGAGCAAGCGGGCCAGGGCCACGGCCATGTACCAGTTCTCCGGCCTGAGCCGGGTTCCGGTGGAGTCCGCCTCGGCGGGCAATATCATCGCCATGAGCGGCATCGGGGACATCACCATCGGCGACACGATCTGCGCCCCCGAGTGCGTGGAGCCCATCGAGTTTGTCCGGATCTCCGCGCCTACGCTGGAGATGACTTTTTCCGTCAACGACTCCCCCTTCGCCGGCCGGGAGGGCAAATATGTCACCAGCCGCCAGATCCGCGACCGCCTGTACCGGGAGACGCAGAAGGATGTGTCCCTCCGGGTCTCGGATACCGATACCACCGAGGCGTTCAATGTGGCCGGCCGGGGCGAGATGTCCCTGTCCATCCTCATTGAGACCATGCGCAGGGAGGGCTTTGAGTTTCAGGTCTCGCCCCCGCGTGTGCTGTATCAGACGATTGACGGGGTGAGGTGCGAGCCCGTGGAGCGGGTGGTGGCGGATGTCCCCGCGGACAATGTGGGCTCCGTCATGGAGAAGCTGGGCGCCCGCCGGGGCGAGTTTCTGTCCATGACCCCCGTGGGCAGCCGGATGAAGCTGGAGTTCCTGGTTCCCTCCCGGGGCCTGTTCGGCTACCGCAACGAGTTTCTGACGGATACCAGAGGCGAGGGCACCATGGCGTCTGTCTTTGAGAAGTACGCCCCGTACAAGGGAGAGATCAACCGCCGCACCACAGGCTCCCTGATTGCCTTTGAGAGCGGCGAGTCCGTCGCCTACGGCCTGTTCAACGCCCAGGACCGCGGCCAGCTGTTCATCGGGCCCGGCGTGCCGGTCTACGCGGGCATGGTGGTGGGCCAGCAGGCGAAGCTGGAGGATATCACTGTCAATGTCTGCCGGAAAAAGCAGCTGACCAACATGCGGGCCGCCGGCTCGGACGAGGCGCTGCACCTGGTGCCGCCCAAACAGATGTCCCTGGAGCAGTGCCTGGAGTTCCTGGCGGACGACGAGCTGCTGGAGGTCACGCCGTCCAGTCTGCGCATCCGGAAGAGCATCCTCAACCACGAGCAGCGGGCGAAGGCGATCCACCGGGCGAAAAACTCCTGAGAGAGAAAAAGAGCCGTACCCGGGCGGGAACGCCATCCGGATACGGCTCTTGCGGGTCAGGGGACGCTGCGGGAAACTCAGGGCTGCCCGGCTTTCCGGGAATGCCTTTTCGACGCACGCCGCTCCGACCGGGTGGCCCATGAGGTCTCCGGCCGGATTTCATACCAGGTCTGGTTGACGGCGCAGCCGATGATCAGGATATTGGAGCACAGGTACAGCCATAACATCAGGATGATCACCGAGGCCAGCGACCCGTACAGCAGAGAGTACCGGGAGGAGAGGCCGATGATCAGGGAGAAGATGGCGGAGGCGGCGACCATGGCAATGGTGGCGGTGAGCGCACCCGTGAGAATCGGCACTCCCGTGCTCACCGGGGTGCCCGCCCGGTACAGAATGAGCACCAGCGCCATGACCACCAGGAACAGCAGGATGTAGCGCATCCAGGTCCACAGCCCGGCCAGGGCGTCCAGATCGATGAGGGCGAGCAGCTGCCGGGGCAGGGCCTGCTCGATCAGCCGGAAGAACCACCCGCCGGTGAGCACCACGATGATGGAAAGATACATGGTGACCAGGAACAGAAGGGACACGGCGAAACTCAGGCCGAGCCGTTTCAGGCTGGCGGCGGCCCCCTGCGGAACCTGCCCGTGGATTTCATCCATGACATCGAGCATGGTGCGCACGGCGGCGGACGCGGACAGCAGCACCGTGAGGAGGCCCGCCACGAACATCGGGGTGGACTGGTTCTCGGACAGGTACTGGACATAGCTGCTCACCAGGCTGAACACCCCGGCGGGAAGCACGCCCTGCAGCGTCTGCAGGATGGCGTCCCAGTTCACATCCACCAGGCCGAGAAACGCGTTGATGCAGATCACCAGGGGAAAGACCGTCAACAGGAGGAAAAAGGTCAAAGCCGCCGCGGCCCGGCCCACCCGGTTCTCAAAGTAGAGGTTCGCCAGGCGGATGCCGAACCGCACGGGCAGTTTGTCGTAGATCCTGCTATCCATGGCGCCCTCCTTTCTCCCGGGATGCGTTTCGTGCCGGCCGGACGGCCCCCGCGCCGCGGGAACCGCACCATCCGCGCTGAGCTGCGCCGGAGTGCGCGGGCGGGTGATCAGAGAGAACTCATCCGGCAGCCACCATTATAGTGGCTTTTTATCCGTTTGCAAATGTTTTTTCCATGGGCGCCGCCCCGGGAGGATGGATTTCTCCCCGCGAGCCGCGCCGCATCGCGAGATCAAAGGCAGGGAGGACAGGTTCATGAGCACGAAATTTCCCCATCTCTTCGAACCCATTCTGATTGGAAAGCGTCTCTATAAGAACAGAATTTTCTACGCGCCCACGGGATACAAGGAGCAGCCGGTGGATGAGGCGGCGTGCTACTACGAGCGCAAGGCGATGGGTGGCGCGGCCTCCGTCTGCGTGGGCGACGCCGCCGCGGCGCCGGACGGGGTGGCCCGGGCCAGCCAGCTGAAACTGTACACCACGCAGACCATCCCCGCCCTGGAGCAGATCAGCGCCGCCATCAGCAGGCACGGCGCCGTCCCCGCCATTGAGATCCTCCACGCGGGCAACTGCGCCCGCTTCTCTCAGAGCGAGGGGTATCCGCTGTACGGGCCCGTCCATACGGACGACGGCCGCGGCCATGTGGTGCTGGAGATGACGGAGGAGATGATCCTGCGCTGCGTCGAGGCCTATGCCGACGCCGCCGTCATCGCCGCGGCGGGCGGATTTGAGCGGATTATCCTCCACGCCGGCCACGGCTGGCAGCTCTCCCAGTTCCTCTCCCCCTCCGGCAACACCCGGGGGGACAGATGGGGCGGGGCCTCCACGGAAAACCGGGCGAGATTCACCGTCGCCGCCTGCGACCGGATCCGGCAGAAATGCCCGGAGGTGACGCTGGAGGTGCGCATCAGCGCGGATGAGTGCTACGACGGCGGATATGACATCTCCGAGGGCGTGAAGATCGCGCAGCTGCTGGACGGCCACTGCGATGTGATCCATGTGTCCGCCAGCAGCCACGAGGTTCCGCTGGCCCTGACCAGGATGTCCCCCAGCATGTTCTTCCCGGAGGGCGTGAATGTGGACTTCGCCGCGGAGATCAAAAAGCATGTGAAGACTCCGGTGGCGGTGGTCGGGGCGCTGGCGGATCCGGAGTACCTGGAGGAGATCATCGCCTCCGGCAGGGCGGATATCGTGGAGCTCGCCCGCGGCCTGATCGCGGATCCGGACATCCCCGTGAAAGCGCTGCTGAACCGGGAGGACGAGATCAATAAATGCATGCGCTGCCTGCACTGCTACTCCCACCACATGCGCAGGATGAACTACCGCTGCGCCATCAACCCGGAGATCGGCAACGAGCACGAGATCAAACACCGCAAAGAGCCGAAATTTAAAAAGAAGATCCTGATCGCCGGCGGCGGCATCGGCGGCATGCAGGCGGCGCTCACCGCCAGCGCCCGCGGCCACAGCGTCATCCTCTGCGAGAAATCCCCCCGGCTGGGCGGGGCGCTCCGCTGCGAGGAGCGGGTTCCGTTCAAGAAGCGCCTGTCGGAATATCTGGATCACCAGGCGTATATGCTCTCCAAAACGGATGTGGATCTGCGCCTGAACACGGAGGTGACGCCGGAGCTCGCCCGGGAGATCGGCCCGGACGCCGTCATCGCCGCCCTGGGCGCCGTGCCCGCGGTGCCCACTTTCCTCGACGGCTGGGATCGGGAGCAGGTGCTCAGCGCCGAGACGCTGTACCTCCACCCGGAAAAAGCCGGCCGGCGCGTGGTCATCCTGGGCGGCGGCCTGGTGGGCATGGAGCTGGGCGTCTTCCTGGCCATGGACGGCCGGGAGGTGACCATTGTCGAGATGCAGCCGGTGCTCAACTACGGCGGAAACCACCTGCAGGCCCTGGCGCTGTCCGGGGAGTTTGAGAAGTACGGCGTGACGATCTCCGTGGCGTCCAAAGCGGTTCAGATCACGCAGGACGGTGTGCTGTGCCGGTTCACCGGGGAGCCGTATCCCGAGAGCATGATCAGGCTGCCCGGCCCGCCCGCGTACCAGCCGCTGGGCACCTCCGGAACCATGTTCTTCCCGGCGGACACCGTGGCCTACGCCATCGGCCAGGTTCCCCGCAGGGACGAGGCCCTGGCCCTGCGCCTGTGCGCCCCGGAGTTCTACATGATTGGAGACTGCCTGGCTGCGAAAAACATCCAGGCGGCCACCAGCGCGGCGTATTTCACCGCGCTGGACATCGGCAGCAGATACTGACGCGGAAATCAGGAGAGGAGGGTGGCATATGCCGGATACCGGCCCGGAGCGATCCGGGAGAGAGGCGCCGTGCGGCTGCGAAGCCCGGAGAGAGACCGGGTGCCTGCTGTGCGGGCGGCCCGTCATCTATTTCAGGGACAGCACACTGCAGGAGTGCGCGGTCTGCCACAGGAAGTTCATGTCCAACAGCCGGTGCGAGGCCGGGCACTTCGTCTGCGATGCGTGCCACGCGGCGGACACCGCACGGTTCTTCGTGCCGTTTCTCCTGGCCAGCGGGGAGAGAGACCCCCTGAAGCTGCTGGATGCGGTCATGGACATGGAGCCGGTTCACATGCACGGGCCGGAGCACCACAGGATTGTCCCCTGTGTGCTTCTGACCGCCTACCGGAACAACGGGGGGAGCATCGACCTGCGCAGCGCGCTGGACGAGGCGGTGAAGCGGGGCAGCGAGGTGCCCGGGGGAACCTGCGGCTACTGGGGCGTCTGCGGCGCGGCGGCCGGCGCCGGCATCTACCTGAGCGTGCTGTCCGGCTCAAACCCGCTGAACCAGGAGGCGTGGCCGCTGCCCCAGAAGCTGGCGGCCGCGTGTCTGGAGCGGATCGCGCAGTGCGGCGGGCCGCGGTGCTGCAAGAGAACCTCCAGAATCGCCGTGGAGACGGCGGCGGAATTCACCGCGGAGTACTTCGGCACGGAGATGGCCTGCGGACCCGTCGTCTGCAAATATTTCCCCCAAAACGCGGAGTGCCTGTATGAGGACTGTCCGTACTACCCGGGCTGAAGAAAGGAGCGGAGAAAATGGAATATCTTCTTGACGGCGAAACAGTCGACTCGGTCGACCTGAAGTGCATGGTGATCAGCCGCGGGGTGAAGATCGACCAGGAGGTCTACAAAACATGCGGGAAAGAGTACCGGATCTACCCCAACGCCCTGACCTGCAACTCGTTCAAACTGCCGGACGGCACCATTGTCATGGCCACGGATCTGGGGTTCCATCTCGGGACGCTGTCCTCCATGTTCTCCTGGGACAACCTGAAGCTGGTCAGGTACATGAGCGATATGAAGACGGACTTTCGCCTCTCCCTGTGCGGCGGCGTTCCCACCCTGAGGTACAAAGACGCGGAGGTGACGCCGGTTCAGCTCCATCCGGGCACGGATTTCTTTGAGCAGAAGACCTCCTCCGGCATGCCGTATATGGGCAACGCCGTGCTCCAGGGCTGCGACTGGGTCGCGTTCCAGTGCCTGTGGCCCTGCGAATACGCCTGCGCCGGGAAGCCGTGCCAGTACTGCTTCTCCGGGGGACAGTTCGAGGCGCTGGCCAGAAAGGGGAAGCCGATGCCGTTCATCCCCTCGCCGCAGGATGTGGCGGAGGTCATGAACTACGCCATTGACCACTGCGGGGTGACCAGCTGCCAGATCACCGGCGGCTCCACATTCCAGGCGGAGAAAGAGGAGCAGTACATCACCTCGTACATGAACGCCATCAACGATCAGGTCGGGAGAGACCGGCTGACGGGCGAGGTTCTCCTGTACATCACGCCGCCGCAGTCCAACGAGGTCATCGACCGGTATTTCGAGATGAAGGCGGATCGGATCGCGTGCAGCCTCGAGGTCTGGGACGACAGGCTGGGGGAGTCCATCACGCCGGGAAAACGGGAGTTTACCACAAAGCAGCGGCACCTCAGCGCCCTGGAGTACATCGCGGAGCGGTACGGCCCGGGAAAGGGCTTCTCCAACTTCATCATCGGCCTTGAGCCCCTTGAGTCGCTGAAAGAGGGGGCGACCTGGCTGGCGGAGCGGGGCATCATCCCCAGCGCCTCCATCTGGATGCCGTTCGGCAAGCCGGTGAACGGCTCCATGAAGCCGCCTGAGCTGGATTTCTTCCGGCGGGTGAAGGACATGCTGGCGGAGCTGTATGTGAAATACAGCCTGGAGCCCGCCGGAGGCTGCGGATTGAATGTCTGCGTGGAGCGGGACATCTGGCGCTACGCCACCGGCGCCGCGGCG
>CAYRAG010000008.1:28132-49386 GCA_964422185.1 uncultured Oscillospiraceae bacterium
GCGCCGGACAGAGGACAAAGGGCAGCGCCGGATCCCCGGTTTTCGGGGGCCCGGCGCTGCCCTTTCCGCCGGCCCGGGGAAAAGGGAAAATGTGGTTCCGGCCACTTGACGCCCTTTTTTCCGGGCGGTAAAATAGGGGGAAATTTGCCGCGCGATGCAGGCAGAGTCGCACCGGGGGCAGGGGCGTCCCGCGCGGGATTGGAGGAGAAGCAATGGCGACCAAATTTATCTTCGTCACCGGCGGTGTTGTCTCCGGACTGGGAAAGGGCATCACCGCGGCCTCTCTGGGACGGCTGCTGAAGCAGCGCGGTCTTCGGGTCAAGGTACAGAAGCTGGATCCCTATCTGAATGTGGATCCGGGTACCATGTCCCCCTATCAGCACGGCGAGGTGTTTGTCACAGACGACGGGGCCGAGACCGACCTGGATCTCGGCCACTACGAGCGCTTCATCGATGAGAACCTCACTTTCAACTCATCCGTGTCCTCGGGCAAGGTGTACTGGAATGTGCTCAACCGGGAGCGGAACGGGGACTTTCTGGGCGGCACCGTCCAGATCATCCCCCACATCACCAATGAGATCAAGCGCAACATCTACTCTCTGGAGGGCCCGGACACCGATGTGGCCATTGTGGAGATCGGCGGCACCGTAGGCGATATCGAGAGCCAGCCGTTCCTGGAGTCCATCCGGCAGGTGGCCGCGGAGCGGGGACGCCAGAATGTGATGTTCATCCATGTGTCCCTGATCGTGTCCATCCCCGGCACCGGGGAGCTGAAGTCCAAGCCGACCCAGCACTCGGCCAAGGAGCTGCTGTCCCTGGGGATCCAGCCGGATGTGATCATGTGCCGGTGCGATGAGCCCGTGCCGGACGAGATCCTGGAGAAGATCTCCCTGTTCTGCAACATCCCCCGGGATCACGCCATTCCCAACCTGACGGCGGATCTGCTGTATGAGGTTCCCCTGATGCTGGAGCGGGAGGGCCTGGCCAATGTCGTGGTGCGGCAGCTGGGTCTGATCTGCCATATGCCGGATCTGACCGAGTGGGCCACCATGGTTCACCGGGCGAAGAATCCCACCGGCTGCGTGGAGATCGCCCTGGTGGGCAAATATGTGGCGCTGCACGACGCGTACCTGTCCGTGGCGGAGGCGCTGACCCACGGCGGGATTGAGAACAGCGTGAAAGTGAAGATCCGCTGGGTCAACAGCGAGGAGGTCACCGACGACAACGCCGCCCGGCTGCTGGACGGCGCGGACGGCGTGCTGGTTCCGGGCGGGTTCGGAGACCGGGGCATTGAGGGCAAGATCAGCGCGGTGCGCTACGCCAGGGAGAACCGGGTGCCGTTTCTGGGCATCTGCCTGGGCATGCAGATGGCGGTGGTGGAATACGCCCGCCATGTCTGCGGCATGACGGACGCCCACTCCAGCGAGCTGGATCCCAAGACGACGCACCCCGTGATTGACCTGATGCCCGATCAGGTGGGCGTGACCGCCAAGGGCGGCACCATGCGCCTGGGCAGCTATCCCTGCCAGCTGGTGCCCGGCACCCGCTCCGCGGCGATCTACGACACGGATCTGATCCACGAGCGGCACCGCCACCGCTATGAGTTCAACAACGACTACCGGGAGGTTCTGACCAGGGCCGGCATGGTGCTCTCCGGCCTGTCCCCGGACGGGCGCCTGGTGGAGATGATTGAGCTGCCGGATCACCCCTGGTTTGTGGCCGGGCAGTTCCACCCGGAGCTGAAGAGCCGCCCGAACCGGGCGCACCCCCTGTTCCGGGAGTTTATCCACGCGGCGAAGGATCAGCGCGCACGGAGAGAACAGACCGCCGCGGCCGGTTAAGACCCGCGGCGGATCGGATGAAGCCGGGGCGGCATGAGCGTCTGCTCATGCCGCCCCGGCGTTTTTGCGCTCAGGTGTACATCATGCCGGGCATCCGCACGGTCTCCCGGCCGTCGCAGGGCATCTTCAGATCCCCCATCAGCACGGCGGGGTAGATGATTTTGTTCCCGAACCGGCGTCGGAGATCCTCCACGGCGGTCTCCAGGCGATCCCGGCGCTCCGTCCGGATCGGGTCGGTGAACAGATCCAGCTGCTGCGGGGTGTTCTCCGGGACGAGGCTGATGGCGCGGACGGTCACGGCCCGGATGGCGCGGTTCCAGCCGTAGTGTTCCCGGAGCAGCTCCCGGGCGCGCTCCGCGATGTCCCTGGGGCTGCGGGAGGCCTGGCCCAGCGGGCCCTGGTACTGGCGGAAGCACAGATCGTTGTCCCGGACGGCGATCTGGACGCCGGTGGCCCTCAGCCGGTGAACCCGCAGGCGGTGCCCGATGTCCTGGGACAGCTCCAGCAGCACCGGCCAGACCTCCTCCTCATTCGCCAGATCCGCGACGCAGGTGATGCCGTGGCCGATGGATTTGACGGGGGAGACGAAGTCCTTCCGCGCCACGCGGGAGCAGTCGGTGCCCCGGGCGTAGGAGAGCAGCGTCAGGCCGTTCACCCCCAGCAGCATCCTCAGAAACTCCGGGGTGCACCCCGCCAGATCGCCGATGGTGCGGATCCCGTACCGGGCCAGCTTCGAGCGCGTGGCCGGCCCGACATAGAGGAGGTCGCCCACCGGCAGCGGCCACACGATCTCCCGGAACGACTCCCTGGGGATCACCGTGACGGCGTCCGGCTTTTTGAGGTCGGAGCCGAGCTTGGCGAATATCTTGTTGAAAGAGACACCCACGCTGACGGTCAGCCCCAGCTCCGAGCGAACCGTCCGCCGGATCTCGTCCGCGATGGCCGGCCCGTCCCCGTACAGCGCCTGGCTCCCGGTCACATCCAGCCAGCACTCGTCCATGCCGTACGGCTCGACCAGATCCGTGTATCTGGAGTAGATGTCCCTGGTCAGCCGGGAGAATTTGAGATACTGGTCGTACTGCGGGGGAACCACAATCAGATCCGGGCACAGCTGCCTCGCCTCCCAGTTCACCATCCCCGTCTTTACGCCGGCCCTTTTGGCCGCCTCCGATTTGGCCAGCACGATCCCGTGGCGGCTCTCCGTGCTCCCGCAGACCGCCACGGCCCTGCCCCGCAGAGACGGATTGAGCAGCATCTCCACCGAGGCGTAGTAGCTGTTGAGATCGCTGTGCAGAATGACTCTGTCCGGCATGGGATGCCGCCCTCCTCTCACAAACTTCACCAGAAAGCCGCGCCGCGGCCTCTTTTCTCAAAAAAACAGGGAGGAATCCGTGCGTTTCCTGTTGACATGGTGAAGTATTGACGGTATAATAGACCCGTAACTTCACCAGACTTCACCGGCTATTCTAGATCCGCGGTGAAGTATTGTCAAGAGAAAAGTGCAGTTGATGAAGAAAATGATGAAGTTTTAGAGAGGCCGGCGCGGCCGGGGAGATCCCGGCCGGACGGGAGGAAACGCAGCAGGAAAGGGGTGGACGGCCGCACGGCCCGGCGGATCCGCGGGATCCGGCGGGCAGAGAGGCCAGGCGATGACATTTTCCGACAAGATCAGAAGCGCCAGAGAGGCGAGCCGGCTGACGCAGCAGCAGCTTGCCGATCTGAGCGGGGTATCCAAGCGGACGATAGCCTCCTATGAGACCGGGGGCGCCATGGCGCACCGATCCACGATACGGCGCCTGGCGCAGGCGCTCCATGTCTCGGTCGACTACCTCTCGGTGGAGGAGATCACGGATCCCCGGCACGGGATGGAGAAGGATCCCTATGTGGAGGAGGCGGAGGCGAAGTACGGCCCGAAAGCCGCGAAGGAGATGAACGCCCTGCTGGAGGAGAACGCGGCCTTCTTCGCCGGCGGCGAGCTGTCCCAGGAGGCGAAGGACGACTTCTTCCAGGCGGTGATGAAGGCATACCTCACCTGCAAGGAGGAGGCCCGCAAAACCTACGGGCGGAAATCCTGACGGCGCGGCAGCCTTTCCCGGGGGTGAGAGTTTGAAGTGAATATGATGGCGATAGCCGGGGTGGTAGAGAACCTGCGGCGGACTTATCATGAGCAGAACCCGTTCCGGCTGTGCGGGGAGATGCGGATTCTTCTGTCAAGAGAGCCCATGGGCCGGTATGAGGGGGCCTGCAAGGGCTTCTTCCTCGCCCAGAGCCGGGAGCGGATCATTGTCGTCAACAGCGACCTGCCGGACGCCCTGCAGAGGGTCATCGCCGCCCACGAGCTGGGGCACGCGGTGTTGCACCGCAGGGACGCGAAGATCCGGACATTTCACGATTTTGAGCTGTTTGACAGCGTCTCCCGCCTCGAGTACGAGGCCAATGTGTTCGCGGCGGAGTACCTCATGCCGGACGAGGAGGTGCTGGAGCGTCTGAATGAGGACATCTCGTTTTTTGACGCCGCGGCGCTTCTGGATGTGCCGGCGGAGCTGCTGGATTTCAAGTTCCGGGTGCTCAAGCGAAAAGGATACAAGGTGATGGATCCCCCGCTGCAGGCGTGGGGGAACTTCCTGAAAAATGTGGAGGTGGAGGACTTTGGACAGTCCGAATATTAAGGTCTATGTCGCCGCGACCGCCGAGTTTGACGCCAGCGGACGGCTCAGGCCGACCAGCGTCACCTGGGAGAACGGGAGAAAATACATCATCGACAAAGTGACCGATGTGCGGCAGGCGGCGGCGATGAGGGCCGGCGGCCAGGGAGACCGGTACACGATATGGATCGGCGGGCGCCAGAGCTACCTGTTTTTCGAGCGGTCGGCCAGCACTTCCGGGCCGAACATCGGCCGCTGGTTTGTGGAGCGCAGGGTCGGCTGACCGGACGCGCCCCCGGAAATCCCGGAAAGGGTCACGAAAAACGACTACTCTATCATATGAGGAGGCAGACGGATTGAGCGGACAAAAAAAGAGACACACCCTGCTCATTCTGCTGATGACAGCGCTTCTCCTGCTGTCAGCCGGCGGCTGCGGCGGCGCGGACGCCGCGCCTGCGGAGAGTGCGCCCGGCACCTGGAGCCCGGCGCAGACGGAGGAGATCTCTCCCGCGGCGCCGGTTCCACAGGAGCCGGAGCGGACGGAGGATCCGGCGGCGGAGACGCCGGAGGCCCCGCCGGAGGTTCCGGCGCCGGAGACGCCGGAACAGACCCAGGCGCCGGAGACTCTGCCGGAGGGCTCCACCTTTGAGGTGCACTTCATCGATGTGGGGCAGGCGGACGCGGCCCTCGTCCGCTGCGACGGCGAGGCGATGCTGATTGACGGCGGCAACGCGGAGGACTCCAGCCTGATCTTCTCGTATCTGAAGAATCTGGGGCAGGATCACCTGGACTATATTGTATGCACCCACGCCCATGAGGACCATGTGGGCGGCCTCGCCGGCGCGCTGAACTACGCCACGGCGGACGCCGCGCTGTGTCCGGTCACCTCCTACGACAGCAGGGCGTTTGAGAGTTTTGTGAAATATCTGGGCCGGCAGGGCGTGAGCATCACCGTCCCGGCGGCCGGGGACACTTTCTCCCTGGGGAGCGCGTCCGTCCAGGTGCTCGGGCCGGTCAGCGCCTCCGACGAGCCCAACAACACCTCCATCGTGCTGCGGATTGTCTACGGGGAGACCTCGTTCCTGTTCACCGGGGACGCGGAGCGGGAGGAGGAGCAGGAGATCCTGGACACGGGCCGCGAGCTGGCCAGCACGGTGCTGAAAGTGGGACACCACGGGAGCGACACCTCCACCTCATACCCGTTCCTGCGGGAGATTATGCCGGCGTACGCCGTCATCTCGGTGGGCCAGGACAACTCCTACGGCCATCCCACGGAGGATACGCTCAGCCGCCTGCGGGACGCCGGCGTGAAAGTGTACCGGACGGACATGCAGGGGGATGTGATCTGCACCAGCGACGGTGAGAGCGTCTCGTTCAGCGTGGAGCGCAACGCGGACGCGGATACCCTGTCCGGCGCCGGGGCGGGCGGACAGCAGGCGCCGGCCCCGTCTGCCCCCGGGGCCGCGGTGCCCGCCGGGACGAGCTATGTGCTCAACACGAACAGCCATAAGTTCCACTACCCCTCGTGCCCCAGCGTGGATGACATGAGCGCGAAGAACAAACAGTTCTTCACCGGCACCCGCGACGAGGTGATCGCCATGGGATACAGCCCCTGCGGACGCTGCAATCCGTAGCTTCAGGCGGTGAAAACAGCCCTTTCCGCCGGGCCGGAACCGGTCTCAGAACATGGGATCGGGGCCGTGCCCGGCGGAATTTTTCTGTCTAAAACAGACAGTTTTCCCGGAAAGAAGTTGGGAAACCTTAGGTAAAATTTAATTTACACAGGGCGTTTTTCGTGGTAGAATACAAACATCCTGAGCGGGATTCTCGGAAAAATCCGGGTCAAATACGAAGAATTTCACCCGGAAAACAGGCAAATATTTTCCAGAATATGGGAGAATTTGAGGCGAAAATCTGATGGATTCAGGGCGGAAAACGGTGTGAGGAAGGCCCGATTTTCCCCTGAAAAGGCCCTGTGCAGACCCCGGAAATCAACCTGCAGAAATGCCAAGGAGGAGTCAAAGTGGAACGAAAACTGATCACCATGGACGGCAATACCGCCGCCGCGCATGTGGCCTACGCCTTTACTGAGGTAGCGGCCATCTACCCCATCACCCCCTCGTCCGTGATGGCGGAGCTCATGGATCAATGGAGTGCCGCCAACCGCAAGAACATCTTCGGACAGACCGTGCGCATCGCCGAGATGCAGTCCGAGGCCGGCGCCGCGGGCGCGGTTCACGGCTCGCTGACCACCGGCGCCCTGACCACCACCTTTACCGCGTCTCAGGGACTGCTGCTGATGATCCCCAACATGTACAAGATCGCCGGCAGCCTGCTGCCCAATGTCATTCATGTGTCCGCCCGCGCGGTGGCGTCCCACGCCCTGTCCATCTTCGGGGATCACTCCGATGTCATGGCGTGCCGCTCCACCGGATACGCCATGCTGTGCTCCAACCACCCCCAGGAGTGCATGGATCTGGGCGCGGTGGCCCATCTGGCCGCCATCAAGGGCCACATGCCGTTTATCCACTTCTTTGACGGCTTCCGCACCTCCCACGAGATCCGGAAGATCGCGTCCTGGGACTACAAGGATCTGGCCGACATGCTGGATCGGAAGGCGCTGGCGGAGTTCCGCGCCCGCGCGCTGAATCCCGACCACCCCGTGCTGCGCGGCTCGGCCCAGAACCCGGACATCTTCTTCCAGAACAAGGAGTGCGTCAACGAGTACTACAAGCGGCTTCCCGACATCGTCCAGAGCTGCATGGATCAGGTCAACGAGAAGATCGGCAAGAACTACAAGCTGTTCAACTACTACGGCGCGCCGGACGCCGAGACGGTCATGGTGGCCATGGGCTCCATGTGCGACTGCGCCGAGGAGGTCTGCGACTACCTCAACGAGACCGGCCAGATGAAGGCAGGCCTGATCAAGGTCCGCCTGTTCCGCCCGTTTGCCACGGAGCGCTTCCTGGCCGCCATCCCCAACACCTGCCGTTACATCGTGGCCATGGATCGCTGCAAGGAGGCCACCGCCATCGGCGAGCCGCTGTACATGGATGTCAGCGCCGCGGTGCACTATTCCGGCCGGAATATCCGCGTCGTGGGCGGCCGGTACGGCCTGGGCTCCAAGGACACCACCCCCGGCGGCGTGCTGGCGGCCTACCGCAACGCCTGCGAGATGGATCCCACCTATAACTTCACCATCAACATCACCGACGATGTGACCCACATGTCCCTGCCCATCACCGAGGAGCCGGATGTGTCCCCCGTGGGCACCGTGTGCTGCAAGTTCTGGGGCCTGGGCTCCGACGGCACCGTGGGCGCCAACAAGAACTCCATCAAGATTATCGGCGACCACACGAAGCTGCGCGTGCAGGCGTACTTCCAGTACGACTCCAAGAAGTCCGGCGGCGTGACCATCTCCCACCTGCGCTTCGGCCAGGATCACATCCGCTCCTCCTACTATGTGACCCGGGCGGACTTCGTGGCCTGCCACTTCCCCGCCTATCTGTCCCAGTACGACATCGTCCAGGAGATCAAGCCGGGCGGAACCCTGCTGATCAACTGCAACTTTGACATCGACCACCTGGGCCGGGTGCTGCCCAATCCCGCCAAGAAGTATCTGGCGGAGAACCACATCAAGGTCTACACCTGCGACGCCATCGCCCTGGCCAGGGAGATCGGCCTGGGCAACCGCACCAACATGATTCTCCAGGCCGCGTTCTTCAAGCTGGCGAACATCATCCCCATCGACGACGCCGTGAAGTACATGAAGGAAGCCGTCGTGAAGACCTACGGCCACAAGGGCGATGACATCGTCGCCATGAACTGCGCCGCCGTGGACGCCGGCCTGAACTCCCTCAACGAGCTGGTCATCCCCGCCGAGTGGGCCAACTGCAGCGACGAGGTGGAGGCGCCCGCCGTCTACACCAAGCGGCAGGATCTGAAGAACTATGTGGAGAATGTTCTCATCCCGTCCAACAAGATGAAGGGCGATACCATCCCCGTCTCCAAGCTGATGCCCGGCGTGGACGGCACGGTGCCGCAGGGCTCCGCCGCTTTCGAGAAGCGCGGCATCGCCGTGGAGGTTCCCGTGTGGATTCCCGAAAACTGCATCCAGTGCAACCTGTGCTCCTATGTGTGCCCCCACTCCGTCATCCGGCCCGTGGTGCTGGACAAGGCGGAGCGCGAGGAGGCGCCCGCGGAGCTGGTCACCGTCCCGATGCAGGGCAAGGGCTGCGAGAATTACCAGTTCGGCATCGTCGTCTCCCAGTACGACTGCACCAGCTGCGGCTCCTGCGTCAATGTGTGCCCGAAGAAAGCGCTGACCACCCAGCACTTCCTGACCCAGCGCGACAAGCAGGTGGCGTTTGACTACGCGGTCGCCCGCGTCCAGGACAAGCGGCTGCCGTTTGACCCGTTCACCGTCAAGGGCTCCCAGTTCCATCAGCCGCTGTTCGAGTTCTCCGGCGCCTGCGCCGGCTGCGGCGAGACGCCCTACGCCAAGCTGATCACCCAGCTGTTCGGCGATCATATGTACATCGCCAACGCCACCGGCTGCTCCTCCATCTGGGGCGGCAGCGCGCCGTCCACGCCCTATACCGTGAACAAGAAGGGCAAGGGCCCCGCCTGGGAGAACTCCCTGTTCGAGGACAACGCCGAGTTCGGCATGGGCATGGTTCTGGCGGTGAAGCAGCGCCGGGAGAAGGCCGTGGAGCTGGCCAAGGCCATGTGCGCCGCGGACTGCACGCAGTGCCCCTCCGAGATCCGCGACGCCGCCAAGATCTGGCTGGAGGAGCGGGACGGAGACCGTTCCACCTGGGCCAGCAACGAGCTCATCCGCATGATCCGGATGGAGCTGGAGCAGGACAGCAGCTACGCGCCCCGGGACTACCCGCTGCTCAACGAGATGTACGAGATGCGCGATATGCTGGAGAAGAAGACGGTGTGGATCCTGGGCGGCGACGGCTGGGCCTATGACATCGGCTACGGCGGCCTGGATCATGTGCTGGCGTCCGGCGAGAATGTGAATGTCCTGGTCTTCGACACCGAGGTGTATTCCAACACCGGCGGCCAGGCCTCCAAGGCGACGCCCACCGGCGCGGTGGCGCAGTTCGCCGCGGCCGGCAAGTCTGTGCGCAAGAAAGATCTGGCCCAGATCGCCATGCAGTACGGCTATGTCTATGTGGCGCAGGTGGCCATGGGCGCCGACTACCAGCAGACCATCCGCGCGCTGAAGGAGGCGGAGGCCTACAACGGCCCGTCCCTGGTCATCGCGTACTCCCCCTGCATCAACCACGGCATCAAGGCCGGCATGGGCAACTCCATGGCCGAGATGAGAAACGCCGTGAAAGCGGGCTACTGGCACCTGTTCCGCTTCAATCCCGACCTGGCCAGGGAGGGCAAGAACCCCTTCACCCTGGACAGCAAGAAGCCTTCCGCGGATTACCTGTCCTTTATCAAGGGCGAGGTGCGCTACTCCTCCCTGGAGCGCGCGTTCCCCGATCGCGCCAAGGCGCTGTTCAGCCAGGCGCAGGAAGAGGCGCAGAGCAAGTACGAGCACCTGGAGCGGCTGAACGCGCTCTACTCTCAGGAGTAAGAGCCCGCGTGCGGTGAGCGCGCCGTGTGTGCCCCGTTTTGGAAAGAAAAATCCGCCGATCCTCCGTGGATCGGCGGATTTTTTGCACTTTTTGCCGCCCGGGCGGACGGCGGGGGAGGGCGATCCGGCTTTCGAATGGTTCTTGACAATGTTTACGAAAATCTTTACAATATGTGAGGATTATTTTGGAAAGCCGTTGGGGAAAGGTTTTTCAATCTCATTCATCGGGGGCAAAGCCCCCGTTCTTGTGCTTAAAAGTTGGAAACATCCTGTGATAATGGAGGTGTGTAGAACAGAATCATGATCCAAAGTGTAATTATCGGCGTAATCTGCCTGGTCGTCGGTCTGGTGATTGGAGTGCCGGTGGGCATCCAGCACCGGAAGAACGCGGCGGAGCGAGAGATCGGCAGCGCCGAGGAGGAGGCCAAGCGGATTATCAACGACGCGATTAAAAGCGCCGAGAACAAGAAACGCGAGGCTCTGGTAGAGGCCAAGGAGGAGATCCTCGCGGCCCGGAATGAACACGAAAAGGAAGTCAAGGAGCGCCGTGCGGAACTGCAGAAGCAGGAGCGCCGTCTGCAGCAGAAAGAGGAAAACCTGGACCGCAAGAACGAGAACATGGAGAAGAAAGAGGAAGTTCTGGCGGCCAGGATGACGGAGCTGGACGAGCAGCGCGAAGAGGTAGAGACCATCAAGAAGAGCCAGGTGGAGGTCCTGGAGCGGATCTCCGGCTTTACGGTGGATGAGGCGAAAGAGTACCTGATCAGCAACCTGGAGGCGGAAGTGACCCACGAGTCCGCCATGAAAGTCCGGGAGGTGGAGGCCCGCTTCAAGGAGGAGGCGGACACCCTGGCCCGTGAGATTATTTCCCTGGCCATCCAGCGCTGCGCGGCAGACCATGTGGCGGAGGCCACCGTGTCGGTGGTGCCCCTGCCCAATGATGAGATGAAGGGAAGGATCATCGGCCGGGAGGGGCGGAACATCCGCACCCTGGAGACGCTGACCGGCGTCGATCTGATTATCGACGACACGCCGGAGGCCATTACGGTCTCCTGCTTTGACCCCGTCCGCCGGGAGATCGCCCGGATCGCCCTGGAGCGCCTGATCGCGGACGGCCGCATCCACCCCACCCGGATTGAGGAGATGGTGGAGAAAGCCAAACGGGAGGTGGACGCCACCATCAAGTCCGAGGGCGAGCGCGCCATCTTTGAGACGAATGTCCACGGGCTGCATCCGGAGCTGGTCAAGCTGCTGGGCCGGATGCGCTACCGCACCAGCTACGGCCAGAATGTCCTCAATCACTCCATTGAGGTCAGCCATGTGGCCGGCCTGCTGGCCGCCGAGATCGGCGCCAATGTGGCGGAGGCCAAGCGCGCCGGCCTGCTGCACGACCTGGGCAAGTCCATCGACCACGAGGTGGAGGGCTCCCATGTGGCCATCGGTGTGGAGCTGGCCCGGAAGTACAAGGAGAGCGAGGAGATCGTCCACGCCATCGAGGCCCACCACAACGATGTGGAGCCCCATACGGTGGTCGCCTGTCTGGTGCAGGCCGCGGACGCCATTTCCGCCGCACGGCCCGGCGCCCGCAGGGAGAATCTGGAAAATTACATCAAGCGCCTGGAGAAACTGGAGGAACTCACATCATCTTTCCCCGGGGTGGAGAAATCCTACGCCATCCAGGCGGGGCGCGAAGTGCGCATCATGGTCAAGCCGGAGCTGATCAGCGAGGATCAGATGACCCTGCTTGCCCGGGATATCGCCAAGAAAATCGAGGACGAGATGGAGTATCCCGGCCAGATCAAGGTTCACCTCATCCGGGAGACCAAGGCCATCGAGTACGCGAAATAACACACAGAAGCGGCAGAAAGCCGGTTCCGGGACAGCCCGGAACCGGCTTTTTCCAGCGCTGCGCACGGGGAAGCGCCGGTTCCCCGCCCGGGAAGGAGCGCGGCCCGGCGGGAGAAAGGTTTGGGGCTCCGGACAATTTTCACTTCATTTTCCCGGAAAATGTGGTACAATGGATGCGGTATCAGTTTGTGTTTTTTCACGGCAGGTTCCGGGCCGCTCGTGCGGCGGGGAACGGGAGATCTCAAATTCTTTACAGGTTAGGAGGAACCCCCATGTTAAAGCTTGATATGTCCAATCTCAGCGGATTCATCCCCCAGGACTATGTGACCTCCAGACAGGACGCCCTTGCGGACGCGCATCAGAAACTGCTGGACGGCAGCGGCGAGGGCGGCGAGTTTACCGGCTGGGTCCATCTGCCCCGGGACTACGACAAGGAGGAGTTCGCCCGCATCCAGGCGGCGGCGGAGAAGATCCGCCATGACTCCCAGGTGCTGGTGGTCATCGGAATCGGCGGCTCCTACCTGGGCGCCCGTGCGGTGATTGAGCTGCTCACCTCCCAGAATTACAACCTCTACCACAGCGGCGTGCAGATTCTGTTCACCGGCAACACGCTGTCCAACGACGCGATCCAGGAGACCATCCGCCTGATCGGCAGCCGGGACTTCTCCATCAATGTGATTTCCAAGTCCGGCACGACCACCGAGCCGGCCGTGGCGTTCCGTGTGTTCCGCAACCTGCTGATTCAGCGCTACGGCAAGTCCGGCGCCAAGGGCCGCATCTACGCCACCACCGACAAGGCGAGAGGTGCGCTGAAAGGCCTGGCCGACGCGGAGGGGTATGAGGAGTTCGTCGTGCCCGACGAGGTGGGCGGCCGCTACTCCGTGCTCACCGCGGTGGGGCTCCTGCCCATCGCCGTGGCGGGGATCAACATCGCCGAGCTGATGGAGGGCGCCCGCCAGGAGATGGGTGTGCTGAGCATGCCCGGTGTGGAAAACGCCGCCTGGCAGTATGCCGCAGCGCGGCACGCCCTGTACGAGAGCGGGAAGAGCGTAGAGCTGCTGGCCTGCTACGAGCCGTCGTTCCGGTTCTTCGCGGAGTGGTGGAAACAGCTCTACGGCGAGAGCGAGGGCAAGGACGGCAAGGGCCTGTTCCCCGCCTCGGTGGAGTTCACCGCCGATCTGCACTCCATGGGCCAGTACATCCAGCAGGGGGTCCGGCTGATGTTCGAGACGGTGGTCTGCTTCGAGAGATCCATGCACCGCGCCCTGACGGTGCCCCACGACGAGGACAATGTGGACGGGCTGAACTTCCTGTCCGGGGAGACCATGGACTTTGTCGCCGGCAAGGCGCTCAAGGGCGTTCTGCTGGCCCATGTGGACGGCGGCGTGCCCAATATCCTGGTCAAGCTGCCTGCCCGGACGGCGGAGGCCATCGGCCAGCTTATCTATTTCTTTGAGTACTCCTGCGGCCTGTCCGGCTATCTGCTGGGGGTGAACCCGTTCAACCAGCCCGGTGTGGAGGCCTACAAGAACAACATGTACGCCCTGCTGGGCAAGCCGGGCTACGAGGAGCGCCGCCGGGAGCTGGAGTCCCGCCTGAACTGAAGCGTGCGGGGCTGTCCCGCGGGGCCAGACCCGGTCAGATTCCGGTTGCAATGGCCATAGAAACATGATATGCTTAAGCCACAAAAACCGGCGTGAGCCGGCGTACGAAAAAGGAGTGACAGACTTATGGTTAGAGTTATCATGGGGAAAAAGGGCTCCGGCAAGACGAAGCAGCTCATCGAGATGATCAACGACGCCGCGGCTACGGAGCACGGCAATGTGGTCTGCATCGAACAGGGCACCAAACTGACCTATGACATTCACTACAGGATTCGTCTGGTCGAGGCAGGCGACTATGACCTTGACAGCTTTACGGCGCTGCGTGGCTTCGTCAGCGGGCTTTACGCGGGCAATTACGATATTACCTATGTCTTTATCGACAGTCTGTGCAAGATTATCCCCAGTGAGGTAAACGATGAGGTCGCGGCTTTCCTGGACTGGCTGAACGATTTCTCCGAGAAGCACGGGATCAAGTTCACCGTCACCATCAGCGCGGATGAGGCGGAGGCGCCGGAGGGCGTGAGGAAGTACTTCGCCTGACCGCGGCGGCAGGCCGGTTTGGACAGAGAAAAAGAGGGTTCTGAGGTGTGCGTTCGCACTTCAGAACCCTCTTTGTGTTTCCCCTGCGCCGGGCTTCTAGTCCAGCAGTGCCTTCAGCGCCCGGATATAGCCGGCGTCGCTGCCGCAGCAGCCGCCCACATAGCGCACAAGCTCCAGGGCGGGCGCCACCTGGGCGGCGAAAGTCTCCGCGTCCACCGCGCCGCCGGAGCCGCCCGCGGCGGGCAGTCCCGCGTTGGGCTTGAAGATCAGGGGCAGCGCGGTGCACTGGGCGAACTCCCGGATAATGGGCAGCGCCAGATCCGGCCCCAGCGAGCAGTTCATGCCGATGGCGTCCGCGCCAAGCGCCTCCAGGTCGGCGGCGATGTCAGCCACCGCGTTGCCCATCATGGTGCGGCCGCCCCGGTCAAAGGTCATGGAGCAGAAGACCGGCAGATCGAACTGTTTCGCCGCCCGTGCGGCGGTCTTCAGCATCTCCAGATCCATGAAAGTCTCCAGGAAGAGCAGATCCGCGCCCGCGGAGACACCGGCGTCGAAGATCTCCGTGTAGATCTCCCCGACCTCCTCTTCCGTCAGATCACCGAACGGCTCCATCATCTCCGACAGCGGCCCGGCGTCCAGCGCCACTTTGGCTCCGGTGCCGGCGACCGCCTGCCGCGCCGCGTTCACCCCGGCCCGGATGACCTCCGCGGTCTGATAATCCGAGGATCGCTCGACAGAGGGGCCGTTGGCGCCGAATGTGTTGGCGCAGATGATCCGGGATCCCGCCTCCACATATTCCCGGCCCACCTGGACGACCAGATCCGGGTGATCGAGATTGTACTTCCAGACCGGATCCCGGGGGATTCCCCGCTCCTCGGCCAGTGTCCACAGACGGGTGCCGATGGCACCGTCCAGCAGCGTGATGTCCCCTTTCACGGGGCATGCCTCCTTCCCGCTCCGCGTGATTGCGGGGCGTGTGTTTTTACAGGATGCGCACTCGTCAGTTCAGCACCCGCTTTTCCGCCCATTTGCCGCGGAAGAACCGGACGGAGTAGACGACGGATCGGACGGCCCAGTCGGCGAACATGCCGAGCCAGACGCCAACGGGCCCGGAGTGAAACGCGTAGATGAGCAGGTAGCACAGGCCCACCCGGAAGATCCACATGGACAGGCTGGACACCAGCACGGCGAAGCCCACATCGCCGGCGGCTTTCATGCCGTTGACCGGAAGAAACGCCATGGGCCAGAGGACGGGCTTGAAGATGCTGATGAGGAGCATCAGGGAGCAGGTGAGCGCGGCGGCCTCCGGCTCCATATTGGAGATCCGGGTGATGGGCGCGGTGAGGAAATAGATCGCCCAGTTGATGATCAGCATGGCGACGGCGCCCCACGCGGTGAGTTTCAGCGTGTACCGCCTGGCCTCGTCCAGGCGCCCGGCGCCCATGCACTGCCCCACGACCGTGAGCATGCCCACGCCGATGGCCATGGACGGCATGCTGGTGAGCAGCTCCAGGGAGGCCGTGACCGACTGGGCGGCGATCTCCGTGGTGGACAGGGTGGAGACGGCGCTCTGTACCGCCAGTTTGCCGAAGTGGAACAGGCCGTTCTCCAGGCCGGTGGGGATGCCGATTTTCAGCACCAGCGCAATCGTGGCGATCTCCGGCCGGATGGTGTGATAGGGCCCGATGGGCAGTGGATAGCCCGGCCGCCTCTGGATGACCAGAAGCACGACGCAGGCGGCGACACGGGAGAGCAGGGTGGACACCGCCGCGCCCCCGACGCCCCAGCCGAGGATAAAGATGGCAATGTAGTTGCCGCCGATATTCATCAGGTTGCTGCAAAACGAGATGACCATGGGCAGCCTGGAGTTGCCCGTCGTCCGGCACAGCGCCGCGCTGGCGTTGTAGACGCCCAGAAAGGGATAGGACACCGCCGTGACGAAGAAGTAGGTCAGGGCGGACGCCATGACCTCCGGCTCCACCCGGCCGAAGATCAGGGAGAGCAGAGGCCGGCGCAGCAGCAGGCACACCGCCATGACCGCGGAGGAGAGCACCAGCATGGACAGCAGAACCTGCCGGCCGGCATTGCCGGCGCCCCGGAGATCCTTTCTGCCCAGGTACTGGGAGCAGATAATGCATCCGCCGGTGGCCAGGGCGGTGAAAATGTTCAGAACCAGATTGTTGATCGTGTCCACCAGCGCAACCCCGGAGACGGCGGCGGAGCCCAGCGTGGCGACCATCAGGGTATCCACGGTGCCGATGAGCGTGGTGAGCGTCTGTTCAATGACGAGCGGGATCATCAGCGCGGCCAGATCCCGATTGGAAAACACCGTGTATTCGCCCCCTGGAATTTGCCGGCCGCGGGCGCTTCACGCACGGCCCGGCGGAAAGGATGAGAAGATGGCGCGTCCCGCGGCGCACGAAAAAGCGGGAGAGACAATGCAGGAAAAAGGGACCCGCACCGGGGGGATGCGGACGCATCCCGCCCAATGCGAGTCCCTGCGTTTCAGCTGTGAAGCACAAGCTGGTATTTTCCTCAGCGGAGATTCACATTGCCCCCCGGAAATCAGCCGAAGTTATAGACAGGAGGCACACCCACACACTGCGTGGCGGTGACGATGGCCATCTTGTAGACCTCGTCGGAGTTGCAGCCGCGGCTCAGGTCGTTGATGGGGGCGTTCAGGCCAAGCAGGATGGGGCCGACGGCCTCGAAGTTGCCCAGACGCTGGGCGATCTTGTAGCCGATATTGCCGGCGTTGATGTCGGGGAAGATGAATGTGTTGGCACGGCCGGCCACGGGGCCCTCGATCTTCTTGGTGCGGGCGACCACGGGGGACACGGCGGCGTCGAACTGGAACTCGCCGTCAATCTTCAGGTCGGGACGATACTTCTGCGCCTTGGCGCAGGCGTTGCGCACCTTGTCCACATCCTCGCCGAAGCCGGAGCCGTGGGTGGAGTAGGACAGGAATGCGATGCGGGGATCAATGCCGAACACGCTGGCGAGGTTCGCCACCTGGATGGCGATGATGGCCAGCTCGTCCTCTGTGGGATGGATGTTGATGGCGCAGTCGCCCATCAGGATGGTCTCGCTCTGGCCAAACGCGGCGGGACGATTCAGAACGAACGCGGAGGAAACCATTCTCGCACCGGGACGGGTCTTAATCAGCTGCAGAGCGGGACGGACGGTGTCGGCGGTCGTGTAGGTGGCGCCGCCCAGCAGGCAGTCGGCCAGGCCCATGGCAATCAGCATGGTGCCGAAGTAGTTGCCCTGCTTGAGCAGGCTGGCGCACTGCTCGCGATCCATTTTGCCGTTGCGCAGTTCCACCATCTTGTCAATCATGGCGTCCATGTCCGCGTAGTTCTCAGGATCGTAGATTTCCACGCCGTCAATGCGCAGGCCGTGCTCGCCCGCGATGGCCTTAATCTCTTCCTCATTGCCTACCAGAACGACTTTCACAAAGCCGCGGGCATTCAGCTGAGCCGTCGCTTCCAGGATGCGGACATCATTGCCCTCGGTAAAGACAATTTTCTTGCGCGGATATTTCTTCAGATTGGCAATCAGTTCTTCAAACATCTTAAGTCCCTCCATATGTGTGTATATAGTTTTCCAAGCCGAACCTGTCCATCTGGCATGTGTGCACTAATATAACACTTTTTCCCCGGGATTGCAATAGACCTCTCGGTGAAATTCAGAGGAATTCGCAACAAAAAATCCCGGCTGCGGGGAAGAGGGATCCCGGACGCGCCGGACGGACTCCCGCCGCCGGACAAAATAAAAATGCCTGACTTCAGAGAAATCAGGCATTTTCTGGTGGAGACTGCTGGACTCGAACCAGTGACCTCCTGCGTGTGAAGCAGGCGCTCTAACCAGCTGAGCTAAGCCTCCCTCCTGACGGGAGCGATTCCGTCCCATCATGGTGACGCGTACGGGAATCGAACCCGTGTTACCGCCGTGAAAGGGCGGTGTCTTAGCCGCTTGACCAACGCGCCAAGGGCTTGGTCTGGAGACCATGGTAGCGGCAATGTGATTCGAACACATGACACTCCGGGTATGAACCGAATGCTCTAGCCAACTGAGCTATGCCGCCGTACAGAGAAGGGTTCCCCAGCAGGGCAAGCCATATTATAGCCGGGTTGCCCCTGCTTGTCAACTTTTTTCTTTCCGTGCGGCGCCGCGCATCGGCGCCCGCGGGGCGGTGAGCGCCCGGGATCCCGGCGCGGGATCCCGGGGAGGACGCGCACTTCGGAAGAGCGATCTCCGCCGGCGCACCCTATTTGCCCTTGCTCTTTTTCGGCTCCTCCTGCTCCGGCGCGTTCTTCCGCAGCAGATCCAGCACCCTGGTGCACGCCAGCTGATCCGCATAGCTGCGCAGCGCCAGCTTCAGCGCCAGGTCGGCCAGTTCCGCCTCGCTGTTCTCCGCGCCGCGCATCCGCTGCGCGGTCTCGCTCAGCGCCTCGTCCAGGGCGGAGCAGAACCGCTCGTAGAACTCTTTCGGGTTCCTGTCCGGGTCGGTGGCGGCCAGCAGCGCTTTCACATCCTTCACGGTCAGCACCCGCTTCATGGCGCAGATGGCGGTGAGGTAGGCGAGATGCTCCGCCCGGTACCGCTTGCCGTCCGCCCGGGGCAGCAGGCCGTCCTTGATGTAGTTGTTTACCATGGCGGAGGTCAGACTCTCGCCCTCCCGGAACTGTGTGAGCTGCCGGGGCATATACGAGATCACCTGATCCATGTACAGCGCCAGATCCGGGAACTCCTCCCAGGATACCGGCCTGTCCTCTGCTATATGACGGCATAGTTCTTCCCAGTCGTCCATGTGCTCGCACTCCCATCGTATCAGAATCAAATCCCGCGGTACGCCGCGCGGGTTCAGTCCCGCTCCGTCTCCAGCGGGGACAGCCGGCCCCGGTACCAGCCGGTGACGCCGTTCTTCTTCGCCAGCACGCCCCGGGAGGTCTGCTCCACAATGGACAGCCGGTCGCCGGCGGTCACCGGCAGCTCGTAGTCCGTGGCGTCCTCGCAGGGGGTGAACCGTTCGCCCGGTTTGTAGAGGTAGCGGGTGAGGATGTCCATCTCGTAGCCCGTCGCCACATGGCGGCAGCGGGAGAACTCCGGGCCGGGGGCCAGCACCTCCATGTCGTGCTCAATCCAGCGGATGTTCCTGGAGTGGGCGGAGGGCGCCTGGTCGTCCAGTGCGACGGCCGTCGGCTTGCCGTCGTAGGACACCCAGGTGAAGTCCTCGGATCCGGCGCGGGGCAGAATCAGCGCGTTGAGCTGGCCGTCCAGCTTCAGAACACAGCCCCCGTCAATGCTGATCAGATGCAGATCCCGGCGGATGATGGGGGCGGCGCTGGGGATGTCAGGGTCGTACAGGGTCACCGGCCAGTGCCCGACCACGCACCACCGGCGGAAGTGAACCTCCCGCGGCAGGAAGTTGTCGTATTTCATGCATTTCCAGGCGGAGATGGTCTCGGGATGATCCTCGTCATCCACGCCGCCGTGGACGAAGATCAGCTCCGGGGATCGGACGACCGTGGGCAGATCCCGGAGAAAGGCCACCTCCTCGGGGAAGCTGCCCTGAAGCGCCTGGCGCAGCCGCGTCAGATCCTCCAGAGACTCCGCCCGGTCCACGCCCCGGAGGGCGCCCATCTGGAGCAGGGCGCTCCTGGGCCAGAGCCGGAGAAAGTGCAGGAAGAACGGGTCGGCGGATCCGTCGCCCTGAATGAACTCGGGGATCAGATCGTCGCAGTTGCCCGCTACGGGATACACCGTGTGCGTGCGGCACAGATCCATGACGAAATGGAGGGTGTCCAGGCTGTAGTCCCCCTTTTCGATCATGTCGCCGTCCAGCACCAGGATGTCGTCCGCGGAAAAGTTTACTTTTTTCAGGAGTTTTTGGAGAAACGGGAGGTTGCCGTGAATGTCGCTGATGACGATGATCCGTCTGTCTTTGGGAAACTCCACATCCAGCACCCGGGGCGGGCGCGGACGGGGCTGCATATGTTCCACGGTCGAAACCTCCTTTCTCCGGGGCGGGCGCGGCTAACCGCGCTTCGCGGCCAGCGCGACCCAGCCGTTCTGTTCCCGCCGGCCGGTCACGGTCAGGCCCGCGGCGGCCAGGGCGGCAGCCACCTCGCCGGCCCGGCTGTCGATGATCCCGGAACACAGAAAGGTGCCGTCCTCCGCCATCATGTCCGGCACTTTCCGGGCCAGGGGGATAATCACATCCGCCACGATATTGGCGAGGACGAGATCCCACGGCGTCCGGGCCAGTTCCGACGCCAGGGCGGTGTCAGACAGGATATCGCCCGCGCGGACCCGGTACCGGTCTCTCCCGATGCCGTTCAGGGCGGCGTTCTCACAGGCCACATCCGCCGCTTTCGGGTCGATATCCACGGCGGCGGCCTCCGCCGCCCCCAGAACCAGGGCGGCGATGGACAGTATCCCGCTCCCGCAGCCGAGATCCAGAACCCGGCAGCCCGGTGTGATCAAATCCTCCAGACCCGCCAGACACAGCTGGGTGGAGGCGTGGGAGCCCGTGCCGAAAGTCAGGCCCGGATTCAGGTACACGCACACGCGGCCCTCGGGAACCGGCTCATCCCGCAGCCAGTCCGGCACCACCAGGAGGCGCCGGCCCACCGGGACGGGCCGGTAGTACTTCTGCCAGCTGGTGGCCCAGTCGTTCTCCCGCAGCACCGCGGTGGTGTACGGCGCGGTCAGGCCCCGGGTGTATTCCGCCAGCTGCGCCCTCCCGGCCTCGTCGTCCGTGACATAGAACTTCACCCGGGCGGCGCCTTTCATCCGCTCCACCAGTTCGTCGTCCACATAGTCCCAGTACTGCCGGTTCTGCTCCAGAAACCGGCGGAAGTCCGCCTCGTCCTCAATAACCAGGCCGGTCATGCCGTTGGCCATCAGCAGGGTGGTCACCTGATCCAGCTGATCCGCCGTGGATTCCACCGTGACCTCCAGCCATTTGATCTCGTCCATGGCCACCCCTCCTCCTGTCCGGCTCCCCCTCTTTTTATCATACATTCGGGCGGATTGCAATGCGCGGACGGGAAAAATCCGGCGCCGGGCCCGGAGAGAGAGAAAACAAAAAAGGTACCTGCTCACCACAGATACCTTTTTGTCTGGAGCGAGTGACGAGGCTCGAACTCGCTACCTCCACCTTGGCAAGGTGGCG
>CAYRAG010000009.1:0-7314 GCA_964422185.1 uncultured Oscillospiraceae bacterium
CGCCGTCCGGAACCCGGCTTTAAAGGCAGGGACAGAGGGACGCGGAACACCCGCCGAAGCGCCGAAAAGAGGATTGACAACGCCCGTTCCGGGCGGTATACTGGCTGTGGGAAACGGTTTCAGGCCCCGGCCTCCGGCGCGGCGGTGCTGACGGGCACCGTCCGTTTTCCGGAAAGTCCGGCCGGCGCGGCATACCGCGTTCCCCGATTCAGAGGTTGGTGGACGAGCCCCTTCTGAGTATCTGTCGGTTCAGATACCCGGAGGGGGCTTTTTTCCTGTCCCCCCGGTTCGGGCGGCGCGGGGCGCACCGGCGGCTCCGGAAGCCGGAATCCGCCCGGAGAGGCGGTTCCACCGTCACACGAAAAGAAAGAAGGAGATCACTTTGAGAAAAATCGTATCCCTGCTGCTGTGTCTGTCCATGGTGTTTGCCCTGTCCGCCTGCGGAGGCGGCGGAGACGCCGGAACGAATTCCGAGAGCCCCGCGCCCGGCCAGAGTGAGCCGGCGCCCAGCCAGAGCGAATCCGCCGCGCCGGGCGGGAGCGAGCCGGCGCAGCCGGAGACCCGCACGGTGACGGATATGAACGGCGATACTGTGGAGTTCCAGGCGGACGGGGACATCAGGATCATGACCTGCGTGGCCGTGAACACCATGGCCGTTCTGATGCTGGGCGGCACGGACGCCGTGGCCACCCTGGGCCAGGGCTTTGACTACAGCGAGGGCTCCCTGAACCGCAGCATGTTCCCCGGCCTGGACAATGTGCCGCCCGCCACCCGGGACAGCGCGAACGCGGAGGAGGTCGCGGTGATCAATCCCACCGTGGTGCTCTCGGATGTCCCGGATACCATTGACGCGCTGCGCCAGGTGGGGATCCCGGCCGCCTATCTGACGGTCATCTCCTCGGATACGCTGATTGAGGCGGTGAAACTGGTGGGCGATATCCTCGGCGGCGACGCCGCGCAGGAGGCGTCCGAGTACGCGGAGTACTACCAGGGCCTCATCGACGACACCACCGCCCTGACGAAGGATCTGACGGACGATCAGCGTCCGCTGGTCTATTACGGCCGTATTGAGAACGGCACGGCCGGCCTCAACTCCATTCCGGATTTCTGGATCCAGGCCTGCGGCGGCGTGAATGTCGCCAGCAAAATCGGCCTGGAGGGCAGCCGCGTGGAGATCAGCGACGAGGCGCTGCTGGAGCAGAACCCGGATATCATCATTACGGAGACGCCGGAGCTGGCGGAGATTTTCCGCACCTCTGAGAAATACGCGGGTCTGGACGCCGTGAAGAACGGAAAGGTGTACTGCAACCCCGCCGGCTGGAGCATGGGGAGCATGGAGAGCGCGCTGCAGATGGTCTGGGCGCCGATGGTCATCCAGCCGGATCTGTTCCCGGACAACGATGTGGAGGCCGCGACCCGGGACTTCTATGAGAGGTTCTACGATTACACCCTCTCAGACAGCGAGCTGGCCGCGATTGTCTATCCGGATCAGAGCGCGGACTGAGACGGAGAGGAGAGGATCGCATGGGCTGGCTGAACTGGCTGGAACTGGAGAAGCACAACGACTGGGGCGTGCGCGCCCAGGACGATGAGACCGCGGAGCTCTGGAACCGGGGGGCGCAGCAGTGGGAGGCCCGCTCCGCCGCCAGCCGGGAGATGGCGGAAAAGCAGGTGGCGCTCCTGGACATCGGGCCGGAGGACACGGTCATGGATCTGTGCTGCGGCACCGGCCCCCTGACCAACCTGCTGGCCAGGCGCGCCGGACGCGTGATCGCGGTGGACTACGGCGAGGACATGCTCCGCTATGTGCGCCGGCACGCGGAGGAGGAGGGTCTGGAGAACATCGAGACTTTCCGCTGCAACTGGTATAAGGTCACGCCCGGCGTCGATCTGCCCGGGTGCGACATCGTGGTCACCCGGCACTCCCCCGCGCAGGGGAATATCCTCAAACTGAGCAGATGCGCGAAGAAGTACTGCTACTCCATCAGCGACTGCACCGCCCCCGCGGACGAGCGCAGCGCGCCCCGGGGCCGCTGGATCCGCTCCGCCTCGGACGGGGCCGCGGATCCCGCGCAGCGCCCGGATCCCAGGCTGTACGGGCTGAACATCCACTTCAACATCCTCTATGACTACGGCGCGAACCCGACGATCAACTACGCCGTGCACGAGTACGAGAAAGAGGCGGACACGGTGGACGAGATTATCGACGAGTTCTACCCCATGCTGCCGGAGGACATGAAGCCCATGATCGCCCGGAAGATCAAAACGCTGGACAACGGCAGGTACTACTACTATTTTAAGGCGGTCAGCGCGGTGATGGGCTGGGATCCCAACGAGCTGCGCTATCCGGACTGAGAGAGCCCTCCGCGCTCAGAGTAAATCTGAATCCATACAGGGACAGCGCTATGGTAGATCGTCGGCGCTGTCCCTGTTCGCTTTCAGGGGGATCCGAGGACTATCCGGGCCGCGCCCGGCGCCGGCTCTTCCCCGCCGCGCCGTGTCCGCCCGGCGGATTTGATCCCTGATATTCTACTCTGCGGTTGACTTTTCCGGGATATCAAAATAAAATAGTAACGAGAACAAGCCGCGCCCGGTTCACCCGCGGGGACGGCCCGGGACAGGCCGGCGGGAACACGCCGTCCGGCGGCGGAAGACAGGACAAAGCGGCAAAAAAAGGAACATACGATAAGGAGGTGACTTCGGCCCTCTCCCCCGGCGCGGCGCGGAGAGCGGCCGAAACGACAGCATGGACACGAAATATCCTCACCTGACATCCCCCCTTCAGCTGGGCAGACTGACCCTGCGCAACCGGATGTGCTCAGCGCCCATGGGCGCCACGGACATCACGGCGGACTGCTGCCTGGGCCCGCGGTCTGTGGGATTCTACGAGCTGCGGGCGAAAGGCGGCGCGGCGGTCGTCACCGTCAGCGAGCTGGTGGTTCACCCGGAGACGGACGGCTCCCACATGCTCCATCTGGATCTGCAGACGCCGGGCTCCCTGGCCTCGTTCACCTACACCGCGGACGCCATCAGACGCCACGGCGCGATCCCCAGCGTGGAGCTGTCCCACTCCGGCCAGTACGCCGGCACCTATCTGGCGGATAAGAACAAGAAGGCCGCCCTGTGCCAGTACGGGCCGTCAGACGGCGTCCGGCCGGACGGCCATGAGGTGCACGGCCTGACGAAAGAGCAGATCGCGGATATCGTGGCCTCCTACGGCAACGCCGCGGGGCTGGCCAAACGGGCCGGCTTTGAGATGGTCATGGTGCACGCGGGCCACAGCTGGCTGCTCAACCAGTTCCTCTCCCCCTACTTCAACCACCGGACGGACGAGTACGGCGGCAGTCTGGAAAACCGGGTACGCCTGGTCCGGGAGGTGCTGACCGCGGTTCGTGCGGCGGTGGGCCCCGGCTTCCCCATCGAGCTGCGCATGAGCGGCTCGGAGCTGTTTGAGGGCGGCTACGATCTGGAGGAGGGCTGCCGGATCGCCCACGCCGTGGAGGATCTGGTGGATCTCATCCATGTGTCCGCGGGCTCCTACCAGTTCGGATTCTTCAACACCCACCCGCCCATGTTCGCCGAGCACGGGGTGAATGTCCATCTGGCGGCGGAGATTAAAAAGCATGTCAGCGTGCCGGTGGCCACCATCGGGGCGATTAACGACCCCGCCATGATGGAGGATATCCTGGCCAGCGGCAAGGCGGATCTCATCTATATGGCCCGGGAGCTGCTGGCGGATCCGTTCCTGCCCCGGAAGGTGATGGCGGGCCATGAGGAGAAGATCGTCAAGTGCCTGCGCTGCTTCACCTGCATGGCGGAGCGGCCCACGACCCAGACCCGGCGCTGCGCGGTCAACCCGCTGGTGGGCCGGGAGCTTGAGGGGATGGATGTGACGCCGGCCGCCCGCCCGAAGAAAGTGCTCATCGCCGGCGCCGGCGTGGCCGGTCTGGAGGCGGCGCTCACCGCCGCACGCAGGGGGCACTCGGTCGTCCTGTGCGAGAAGTCCGACGAGGTGGGCGGCATCCTGAAAGGCGAGCAGGCGATCCCGTTCAAGCGGGAGATGTACGAGCTGGGGCTGACCTTGGAGCGCCTGGTGAAAGAGGAGGGCGTGGAGATCCGGCTCAACACCCCGGTGACGGCGGAGTATGTGGAGCGGGAGGCGCCGGACGCCCTCATTGTGGCGGTGGGCTCCAATCCCATTGTCCCGCCTCTGCCCGGCATTGACGGGGAGAATGTGATCGTGGTTACGGACTACTACCGGAACACGGATAAGGTGAAGGACAGCGTCGTCGTGCTGGGCGGCGGCCTGGCCGGCTGCGAGTGCGCGATCCATCTGGCCCAGGAGGGCAAGACGGTGCATCTGGTGGAGATGCGGGATACCCTGGCGCCGGACTGCAATATCCGCCACCGCCCCATCCTGATGAAGATGCTCGACGAGCTGGTGCAGGTTCACACGGAGTGCACCGGACAGCGGGTGACCGCGGAGGGCGTGGTCTGCAGGGACAGCAGCGGCCAGGAGGTGCTCATCCCCGGCGAAAGCGTGATCTGCGCCGTGGGCCAGCGGGCGAACCGGACCGATGTGGATCCCCTGCGCCTGGCGGCTCCGTTTGTGCGGATCGTCGGCGACTGCGACCGGCCCGCGAACATCACGAAAGCGGTATACGACGGCTACCACGCGGCACTGGATGTGTAAGCCGCGCCGCTGAGTATCACCGGACTCGAATTTCTGCGGAGAAAAAGAGACCCGTGCGGGACAGGGATGCTGTGCGCATCCCGCCCGTACGGGTCTCTCTGTCTCTTCCCGCGCCCGGCTGTGCATGGGAAAGTCAGCAGGAGAAGAAATCGCCCCCCGTGGACAGGACGGAGGGCGGTGTCTTGCCGGGTCAGCGGCGCAGTCTGGACTCCAGCGCGTCCAGGCCGGGAAGACCGCACAGCCGCGCCGTGGCGGATACGGTCTGTTCCGCGAGGTTGACGCCGTCCTGCCTGAGCTGCCGGACAAGCGCCAGATAGAGTTTCAGGGTGCCGGGGGAATAGGTGCCCAGCTCCCCCCGCAGGTAGACCTCCACCGAGGGGTAGCCGCCCGCCGTGCCGCTGGTGGCTCTTCCGTAGGACGCCACCGCCGGGTAGTCCCGGGCGAACGCGGCGTGCCACTCCACGGCGGCGGCCGCGCACTCGTCGATGATGGCGCGGCTCTCCTCCGTCAGTTCCGGCAGGCGGTCTTTCAGCTGCTCGTATTCCTCCGGATAGGTGTACTCCATCATCCGCGCGTATTTCTCGGCCAGCAGGTTCCGGCCGGTCTCCGACGCGGCGATGAGATCGCTGCGGTAGGACTCCAGCAGCGGCACGGGCCACTGGAGAAACTGGCTGCGGCGCATGATGTCAAACTCCCGGGGATTGTCCTGGCAGTCCGCTCTGCCGCCCCGGTTCTGCACCTTGTCGAACTGTTCGTACTCCCTTGCGATGATATCGTCGATGAGGCTGTCTCTCGACTCCATGATGGATCCCTCCCCTGTTTTCCGGTCATTCGTATTGCGCGGGCAGGCGGCGCAGCCGCTCGTCCCGGATGGTGCGCTGCACCGCCTCGCCGTGGCTGGCCAGGAACCAGTCGCCGCTGTCGCTCAGGCCCTGCTCCCGCAGCGTCTCCGCCAGCCGGGCGCACACCTGCCCGACGATCTCCTCCCTGGCGCACAGGGCGGCGTCGGTGCGGCCCTCCACCGCGGTCAGCGCGTCCAGCTGCGCGGCGGTCTCTCCGCCCAGAAGGGGCAGCTCCTGGAGGCGGCGGTAAGTCCACTTGTAGTACGGGCGGTAGACCCGGTTCAGGTGATAGACCAGACCGGAGGACTCCTGGACGAATTTCGCCAGGACGAACTGGGCGGTGACCCAGTCTCCCCGGCGGGAGACCCGGCGCAGGTTGTACTGGCCGGTCTGGGCGATGGCCATGCAGCGGGCGGCGATCTTCTTCCGGCGCAGATCCTCCGGGTAGTAGGCCAGAAAACCCTCGCGCCGGGCGGTGAAGACCCCCGGGCCGTCCCAGAAGACCGACCCGTTGGTGGCCATGGCGAACTGTTCCTCCGGCGCCCGGCGCCAGAGCAGGATGTCGTCCGGCGGCTCCTCTACGCCCAGCAGGGAGCGGTAGAAGTCCCCGGAGGTCATGACGCCTACGGTGCCTCCGTACTCAGATCGCGCCCGGGGGTACCGGGGCGGGAGGCGGCGGAACAGATCCTCTTTCCACGCCTGCAGCTCCGGGATCAGGGCGCGATCCTCCACCCACACAAAGAAGTCGATGCCCCAGTCGTGATCCCGGGACTGCTCATCGTCGTACCCGAAGCACTCAGAGCCGTTGCCCGCCAGGCCGGCGGCGATCCTGGGCAGCAGATCCGGCCGGTTCCGGGCCAGATCCGGTTTTGCCGCGCTCTCCCAGTAGTCCCGCGTGAGCTCCAGCAGGGTCATGACTCGCGCTCCCGGGCCTGGCGGACTTTCTCCAGGGCGTCCTCGATGACCTGGTACTCCGCGTTGTGGCCGAAGAAGTGGTCGGTGAGCTCCAGGGCCCGGTGGAAACAGGACTCCGCCCGATCCAGGTCGCCCTGGCCGAGGTGAACCACCCCTCTGGTGTACAGGGCGGCGGCGTGGTGGATGTTGGGCTCGGGCATGGCGTCGTACATGGCCAGCGCCCGGTCCAGCAGGGCCGCCGCCTGTTCGGTGTCGTTTCTGCGCACGCAGATGGCGGCCAGGTTGTTCAGGGAGGTGGCCACCTCGTGGGCGGGGGCGCCGTGGGCCTCCACCCACTCCAGGGCCCGGGCGGCCAGATCCTGGGCCTCGTCCAGCTGGCCCATGGCCTGGCGCGCCAGGGAGTAGTTGTTCAGGGCGCTGGCGTATTCATAGGTGTCCGGATCCAGCATCTCCAGCACCTGATCGTACAGCTCCACCGCCTTGTCGCAGTGATCCGCCAGGCGGTAGACGCCCGCCAGGTTGAGCAGGACGGTGGCGTAGGCTTTCGAGCCGGTCTGCCCCGCCGCCTCCAGGACGGTCAGGGCCTGGAGAAAGGCCGCCTCGGACTGGTCGTAGCGGCTGATGCCCCGGTAGAACGCCCCGATCTCGTTGAGTACGGTGACCCGATCCTGGGGCTCGCAGCGCCTCAGGGCGTCCGCCAGGTACATCTCGATCTCGTTCAGGTTTCCCTCCTGGTACAGCTTGTCCAGCTGCTGAAAAAACTGTTGTGTCATCTCGGGTTGACCTCCTTTAGCTCCCGGTGTTCTCCGGATGATTGTATCACAGGCCGGGAGAATTTTCCAGGGAAAGATCCCGCCGGCGGGG
>CAYRAG010000009.1:7414-35901 GCA_964422185.1 uncultured Oscillospiraceae bacterium
GATGATTGTATCACAGGCCGGGAGAATTTTCCAGGGAAAGATCCCGCCGGCGGGGAATGCCGGCCGCCGCGGTACAGAGATTCCCGGCGTCCTCTCCCTGAAGCGCCGTAGGCGCCCCCGTCCCCCATCTCCCGGCGGACACATACGCCGGGGAAAGACAGGGGCAGAATGAGCCGGAGAGCCGCGGGAGAGCAGCCCTCCGGTTGATTTTGTATTTTTCCCGCACGCGGGCCGCCGGAGCCGGGGCTCTGGAGAGCTGTCCCGTATCCGGGCAGTTCAGGAAGCCCTGGCGGCGTTGGTTCTCTTCAGACTCCAGTTGGCCAGCAGAGTCAGGACGGTGGAGATGATGCACAGCAGCAGGAAGATCCGGTAGGTGCCGGTGTAGCTGGCGGTGCGGTCGAAGATCCACCCGGCCAGAACCGGGCCGACGCTGACGCCCAGGGCGAACGCGATGTTGATATAGCCCATGATGGAGCTGTACGCCCGGTTGCCGAATTTCTCCGCCCCGAAGCTGTACAGAATCACGGTGCCGAACATGTTCCCCACGCCCAGGATGATCATGGCCAGAGCCGCCGCGGCCAGGCCGCTGCCCTGGAGGATGAGGATCAGCGCCGCGCTGACCAGCACGCCCACCAGGAGCGTCGTGGGCCCGGCGCCCGCCTTCTCGTAGATCATCCCCATCAGGGGCTTGGCGAGGGCGCAGACGATGCTGAACAGGGACATCAGGGTCGTGGCCAGCGCCGCGGAGAACTGGAAGTCCACCTGGAGCATGGGCACGATGCTCTGCTGCATGCCCATGACATAGGCGCTGCCGGAGAAGGTGGCCACCAGGAAGATCCAGAAGCCGGGCGTGCGGAACGCCTCCTGCAGCGTCATGCCGCTGACGGGCTCCGCGCCCTCCTCCTGCCTGGCGGGATCCCAGCCGTACGGCTGCATGCCCAGGCTGGCCGGCGGCGGGGACACAAACAGCACCCCGATGACCGTCATGACGGCGATGAGCACGCCCATGGACAGGTAGCCGGCCCGCCAGCCCATGTGGTCGATGAAGTAGCGGGCCACCTGGGAGTAGAGCACCGTGCCGAAGCTGGTGCCCATGGTGACCACGGACAGGGCCACGCTGCGCTTCTCCGAGAACCACTGGGTGACGACGGAGGTGCCGTACAGGCCGCTGACCACCGGTACCACAAAGCTCAGCGCCACGCCGGCGGCGTAGAACATGGGCAGGCTGGTGCACCGGGACAGCCAGACATAGCTGACCGCGCCCAGGGCGGCCCCGCCCAGCGCCACGACCTGGGGCTTTTTGCTGAACCTGTCCAGCAGATGCCCCACGGCGGGCTGCGCGAACACCCCGCAGATGCTCATCAGGGAGACATACAGGCTCAGAGCGGTCTGGGAGAACCCGTACTCGTTGATGATCGGCAGGTAGAACAGGGAGAGCGCCGCGGCGAAGCCGGATCCGGTGTTGACGAAAAACGCCCCCAGCACCGTGAGGAACGCACGCTGGGTGGAACTGAGATTTTTCTTCAAGGTGGGTTCACCTCACCAGGTTTTGGATTGCGCCCGGGACGCGGGCAGTTCAGCGAAGCCGCCCGCATCTCGGGGATACGGGCGGCTGCGTCGCGTGTCGTGTGTTTAATGGATGACCGCATTCAGACCGTAGCTCTCCACGATCTCCTTGATGTGCGCCATCTCCTGGTCGGACGGGGGCACCGCCTCCTGCACCTGCTCGTCGCTGATGCGCAGGTGCTTGGACACCCCCAGGTTGTGGTAGGGCAGCAGCTGCACGAGGGTGACGGCGTCATTGCCCAGGGACGCGCAGAACTCCGCGGTCTTCCGGATGTTCTCCTCGCCGTTGTTGTAGCGGGGGATGACCGGGATCCGGATCTGGAGCTTGCCGCCCGCCGCCGCGATTTTGCGGGCGTTTTCCAGGATCCGCTCGTTGGGAACCCCGGTGGCCTGCTGATGCGAGCGGCTGTCCATATGTTTCAGGTCGTACAGATACAGATCGGTGTAGGGCAGAGTGCGCTCCACCATCTCCCACGGCGCGAAGCCCGTGGTGTCCAGCGCCGTGTGGAAGCCCTCCTCCTTGAGACGGCGGAGGAACGCCACCGTGAACTCGCCCTGGCTGAGCGCCTCGCCGCCGGACACGGTCACGCCGCCGCCGGACGCCTCATAGAACGACCGGTCTCCGGAGACGCGCTCGATCAGCTGCTCTACGGTATACTCCTCCCCGCAAATGTACAGGGCGTGGGGGTGGCACACCTTCGCGCATTCGCCGCAGTTGTCGCAGAGTTTGCGGTTGACATGCACATACTGCACCGGCTCGTGGGTCTTGGTGTCCGTGCCCGTGGCGCCCGGCTCCAGCGCGCCTTTCGGGCACGCCTTCAGGCAGCGCTCCTCGCACAGCTCCGTGCCGATGCACCGCATGGAGATCCAGCTCAGCTGGGGGTAGAACGCCTGGGACTCCGGGCTGTGGCACCAGGGGCAGTGCAGCGGACAGCCCTTGAGGAAGACGGTGGTTCGGATGCCGGGCCCGTCCTGCACGGAGAAGCCCTGGATGTCATAGACCATCCCCCGGAGATCGTCTGTCTTCACCGGTTGTTCTGGCATGTCAGATCTCCATTTCCGTCCGCCGGATCAGATCGTCCTGGCAGTCCTTGAACACTTCCACAAAGTAGGCGGAGAAGCCGGCCACGCGAACCACCAGATCCTTATAATCCTCCGGGTTCTCCTGGGCGTCCCGCAGCGTCTCGGCGCTGACCACATTCAGCTGCATCTCCATGCCGCCGCGGCTGAAGTAGGTCTGGATGACCGCTTTCAGCTTCGCCATGCCGTCCGCGCTGTTGAGCGCGGTGGGGTGGAATTTCATGTTCAGCAGGGTGCCGTTGCCGAACTTCGTCTGGTCAAAATGCAGCACGGAGTTCAGGCTGGACAGCGGGCCGCTCTTGTCCATGCCCTGAACCGGGGAGATGCCGTCGGAGAGGGGCTGGCCCTTCACGCGGCCGTCCGGGGTGGCCCAGGTGGTGCGGCCCATAATGGTGTTCATGGTGACGGGGTACATGCCCGCGCTCCAGCGGCCTCTGGGGCCGGTGGCGCGGTTGACGGCGTCGGCGTAGGTCTCGGCCACCACCTGCACGAACTGGTCGGCGTCGGCCACATTGTTGCCGAAGTGGGGCGCCTCGTTGAGGATGACCTGGTGCAGCTCCTCGTAGCCCTGCCAGTTGGCCATGACGGCGTCGTAGAGCTCCCGGGTGGTGCACAGCTTCTTCTCAAAGCACATGTAGTTGATGATGTTCAGCGAGTCGGCCACCGTGCCCAGGCCGATGGCGCTGTTGCCGGTGGAGTTGTACTTCGCGCCGCCCCACATGACATCCAGGCCGCTCTCCATGCAGCCCTCGAACATGCAGGAGACCAGCGGCAGCGGCATCTGATAGGACGCCACGGACTCCCAGATGGTCTGGCAGGCCACATGCCAGCGCACGAAATACTCGATCTGCTGCTTGACCGCGTCCACCACCTGGTCCATGCTGGTCATCTCGTAGAGGTAGCCGGTGGGCAGGCCCGTGTGCTCCTTGATCTTGCCGTCCTTGCCCGGCGCGGGGTTCGTGCCGTTGTTGATGGCCTGGAGCAGGCAGCCCACCAGGTTGATATAGGACTCGCAGCCGGTGCCGCCGGGCTGCGCCCACTCGTCTCCGCAGCCGGTGGGCTCCACGCACCCGATGAGCGTGTAGTTGCGGGCGCTGTCCAGAGGCAGGCCGCGCTTCATCAGGGCGGGGATGATCACATCGTCGTTCTCGAAAGTGGGCACGCCGCCGGAGCGCTTGGTGGTCTCAATGGCCAGCTCCCACAGATCCGCGGGGGTGCCCTTGTGGATGCGCAGCGCCTGAGGCGGCGTATGCAGCAGCAGACGGCCGGCGCTCTGGAGCATCATGTAGGTCACGGGATTCGTGGCGTCGTTGCCCTGCTTGTCCACGCCGCCCATGGTCATCAGGAACCCGCTGGTGTAGCCGGGGTTGGCGATGGTGGCGGGGTCGTAGCGGATCATCTTGTTGGGCTCGGCCAGCTTCAGATAGAACAGATCCATGAGCTCCTGGGCCTTCTCCGGGGTGATCCGGCCGGCGGCCAGATCCGCCTCGTAGTACTTGCCGAGATACTGATCCACGCGGCCCAGGCTGATGCCGTGCTGCTGGCCGTCCAGGCACATGGCCAGATGGTACAGGTAGATGCACTGCAGCGCGTCGTGGAAAGTGCGGCAGGGCTTCTCCATGATCCAGTCCAGCCGCTCGGCCATATCCAGCAGCTCCGCCTTGCGCACGGGGTCGGTCTGCCCGGCGGCCTGGCGGGCGCACTCTTTGCCGTAGCGCTTGGCCCAGATGATGATGCCTTTCGTGACGATGGACACCGCACGGTAGAAGTTGTACTTGCGGTTGTTGTCCCCCATGATGCCGGTGCGCTCCAGCTCCTCCATCTTCGCCTCGGCCTCCTGCCGGACGGCCTCAAAGCCCACGGTGCAGGCCTTGTCGTAGCCGGTGCAGAAGTGCCCGACGGGGGTGTTGGCGTTCTGATCCAGCACATACATCAGCGCGCCGTTGCCGGCCACCTTGCGGTAGCCCCGGGGGATGTAGGCGTCGAACATGGCGGACATGTTGTTGTGCAGCCAGAAGTCCTTCTTGCTCAGGATGTACTCCTTGTCCTCCGGATCCACGATGTAGGGGTCGGACTCCCGGGCGCCGGGATCCCCGGTCTCCAGCTCCTCCACCAGCCACTTGAAGTTCGTCTCCGGGTAGAGCGCGCTGGCGCGGTAGGAGGTGCCCTGCTCGCCCACGATCAGCTCGTCCTCGTTGACCAGCACCGGCATGTTCTCAAACAGATTGCGCAGGTTCTTCGCCCGCTTCAGGATGCCGGTCAGCTCCATGTTGTTCATGTAGAAGTCCGTGACGAGACGGAAGCGCGCCGTGCACAGATGGGGCTCGGTGTTGCGGTAGCGCTCGCGCATCTTCGCCACGCGGGGAGTGATTTCCTTCCATTCTACCATAAAATCAGTTCCGCCTCCTGTATTTTAGAGCCTGCACTCGTTGCGGGAGATGATGTCGTCCTGCAGATCCCGGCCCAGCTCCACAAAGTAGGCCGAGTAGCCGGCGATCCGGACCACCAGATCCCGGTACTCCTCCGGGTGCTCCTGCGCCGCGCGCAGGGTGTCGGTGTCCACGACATTGTACTGGATCTCCATGCCGCCGTCGTGGAAGTAGGACTGGGTGGCGTCGCGCAGCTTCTCCACGCCGGCGTCATTGCTGAGCACGGACGGGTGCATGCGCAGGTTCAGGGCGATGCCGCCCAGGAAGTTCGTGTGGTCGTAGCAGCGGGCGCTGTTCATGACCGTCAGCGGGCCCCTCTTGTCCCGGCCCTGGGCGGGAGACGCGGCGTCCGCGATGGGATCCGGGTACTTCCGGCCGTCCGGGGTGCCCCAGGTGAACCGGCCCTGGTTGATGTGGTCGGAGGAGCCGTACAGACCCGCCTTGTAGACATTGCACCGGGTGGTGCGCATGCCCTTGCACAGGTCGTGGTAGGTGTCGGTGATCCACTGCATCTCCATGTCCGCGTAGGGGTCGCCGTTGCCGAAGTGGGGCACTACATCCAGAATCTGCTGGCGCAGCGTCTCGTGGCCCTCCCAGTTGTCGATCACGGCGTCGTAGAGCTCCCGGGTGGTGCACAGCTTCTTGTCAAAGCACATGTACTTGATGGTGGTCAGGGAGTCGGCCAGGGTGGCCAGACCGGTGGCCGTGCCGCCGAAGGAGTTGTACTTCGCGCCGCCCTGGGTGCAGTCCTTGCCGTTCTCCATGCAGCCCTCAATGGACAGGGACAGCACGCTCTCCGGCGCCCAGAACATGACCTGGGTCTCCGTGTAGTTCTGGATGGTGATGTACATGTTCATGACATGCTGCGCCATCTTCCGCACCGCCTCACGGACCTCCTCGATGCTGTTCATCTCGTACAGGAAGCCGGTGTGGAGGCTGGACTGGACATTGTTAAACGGGTTCTTGCCGTCGTTGATGGCCATGTCCAGAATGCTGCCCCACCACAGCGCGGCGTGGGGCGGCTGCAGGCCGTTGGGCGCCGGGTAGTCGTTGCCGCAGCCCACGATCTCCTGGCAGCCGATGCAGCCGTAGTCCCGGGCGTCTTTCAGCTCGTAGCCCATCTCCTTGACCATGGTGGGGATGACCACATCGTCGTTGTAGTACAGCGGCAGGCCGCCCACGAGGCGGGAGGTGGCGATGGCGCAGTCCCAGAGCTTCTGGGGCGTCTTGGAGCTGGTGCGGAACACCAGGGTGGGGTCGTGGAGCTTCAGCCGGCCGATGGTCTCGAACACCATGAACGACACCGGGTTGCTGGCGTCCTCGCCCGTCTCGGGATCCAGGCCGCCGATGGTGACATTCTGGTAGGTGTTGCCCACGCCGATGGTGTCCTTGATGAGGATCGGCGCACCGGAGTAGAAGCAGTTGAGTTTCAGGAAGAAGGCGTCCACGATCTCCTGGGCCTCTTCCATGGTGATGGTGCCCTCTTCCAGATCCTTCTTCAGGTACGGCCAGGTGTACTGGTCGAACCGGCCGATGGACGGGCTGGGCGTGCGGTCGTAGATCTGGATCATGACCTGGTAGAGCATGATGCCCTGCACCGCCTCCCGGAAGTTCCGGGCCGGGTTCTCGCTGAGCCAGAGGATGCCGTCGCCCATCTTCTCCAGCTCGGCCCTGCGCTTTGGATCCTGGCACTGCGCGGCCAGCTCCATGCACTTCTCGCCGTAGCGGCGCACCAGGGTGATGGCGCCCTCGCAGGTGATGGCCTCCGCCTTGTAGAAGATGTACTTGTTGATGTCGTCGCCCATCAGGCAGTTCTTGTGCTCGTCAATCCAGCTCTGGGCCTGGCGGAGCAGCGCCCCGTAGCCCACATGGATGATCTTGTTGTAGCCGGCGATCAGGTGTCCCGCGGGCAGTCCCGCCAGGCTCTGGCCGCCCTCCTTGTAGTTGCTGATGTTGAGATCCCGCAGCTCCTGGAAGCACTCCGGCTGCCAGGCGTCCGCCATGGTGCCCACCTTGCGGTCTTTCCAGTAGTCCCGGACGGAGCGCATGTACTCGTAGTCCTCCGGGGTGATGCAGTAGCGGATGTCGTCGTCGTCCGGGTTGTGGTACAGCCCGTCGTCGCGCAGCGTCCACTCGCCCTTCTCCACCGCGTCAATGACCCAGTCCGTGCCGCTCCACTCGGGGTAGGACACGCTGCTGAACAGGTGGGGCCCCTTGTTGCCGACGATGATCTCGTCGTCGTCAATGAGGATGGTCATCTGCTCGCACAGATCCTTAAAGAACAGGGGGCGACGGATGGCGGGCAGCACATGCTCGTTCTTCTTCGTGCTCTCGGTCAAAATCCGCATCCGCTCCGAGTCGTAGATGAGGACGCGGTCCCGGATCCGCTCCCGCATGCGGAGGATCCGGTCTGTTGCAGGTACAAACTGATACATAGAAAGCCTCCCTGTCTGAAGCGCCTTACTGGAGATCTTTGTAGAGCTTCAGGCTGTATTCATAAAGTTCGTTGGCAAACGCGTAGTAGGTCTCCGGGATGTTTCCGCACAGCCGGACCACGGCGCCGGAGCCCTTGCAGGTGTGGGCGCCGTATTTGTCCACGATGCTGCGGGCGTACTCCCGGGCCTCCTCCGGTGTGGTCTTCGGATTGTACATGATGTAGGGATCCGCGGAGAAGATGGGCGAGGTTTTGTCGCCGTACTTGTCCAGGATCATGCGCTGGTCGTTGATGGTCTGGATCTCCAGCAGATCCGCCTTGATGTCGTTGACGATGTAGGGCAGGAAGACCTCCATCTTGCCGCAGCAGTGCAGCATGTAGCCGCAGCCGGCCGAGTGGATCGCATCCGCCAGCGCCACGGCGGAGTCCAGCAGCTCGGTCTCGTAGACCTCCAGGGAGAAGAACTGGGACTTGGCATTGGCCCAGTCGTCGTTGTGGCAGGCGTAGTCCAGGTGGAAGGTGTCGTTGAGGTGGTGGAACGAGTCAATCTTGTACTGGCCCAGGCGGTCGAAGAACGCCTTGCACTCCTCCGGCTCCAGCAGGACATCGCACAGCGCCTGCTCAAAGCCCTCGCTGATGTGCAGCCGCTCGAAAATGCCGTTGCCCAGGCGCAGCGCCAGCGCCCGTTTGTCGTCCCGGACAAAGCCCTCCAGATCCGCGGCCCAGTCCACCTTGTCCAGATCCGGGAAGATCATCTTCTCGCGCCACTCGCCGATCTCGTCGAACAGCCCGGGCACGGGGGTGGAGCCCTCCTGGGCCGCCTCGTATTTGTACTTCGTGCCGAACCAGTCCTCGCCGTCGCGATCCATATCGGGCGGCATGTCCTGGAACGCCCTGGGGAAGATCCACTGCGTGGCCTGGTGGATGGCCGGCATCCACATGGGTTTCTCATGATGGAACACCCGCATGAGGTTCTCTTTTGGCGTGATGGGGAAGTCTCTCTCCACCGGTTTCATGTAGGGGGGCATGACAGGAATGGTAAAATCAAAATCCATAAGTTGCTCATCTCCGCTTTCTGTTTTCTCCGGCCCTGCGGCCTGTGTTCTGATGTTCCGCGTTTCTCACTCCGGCGGCCTCCGTTCCCGGATCCGCCCCGCTGCCGTCCCGGGTGCCGGAACGGCGCACTCTTCCGTGTGCTATCTTATCAGAACGGACGGGGAAATTTGAATGTACACTTTCCCGGGCAAACCATAAAAACTGTTGTTGGTTTTTCCCCGGAAAAGTTGTATCATAATGGTATCCGGCGTCCCGCGGCGGACCGCCGGGGAGATCAGACGGAAAAGGTCGTGAGAACATGGCAGCTGACAGTGTGAACAAGGAGACCATGATCCGCAACGCGATCCTCTCCATGATCCGGCGCGGGGTAGTGAGCCCGGGAGACAAGCTCCCCTCCATCCGCACGCTGTCCAGACAGTATAAGACCAGCGTCACGCCGGTGATCAACGCGTACAGCAGCCTGGTGGCCGAGCGCATTGTGGAGTCCCGTCCCCACTCCGGCTACTATGTCAGCACGGAGACGGACGACCCCCATGTCCGGGAGCGCAGCCAGAACCTGCGCCTGAACGCCAGCGACCGCTACAGCCTGTTTGACACTTTCATGCCCAGATACAGCAATGTGGCGTTCAATGTGAACAACGACATCGACGAGAGCTTCGGCACCACCAGCGCCTCCCCCCTGCTCTACGCCCGCGAGCTCTTTGACAACTGCTTTGCGGACGCCATGCGGGAGACGAAGCTCCAGGAAAACGGCCAGCCGTTCCTCCACGACCTGGCGGATCTGAAGAAGGCCCTCATGAAGTGGATCGCCCCGTGCGAGTTCTCGTGCGTGGTGGAGGACATCTCCGTGGTGCGCAGCGTCACGGACGGCACGATCCTGGCCCTGCGCGCCTGCGCGGAGCCGGGCAGCGAAATCGCCGTGGAGGTGCCCGGCCACACCGGCTTCTTCTTCCTGGCCCGCTATTTCAACTACCGGGTGATCCCGGTGCCCGGGGATCCGGTCACGGGGCTGGATGTGGACGCGTTCTCCTCCATGCTGGAACACGGTGTGCGCCCGGCGTGCCTGCTGCTGTGCTCCACCTTCTCCAACCCCACCGGAGCCACGATGCCGGACGAGGCGAAGATCCGCCTGGTGCGGCTGTGCTCCAGCTACAACATCCCCATCATCGAGGACGACATCCAGGGCGAGATCAGCTTTGCGGATCACCGGCCGCTGCCCCTGAAGAGCTTTGACAACGACAATGTGATCTATCTGTCCGGCTTCGGCAAGTGCCTGTATCCCCCCACCCGCACGGGCTTCATCCTGGGCGGGCGGTACAAGGACGCCATCTCGTTCTACAAGCACCTGGCGGTCTCCTACGCCCCGGGCTATCTGCAGACCGCCATGGCCAGCTTCCTGCTCAGCGGCAAGGCGGAGAACTATGTGGGCTTCTTCCGCAAGCAGATCAAGAAGATCATGGACTCGTACCGCGACCTGATGCTGGAGTACTTCCCGAAAGGCACCCGGGTCTCGGAGCCGAAAGGCGGCATCTACCTGTGGGTGACGCTGCCGGACGGCATGGACGCGGACAGCCTGAGCACCCTGGCCAGCTCCCACGGCATCTCCATCTCCCCCAGCCGGCTGTTCAACGCCCCCGCCGGGATGGAGAGCTCGTTCCGGTTCAACTGCGCCGCCGTCCCGTGGGATGACAGCGCCCGGGATGCCGTGAAGAGACTGGGCGGGCTGGCCCGGCGGCTGGCCCACGGATGACGGCCGGGTGTGGCTGCGGACGGTCAGTGTGTTGCAGGTGCCGTAATATGTGCTTTGCCAGCGGCCGGATCGTGTGTTCATGCACAGAGGCTTTATCCGTTTGCCTTGAAGGCAAACAGTCGGAATCTGCCCCGTACCCGGTTCTGCCATGCTGACAGGTATGGTTCGCGTTTGGTCGGGAACCCCGATCTCATGTTCTGATTAGAACCGGGGCGGGATGTGTACGCTGATAGGATCGCTGGTTCGGGAAGAGATGAAGCAAGCCACTATGAGTGGATGATGTGATTCAGATTAGCTATACCGAGGAGTGGCACGGGCACCGTGCGAGATCCCCAGAGGCGGTGCGAAAGCACCGCCTTTTTTCGACGGTGCCGATAAGCGCCGAAAGACGGAGTCCGCTCACCCCTGCGGATGGCATGGATCGCAACATGGGAAGAATACCAGATGCTTTCTGAGATGGCACTATCATAGAGAAGATGAATGCCTGCGGTTTGGGTAGGGGGTGCTCGCGGATGCCGCTGACTCATGTATGCTTATGGGATCCCACGACAGGGTACCGCCGTATCACTGCGGAGGAGGCCTGCAGACTGTTTCCCCACGGGGTTGCGGCAAAGAGCGGCCATTTTGTCTGCGAACTGTGCACACAGAATGTCCTGCTCACAGCGCCAGGAATAAAAGCGCAGCACTTTCGCCATGACCCTGCGTCCCCCAACAAGGAATGTGATGAACGCCAGGTTTCATTTGACCCGGACTATGGCCGGCGTCTGCAGAGTCTCAGCAGCCATATCATGCCCCTGCGAATTGTGGTCAAAGACTCCGGTTTTATCCTGCAGCTGGGATTCTTTTTCCCACCAGACGAAAGGGCAAACTGTAGCAGGATCAGGATTACGGGAGACTCCCGCCAGGCATACGAGTATTCTTTTGAGAGAATTGAACGAATTGGCACGACTTACCTGAATGTTGGCTCTGCCCCGAGCGAAGTTTACAGCATAGAATACAAGGGTGCTAACGATGCGCTGAAAAGGTACTGGCCGACTGAGGTGCCCGGGGTTAACCTGGGCGGTTCTTTTTTTGACGGGCAGACCGGAGAGATGATCCAGACGGGTGGCAAAGCCTACTTTGGACATTTTTACTATCTGCTGCACAGGCGTCCCCTGTATGATTTACCCACGGACATACAGGCGGAAGAGATGGCAAAAACACAGGAAAAATCATTCTTTAATTGGTATCTGTACAGAATTCACATTAAAAAGTTTTCGGAGGAGGCCGCAAATTTCTTTCTGAAATATGCCGTCTTCCTGACTGAAAAGCCGGCGAAATTCTACCCGGTCTGGCCTGTGTACATACGGGATCCATACTTCATATACTACGACGCAGCTGAGATTTACCTGTATTTGCAGGGCGGTGACACAGAACTGAAATCGTACCCGGAGACAGCGAATATGCAGGACGCCGGAGATGGAAAACTGTACAGGCTTCTCACCAGGGGAAAGGAGCAGCTGGTTTCACTTGGGAAATCGGGGGCATTGGCTTTCTCCTACCTGGTTCGGCGGCCCTTGAACAGAAAAGCCTCGCTGCCGGAGGTCACAGTGTCTGATATTGAGGGAAATCCGCTGAATGAGGAAAAATACGCCAGACTTCCTCCGGCCAGGTGTATCACGGTTTCGGGCGCCTATGACGGAAAGGCAGCCGTTCATAGAAAAGGCAGGACGGAGTATATCTGCAAAATCACCGGTGGAGAACCTCTGGTCATCGATGAGCTCTCGTTCGGGACAGAGGTAGAGCTCTTCCAGGGATGTGACCGCATCCGCTCTATTCGATTTGAGCGCGAGAGTGCTGATATGGACGCCCTAGCGCGGGACAGCAGGCTCGTCAGGAGACTGGATGCCTGCCCCGGGCCGGTGGTTCCCGTGACGCATGCGGTCGGCAGTCTTATCGCAAGACTGGAAAAATACCCACGGACAAAAGAGTGGCTTACCGCAGCGGTACGGCGGGGAGAAATTTCCCGCAGCGCACTGCGTTTGCTGGAAAAGACCATCCACAATGACTGCTGGAGGGATTATGATGTTTGACGGCGAAGTATCTTTCACTTCTCTGTGCCGTGTTGTCAAGGACAACGACGGGCATCCGCGCCTGCTTCGGATGGCCGATATTGAGGACGATACGCTGCACAGACCATACAGATCCGACCGTGTGGAAAACTGTTTTGAAAACCGGGAACTGCTGTACTTCAATGACGGACCAACATCGATTGGAGAGGTCGGCGTCTGGGACTGGACCGCGATCCCTAGCAAAAAGAACCCCACATACGACTATATCGAGTCGAGTTATATGGAAAGCTATTCGCCAATCCGTATTGTGGTGCTGGATACCGGATCGGTAGAAGGTGTGGTGAGGCATCTCCACGAAGGAACAGTATGGGCACACGCAGTGATCTGCGATACTTTTTTCGCCAGCAGGTCAGGGAGTGGTTCTCTGACCGGGGTTCTATGCCGCAGGAGCGACCTCAACACCATGGAGAAACATGCAAAGCTTGCGGAAACAACATGTTTCCTGCCGGTTTACACAATTGCCCCTGATGACATATACGCCTGTGAGAACATCGATCTGAAATTTCTGAAATCGCTTTGGCCGGGGAAACCGTCCGAATATGTGCAGGTCGGAAACCCGGACAGGGCAGTTCTGTCGCTGATTCTGAAACGATTTACATGGAAGGCGTTCAGCGACAGTGTCGGCGGCACGAAAGCGGAGTGGAGACGCGTCAAATCACTTTTGGAAAGGATTAGCGGGGAATCTCTGTATGGGGAGGCCGCTCTGAGGCTGAACTGCTCCCCTGACCAGGCCCGGCAGGCGGTTGACGATTTTGTGAAGCGTGCGAACGCAAACATTGATGCAGGCGATATAGACACAGACATCCTGGCTCGAATCGCGATGAATCACGATGGATTAAGGCAGGTGTGCGAAGAGGCCCTTTCACGGGAATGGTACAGATCCCACTCCGGGCAGATTGCGAAAGCGGAGGCGGAAGCCGCGGAGCGCAGGAGCAAACTTGAGCAGGAAAACAGGGCGCTGGCAGGCCACCTGGCAGATATTGAACATGCGGTAAGCGCGGCTGAAGAACGGCACAGATCCCTCCTCGAGGAGAATGAGGCGTTGCAGAATGAACTTGATGTAAAATCCGCCCGGATAGAACAGTATGAGGCGCTTGGGAATGACACGCTGGCGGAGGTTCGCAAAAAGATTGCCGACGCGCAGGAGAATATGGCAGGTTTCATCGCGGATCTCTCAATGTTTTTACCTCAGTCCGCCAATACACCGGATTCCGGACAACGGACGGTTCCATGGCGATATACAGCCGCGCCGGCGGATCTGTATCCGGACAGCGAGGTGGAGTGGTCAGAGACATGGGGGGACGAACTTTACACGCTTTCTCAGAATCTGGTATGCGCTGGGGTGGAGACCGGCTTTTGTCCCATGCTGGCGGCTTTTTTATATGCGGCCCACATCAACCATGTTCCTTTGCTCATTGCGGGGCCCGGGGGTCGCGATATTGCCGATGCGCTGTCTGTTTCCCTGTACGCAAGACAAGCCGGGAGGCTGACACTGTATCACGAATATGACAGTGGAATCACGGATGCGGTTGAAAATGCAGATGACCCCGTTGTGGCCGTGGACAATATGTTTAGCAGGGGCTGGGCGGATATTCTCCCCCAGACACTGGGATCCTCCAGGAAACAGATCATCTGGACGCATCCATATGCGGAAGACCTTGCGGTTGAGCCGTTGGGACTGTATAACTACATGCTCCCTGTACTCAGCGAGTGCTTTATCGGGGCCGATGCTGTGTCTGAAACGATTTTCACGCCTGGCCGGCGTGCGGACGGATTCATTGCATATTCTCGCGGGAAAAGACATCCGCTGCGCACTGCCGCATTCCGGCGGATGGGCCTTAGCAGATTCCTCATCCAGAGGCTGGAAACCGTCCTCACGGACGCGAAATCGATCCTGGACAGTGCGACCGGGGAGAAAGATCTGGAGTTTCTCTTCGGGATCCTCCCCCTCTGTGTGCTGACAGAGAGACCTGATATCCTGAGGGATGTCATTGAAAGCGAGAGCGGCCTGTCCGGTTCGGTGAAAGACGAAGCTGTGAGATATCTCGGGGAAGAGTGAATCAGATGGCTGACGACCTGATATCTTCAATCTGCAGACGGCTTGACATCCCGAATCCGGGAGGCAGCCGGGGAGCCTGCCGGGCTGTGTACAGTGTCGCCGGGCAGATGGCCCTCGCCTCACTCTGGGATCACGGGGAGGAGGGCGCCTCTGTTTCTGTCAGGAGCTTTAAGGACAGAATTGAACAGGTTTTTAATGCCTATGAGGATATTTACCCTGAGATTAGAGCGCTTACCCCGGAGGACAAGACGGATCTGATTGACGATATGTACGCCATCTATCTGCGAAACGGGTTCTTTTACCACTCCTCCTGGCAAATATCCCCGGCAGCGCCTGCAGCGGGGGGATACGGTGGCGTGACTCTTTACAGGGGGAGCCTGCCCGGTTCAAGACTGTCCATGAGCGGACTTGGTTTCTATTCTGTCCATGAGCCGGCGGCCGGGGGATCCATCGCTGAAATGTTTGGTCTCCAGGAACAGCCGTTTGAAAGTTTCCTTGAGGAGTTGCTGGAGCGCGGCGAGTGGGAGAGTACGACCTGGCCGGAAAACACCGAGTTTTTGAGGCTGGATCCTCCTTTTACAAGGGGGTACTGGCAGCGGACTCCGTGCAGAGACGGCCGGATCTCGCTTGCGAGATTTGGCGAGCCCCGTAAAATCCTCGTGTTCTGCCGATTCGATAATGGTGTGTTCCGACGGAAAGCGATCCCGGAATGGAGAATGCGGGACTGGTTTTCAAGTGACACGGGTGATTACCGGGAATACAGGAGAATCGCGGTATCTCTGCTGAACAGGTATGGCACGCTGCCGGAAATAAGAGCAGAGGAAAACGGGGATATCATCGAAATCAAACCAGGGTACCGCTTTCCTCCTGCCGAGGAAGAGTTCTTCAAATTGTACAGCTGGCCGCTGCGGTACGATTTTCCGGCGGCATCCCCGCAGGTTTTTGTACGGCAGATGGCGAAACAGGTCTACCCTGTCTTCAGGCATGAACTGGAATCTGCGGGCTATCACTTTGTGGAGGAATGAATATGGCAAATGGCGCGAACGGAGTTCACCTGGAGCTGCGTGAGGCTCTGGAAAACTACATAAAGTCGCAGTATTTTGGAAAGTCGCCGATTTTGCTCTCAGCCGCGCAGGAGAAGCTCAGCCAGGAGGGTGTCCTCTATCAAAAGCCTTACATAGAGTCATCTCCCTCCTACCGGGTCTCCCCGAATGGCATTCAGATGTCTGACAGATTGCCAGACTGGATGAAAGATTATTTCCAGGCGCTGTCTGACGCGAATCTCGGGGTATACTCCTCCCCGTTCTGCCATCAGGTCTCCGCCCTGGAAGCCGCTTTTGAGGGCCAGGATCTGTTTGTCTCAACAGGAACAGGTTCCGGCAAAACTGAATGCTTTATCTGGCCGATGATGGCTAAACTGGCGTCAGAAGCGAGGAACAGACCTGATACCTGGGCCATGCGGGGAATCCGGACGATTATCATGTATCCCATGAATGCCCTGGTTTCCGACCAGGTCAGCCGTCTTCGACGGTTGACAGGGGATCCGGAGCATCGGTTTATAAATATATTCCGCGATACCTGCGGAGGCAACTCGCGTCGGCCCCAGTTCGGGATGTATACCGGCAGGACGCCCTATGCCGGTCCGGAGCCAAGGATCAGTGAGGATCGCTCCCTTGCGGAAACATACTCCCGGATTGTAAATCCGGATTATGAGGCAGACGGGCCCTATCTTGAAAAACTGAAACAGGAAGGAAAGCTTCCGGCCAAAGAGAATTTTGATGAGTTTCTTGAGAACCTCCGACACGGGAAGCATATCCCGAACGAGGAGGATGCAGAGCTTGTGACGCGTTTTGAAATGCAGCAGTTCTGCCCCGATATCCTGATTACCAACTACTCCATGCTGGAGCACATGCTGCTTCGGCCGAGAGAGAACCGAATCTGGGCGGATACACAGGCGTGGCTGAACGCGGAAAGTGACAACCGGCTTCTGTTTGTCATCGACGAAGCACACATGTACCGTGGCTCTGCAGGTGGCGAGGTATCGCTGCTGATCCGACGCCTGTTCCATCGCCTTGGCATTGACCGCGACAGAGTTCAGTTTATCCTGACCACTGCGAGTATGCCGGACAGGGATGAGGGGGATCAGGAAGCGGTCACGAAATTCGCGAATGAGTTGACGGCATCTGACAATATGCGTCCGTTTTGCCGCCTCACCGGCGAACGGGAGGAAATTGGAAACAGGGATGCGCTCCCTTTCCCCTACAGCAGGTTCAGAGAGGTTCTCCCCGATGAATTTGAGGGGGATGATATGGAGAAGCTTGCGGCGCTCAATCGGTTTTGGACTGGCGTTCCCGGCGCTGCTGCGCCGTTCGGTTCCCCTGGGGACGCCTACCAGTGGCTGTACGACCACCTGGCGGACTATATCCCGTTTCGCGAGATGTTCAGGCTCTGCCGCGGAACAGCGGTATCTCTGCAGGAACTGGCGGAATCCATTTTTCCGGATCAGGATCCGGAGGATGCGCTTCAGGCAGTCGGCGTGATGCTCGCAGTTGCTCCCCTGGCAAAAAGCAGAAATGGCAGTGTTTTATTCCCGGCAAGGATGCATATGCTTTTTCGAGGGATCAAGGGCGTGTACGCATGTACCAATCCGGAATGCTCCCATTCTCATACGGCGAACGGGCTGACCCTGGGTGAAATCTACTTCTCTGATGGAAATCTGACCTGCAGGGAGTGCGGAAGTACGGTATACGAACTGTATAATGACCGTCGATGCGGCAGCCTCTTCTTCCGGGGATTTGTGCTAAAACAGGACTTTGAGGAGGGCAGACAGACATACCTGTGGCATCAGCCGGGAATGACAAACGAGGATAAGCTTATGGAAATCCATCTTTTCATTCCCACCGCTGACTATCAGCTGCCAAAAAAGCAGGGGCTGAACAGGGTACTGCCCTGTTATCTGGATGTGCGTAGCGGTTTTATCGATTTCAGTGACGATTCCCTGGAGGGAGAACCGGGCATCAGAAAACTGTACTACAGCACTTTCACGGCAAAGGCCCGCCCTGACAGACTGACATTCTCCACCTGCCCGCACTGTCGGCATGAGCTGGCCAGAACGCAGCTGACTTCTTTCAATACGAGAGGAAACCAGTCCTTTTTTAACCTGATCAAGGCTCAGTTCCAAGCGCAGCCGGCAGACCCTGAAAAGACGGGGGATCCCGACCGGCTTCCCAACGAGGGAAGAAAAGTCCTGTTGTTTTCCGACAGCCGTCAGCAGGCGGCGAAACTGGCGCGGGACATGTCTGAAGCATCTGACATGGCGGCATCCAGGCAGCTTGCGGTGCTGGCAATAGACAGAATGGAGCATGAGGCCAGGGAACAGTCCCTCTTTTTCTTTTACGACTACTTTGCGATGGCGGCCGCCGAGCACCATGTCCCGATTTTCCATGACAGCGAGATCGAGAATCAGCGGGAAAAGCTGATAAATGACGGCAGGCAGGCGTTGAGAAACTACACACGGGCGAAAAAACGCGGTCAGGAGTACATTCCTCGTTATAAGATCGATAATGCGCCGTCCCAGATGAAAGAACAGCTTCTCCGCCTTTATTGCGGAGGATACAATACGATGATTGATTCCGCTCTCAGTTGGATAGAGCCCACAGATGCTGCCAAGTGGGATGCGATTGACGCGCTGGAGGAGGCGGGCATTGAAGTCAGCGAGGAAGAATTCATGGAGTTCTTTAACGCGTGGCTTCTTTCCATGTGTGATTCTTCCGTGATTCTCGGCCACACGATTCCAGTTGAAATCCGACAAAAAGTCAGACCATTTTATGTTGGGTACGGTGCGGACAGAGATATGAAGTTTTCAAGCGCGATCCGGGGAATTATGGGGTGGGGAGAGGATGACCCTACCCCCAGACAGTGGAGCCGGATCCTGCGCGAAGCGTTTATGGACGCGGGACAGCCCGCTGACGGAAAATACTATATCGATCTCTCACGCGTTAAGCCGCGTTACAACCCTGAGCATCAGTGGTATCGCTGTGAGTGCTGTTCGGAATTTACACCGTATCTGCTTAGAGGGAAATGTCCAAGCTGCCAGTCGGACAAAGTCCATCCTGTGACAAAGGAGGAGATTGGTGCGCTGGATTTCTGGCGCAAACCAATTGAGGACGCGCTGAGGGGGGATACCATCCGTGTCATTGACACAGAGGAACACACAGCGCAGCTTTCGTATAAGGATCAAAGGGATGAACTGTGGGCGAGGACAGAGCAGTACGAGCTCCGGTTCCAGGACTTCCTGCAGCAAAACGAGACACCCGTGGATATCCTCAGCTGCACGACCACAATGGAGGTGGGCATTGACATCGGGTCGCTGGTCGCCGTTGGCCTGCGCAATATTCCCCCGATGCGTGAGAACTACCAACAGCGCGCCGGCCGCGCCGGTCGCCGTGGCTCAAGTTTGTCCACGATCGTGACATTCTGTGAAGATGGGCCGCACGATTCCATGTATTTTTCCAATCCTGTTCCGATGTTCCGGGGAGAGCCAAGAAGGCCCTGGATCGATGTGAGCAGTGAGAAGATCATCCAGCGTCACCTCAATATGATCGCCCTCCAATCTTATCTGTCAGAAAAATCTGCCAGCATGGATGCTGTCTCTGCCATTGAGTTTCTGGACGATCACCTGCGTCCTTTCTTCGATTTTCTGAGAACCTTTGAAATCAGCGAAGATGATATTCTTGTGCCGGCGAATTCCAGGGATGCACTGAAGATCTACCGGGGAGAACTGGAGACTTCGCTTACCGACCTGAAGCAGAAGCGGGATGATCACCCGGAACTGTTCGAAACATACGGCAGTGGGGCACCAAGGAGAAAATCGCTTCTGGACGCGCTCTTTGATGAAGGGGTCATTCCGAGCTATTCCTTTCCCAAAAATGTGGTCAGCACATACATCACGGATCAGAATGGAAAGGTAAGGTACCAGGTCGAACGCGGACTGGATATCGCTATCGGTGAGTATGCGCCCGGCAGGGCGATTGTTGTGGATAAAACCACATACCAGATTGGCGGCCTGTACTGTCCGCGGGGAGAACAGGGAGAAAAGGCCGCGGCATCCCCTGCAAGAGCGTTTATCGAGGACGCGAGTTATCGAAAGAGTGTTCGTTCCTGTGGCCAGTGCGGCTGGTTCGGCCTCGAGGAGGATGACCATGATGTCTGTCCTTTCTGCGGCAACACCGTCCTGTCATATATGCGGCCCATGCTACGGCCGTGGGGATTTGCGCCACGGAACGCCACATCCATTGAAACGGCACAGCTCGATGAGGAATACTCAGCGATTCAACAGCCGCTATATTCTACGCTCCCTGACGCGGATGATGTGATACCCGTGGATGGGTACACAAATGTCCGCATGGCGGTTCGGCCAAACCAGAGAATCATCATGCTGAATAAGGGAGTCAACAACAGGGGATTTACTGTCTGCTGTGACTGCGGGGCATCGATGCCCGGAGATGATCCCCTGGTTCTTAAGGGTGTCATGCGTCCATACAGGTCAAAATTTCTGAGAACACGGTGCAGGCACAGCGACACGGTTAATGTAAATCTGGGTTACGACTTCGTTACGGATATGTTCGTGATGGAATTTGCCCTGGATCGACTGCTGATTGACACGGATCCGGTAAAGGGTTACTGGCTCAGCCGTGCCGGGCAGTCTCTCGCGGAAGCTCTGCGCCTGGCGGCATGCCAGGAACTGGATATTGAATTTACGGAGCTTGTAACCGGTTATCGTGTCAGACAGAACCTGAATGGAGATTTTGTTGATATCTACCTGTATGACAGCCTTTCCAGCGGCGCGGGGTATGCCGTCAGCGTAGAACCTGTCATTCAGCAGCTGCTTCTCAGAACACGGGAGCTTCTGGGAAACTGTACCTGTGACAGCGCGTGCTATAAGTGTTTAAAACACTATCGGAATCAGCACATCCACAGCGTCCTTGACCGGCGGGATGCGCTTGACCTGTTGAACTGGGGTCAGACAGGTTCCAGAGCCCCGGCAATTCCGTTTGACAGGCAGCAGCTGTTGTTGCGGCCTTTGGAACAGATTCTCCAGAACTCCGGCGTGCGCATCAGTTTTGCCCATGATGAGATATTAGCAGAGGGTTGCCGTGAAAAGAAAAAATTAATTGTGTATCCGGCCATGTGGACAAAGCCGGAGAAAGGGGACACCATTTTCATAAGCGATGCGCAATTGAAATATGCGAGGCCCTACGCATTGAAATCAATTTTGGACAATCTGCAGGCCGGCGGCTGAAAGTGGCATGTGCGGCAATACATGACTGTATGCCGGCTGGACGGGCAGATTACCTGAGCACGCGCCTGGAACATATCATTTTCTCACTTTGCGCAACTACTGTTCCTGAAAGACTCTGGCGCTTTACACATAGAGTGCTTATTTCGTCCGGCTATATTACCTGGATAATTCCCCCGCCCGGGCTTCCCGGAAAATATTTCCAGCCTGCGCCTGACCGGCCCGGGCCGGGAAGTGTACAGCGGCACAGATCATGGAAGTTTCCCCGGAGCGCTTGCGCCGCAGGCGCTGTTCGTGCACTAAGCAACACTTTTTCAATACGGCGCCGGAATCTGTATATTTATTTTTCAGGCGTCAAAGCGTAAAAATCTCTTGTTACCGGCGAGTCTGCCAGCGTCAGCTCCGCATGCCGGACGGGACGGCTTCTTCCCCTCCGCCCTGCCGCAGACGGCGGTTCCGGACACGCAGGGCGTTTTCCGCGGCGGGTCGATCCGATCGCGGTTTCGCCGCGCCTGTCAGGTGTGGGGGAGACGGCGTGAGCAGATTCTCACCATTGCAGAATGAAAAACGGAGGATGTCACATGAAAAAGAAAAAAGTAGTCTCCATGATCCTCGCGCTGGTCATGGCAATGTCCATGATCTTCACTCTGGTTGCCTGCGGCGGCGGCGACAGCGGCAATTCCGAGTCTCCCGCCCCCTCCACCAGCGAGTCCCAGCCCGCGGAGCCCAGCGCTTCCGAGCCCGCGGCCCCCGCTGAGAGCGTCAACCAGGACGACTGGATCGACCTCGACCTGACCTTTGCCACCTATCTGACCGAGACCAACCCCTGCCAGGAGAACATCACCGTCTTCCAGGAGAAGCTCGACCAGTACATGCCCGGCAAGGTAAAGATCACCACCTACGCCAACAACACCCTGCTCAAGGGCGCCGACATCTATGACGGCGTGCTCAACGGCACCTGCGATATCGGCCTGGTGCAGCAGGACTACACCCCCAGCCGCTTCCCCATCAGCCAGATCTTCATGTATCCCGGCATCATCTACAACTGCTCTGAGGTCGCCACCCGCGTGTTCCAGGACTGGGGCAAGACCACGGACGCGGCTGAGATGGACGGCTTTGTGCTGCTCATGGGCATCGGCTCCGCCGGCTACTGCATCTTCACCAACTTCCCCATCACCAGCCTGGCTGACCTGGCCGGCAAGCAGATCCGCGCCGGCGGTGTCAACGCCGAGCTGATCGCCGCCTACGGCGCGACCCCCGTCACCATGGACATCAGCGAAGTCTACGACGCCATGCGCAGCTCCCTGATCGACGGCCTGTACACCAACTACGGCGCCTGCGCGTATCAGAACATGGAAGAAGTGGGCAAGTACGCCATGCTGACCCCGCTGTCCATGAACCCCTCCATGTACATCATGAACCAGGAGAGATTCGACTCCATGCCTCCCGCTCAGCAGGAAGCCTTCATGAAGGCTGCTGACGAGACCTTCGAGGAAGTCACCACCAAGTACCAGGATGAAGGCTTCTTTGAGGATCGTGTGGTGGAGTTCGCCAGCAAGACCGACCGGTACTATCTGGAGGGCGACATGCTCGCCGAGTTCCAGGAGGCCGGTGCGAGCCTGATGGATGAGCTGGTCGCCGATCTGGACGCGCAGGGCCTTGACGGCACCGGCGAGTACAACAAGATCGTCGCTCTGGCGGACAAGTACAACGAAGTGATGACCTGGGACGACTACAAGACCTGCTTCCCGGACGATATGGATACCTCCAACAACTGATTGGTTCCGGACGGGGGCTGATCACCCCTTTCAACTGAACAGAACCCCGTAATATATCCCGCGGCTCGTTTTTGATATTACGGGCCGCGGGATTCTTTACAATCTCCCTTGAGAAAGGAGCTGCTTAAGACTTGAAAAAACTCATAGACAACACAAACAAGATCTGGAATGTGACCTCCCTGTGCGCGTCGGTGTTCCTGGTGTTGAACATGATCGTCATCGTGGCCAACATCATTACGCGCCGCTTCTTCAACACCCCGATTTTCGGCTCCACGGAAATGGTGAGTTACGCATCCCTGATCACCGCAAGTCTGGCTCTGGCGCAGAACGAATGGTTCGACGGAAACATCGAGATGACCATTATCCTGGAGATGATGCCCAAGCGGGCGGAGAAGATTCTCCACTTCGTCGACTACATCATCTGCTCCGTCGCGTTCACCTTTATCTCGTACCTGCTGTTCCAGCAGGCGGCCAACAAGTTTGCCAGCGCGGACTACAGCCAGGATCTGAAGCTCCCGGTCTGGATCTTCACGGCCGTCCTCGCGGTCGGCTTTGTCCTGCTGACGATCTGTATGTATCTGAAGACGGTCGTCTATGGCTATGCCGCCGTCAAGAACGAAGAAGTCACTCTGCGTCCGGATCGCACCGGTCCCGATCCAAACGCAGAAGAGGCCTGATTTTGCGAGAGAAAGGAGCCAGATAATGAGTCCAGTTGCATTGGGAATTATATTCCTGCTCGTATTCCTGGTCCTCATGTGCATGGGAATCCCCATTCCCTTCGCCATGTTGATCGGCGGCGCCTTTGGTATCGCTGCCATCCGCGGCATCTCGGTCAGTTCCCAGATTGTGGTCGCGGAAATCTATAACACCTTCGCCTCGTATACGCTGACCGTCGGCCCCATGTTCGGCCTGATGGGATTTCTGGCGTATTACTCCGGAATCGGCGGAAGGCTGTTTGAGACGCTCAACAAATTCCTGGGCCACTACCGCGGCGGCCTGGCCATGGCCACCGTCGTCGCCTGCGCGGGCTTCGGCGCCATCTGCGGCTCCGTGCCCGCCACCATCTCCACCATGTCCGCCATCGCGTACCCGGAGATGCGCGCCCGGAATTATGCGCCTGAGCTCGCCGGTCCGACCATCGCGGCCAGCGCCGGTATCTCCGTGCTGATCCCGCCCTCCACGAACTTCATCATCTACGGCCTGGCCACCGAGACTTCCATCGGCCGGCTGTTCGTCGCCGGTATCATCCCCGGCATCCTGCTGACCATCGCCAACTGCATCGCGATCTTCATCGTGTGCAAAATTCACCCCGACTACGCCACCAAGTACGACCGCGTGCCCATGAAGGAGCGCTTCAACAACCTGCTGCACGGCGGCATCATTGAGATCCTCGTCGTGTTCCTGATCTCCATGGGCGGCATGTTCGCGGGCTTCTTCACCCCCACTGAGGCCGGTGCCGTGGGCGCCGTCGGCATGCTGATTGTCACCGCCGTGACCCGCCGCCTGAACCTGAAGAAGTTCTTCGCCTCGCTGCTGGAGGGCGTCCGCCTTCAGGCCATGGTGTTCGTGCTGCTGGCCTGCGCCAATGTGCTCGGCCGTATGTTCACCGTGTCCACCATCCCCGTGGTGCTGGGCAACTTCGTCCGGGGCCTGAATGTTCCCAGATGGGCCATCATGCTCGTCATCTTCGTGATCTACTTCATCCTGGGTATGTTCACCGACCTGCTGTCCATGACGCTGGTCACCATGCCCATCTTCTTCCCCATCGTGGTCGACATGCTGGGCTACGACGCCATCTGGTTCGGCGTGATTCTGTCCATGATTATCGGCATCGGCGGCATTACGCCACCCGTAGGCAACGGTGTGTTCCTGGTAAAGGGCTGCATCAACGACAAGGAGGCAACGCTGCAAAGGTTGTTCAAGGGTGTCTGGCCATTCGTCATATCCACGACGGTGGTCACATTCATCTTAATCGCGTTCCCGCCACTGTGTACCTGGCTGCCGCAGGTCGTATACAAGGGCTAGCGCGACCCCGGCAGGCAGCGGAACGACGGTTTACCCAGGAAAGGAGCGTCTGTCACTATGGGTTCTGATTACCCCCATGTCTTTTCCCCCATCACCATCCGCGGCGTCAACTTTAAAAACCGCATCCAGCTGGCGCCTCAGTCCCCCGGCCTGACGGACCAGGACGGCTATGTCACCTCGGAGTTTCTGGACTGGTTCCGGCCCATGGCCAGGGGCGGCGCGGGCATCATCACCATCGGGAACTCGCCGGTGGACTTCGAGATCTCCCGGGATGAGGCGCGCAATGTCAACCTGAGCAGCGACGACAACCTGGTGCCCCTGTCCCGGTTTACGGACATGGTGCACAGCTACGGCGCCGTGGCCTCCATCGAGATCAACCACGCCGGGCAGTTCGCGATGTACAAGTACACCAACCAGCCGCCCATCGGGCCCACGGCCCGCATGACGGGTCTGGAGCTCACTTTCGCCGCCAGAGAGGGCCGGCAGCCCAACCGGGTGCAGGAGATGACCTACGAGCAGATCAAGGCCGTCATCCAGCAGTATGTGGACGCCGCCGTGCGCTGCAGGCAGGCCGGCTTCAAAATGGTTCTGATCCACGGCGCCCACTGCAACATGATCGGCCAGTTCTCCAGCCCGGCCATCAACAAGCGCACGGACGAGTACGGCGGGAGCCTGGAAAACCGGGCCCGGTTCGCCATGGAGATCCTGGACGGCGTGCGCGCCGCCTGCGGCGAGGACATGGTCATTGAGTTCCGGGTCTCGGCGGACGAGTTCCTCCCGGACGGCATGCACTTTGAGGAGACCAAGGAGTATGTGAAGCTCCTGCAGGACAAGATCGACATCCTGCATGTCTCCGCCGGCAGCCATGGCGACATCCGGTACTTCAAGTACTGGGAGCAGCCGCCCTACATGGATCACATGTTCAATGTCCACTTCGCCCGGGATCTGCGCAAGATCCTGCCCGACCGGGTCAAGGTCTGCACCGTGGGCTCCATCATGAACCTGAAAAACGCCGAGGAGATCATCAAAAACGGCGACGCGGACTTCGTGGCCATGGCCCGGGAGCTGGTGGCGGATCCGGAAATGCCCCGGAAGTACGCCACCGGCCACGAGGAGGATCACCGGCCCTGCCTGCGCTGCGACTGGTGCGCTTCCCGGCTGATGCGGCCCGCGGTGAGCGGCTGCGCCGTGAACCCCTTTGTCATGCGGATCTCCGAGTACCCGGACTGCAAGGTGCCCAAAGCCGAGACGGTGAAAAAGGTAGCCGTGGTCGGCGGCGGCCCCGGCGGCATGCAGGCGGCCATCACCCTGCGGGAGCGGGGCCACGAGGTGGATCTGTACGAGAAGGCCGACAGGCTGGGCGGCAACCTGCTGCCCGCCAGCGGCGGATCGATTAAGCAGGACATGCGTGCCTATCTGGAGTACATTGTCCGCCAGACGGAGAAGAGCGGCGCGCACATCCACCTGAACACCGAGGCGACGGCGGAGCTCCTGGAGAAAGAGCACTTCGACGCGCTCATCCTGGCGCCCGGCGCCGATCCCATCATTCCCAAAATCCCCGGCGTGGATCTGCCCCATGTGCACTGGGCCGGCGAGGCCGAGATGGGTCAGGTGCAGCTGGGGAAACGGGTGGTCATCGCGGGCGGCGGAACCACCGGCGCGGAGACCGCGCTGGAGGCGGCGCTGGCCGGCCATGAGGTCACCCTCATTGAGATGCGCGGCAGCCTGGATCTTCCGGGCATCGCGGGCATGGCGCTGCGGGATCTTCTCGCGGAGCACGGCGTGGCCATCCACACCGGCACCATGCTGGACTCCATCACGGAGCAGGAAGTGGTGTGCCGGGACACCGCCACCTGCCGGGAAGTGCGTTTCCCGGCGGACACCGTCCTCCTTGCCCTGGGCCTCAAACCCAGACGGGATGTGGTGGAGGCGCTCTACCACACCGTCCCGGAGACGGAGGTCTATGTGGTGGGAGACGCGGACAAGTCCCGCCTGATCGCGGACGCGGTCAACGGCGCGTTTGCCGCGGCGGTCAATATCTGACCGTCCCGCCCGGCGCAACACATGTTTCACGACAAACCATATCAGGGAACCCGGGGGTGTGCCGATTTCGGCGCACCCCCGGGTTTTTTCCTGCCTCCCGGGCAGGCGTCAGAGCGGCAGCCGCACATACAGGAACCCCGGTGTGCGGCACTTCCGGGAAAAAAGCGGAAAAATCTTTTCATACAGACAGGTGTGTGTCTCCCTGTAGAAGTAGAATGTTGCCACAATCCCGGGTGACAACAATTCACATCTATGAGGAGGCAAATTTCATGGCAAAACTTTCTGGAGCGGGAACCGCGGACACCAGACTGGCGGAACTCGGCGCGGAGATGCAGGAACTTATGGCGCACGGAGAGCTGCCCGACACCGAAGAGGTTGAGGCGGCAGTCAACAAATTGATTGCGCAGATGGACATCGAGCCTGTGGACATTCTGATCGTCGGCGCGACCGGCAGCGGGAAGAGCAGCACCGTCAATTCCCTGTTCAACATGAGCGTGGCGAAAGTGGGAACGACCTCTGACCCCGAAACCAAGGACATCACCAGCTATGAGCTGGGCAACCTCACGCTCTGGGACACGCCGGGCCTGGGCGACAGCGAAGAGGCCGATGAGGAGTACGCACGGGAGATTTCGCTCATGCTGGACGAGACAGATGACGAGGGGGATCCGCTCATTGACATCGTCCTCGTCGTACTGGACGCGTCGAGCAAGGACATGGGCACGACTTTCCGCCTCATCAGCGACACGGTTCTGCCCCACCTGCAGTGTGATGAGGGGCAGAAGATTCTCGTCGCCATCAACCAGGCCGATATGGCGATGAAAGGCAACCACTGGGACTACACGGAGAACAGGCCGGACGCCACGCTGAAGGAGTACCTCGACGAAAAGGCGGAATCCGTCCGCCGGAGGATTTATGAGAGCACCGGCGTGGAAGTGGATCCCATCTACTACTGCGCGGGCTACACGGATGATGACGGGACGCAGAGGAAAGCCTACAACCTGGCGAAACTCCTCTACTACATCCTGAAGATGGTGGACGACGACAAGGTATTTGCGTTTGCCGGTAACATCAACAGGGACGAGGAGATGTTTCTGTCCAATGATGATGAGGAGGATTACGGCGCCCGGATTGCGGAGTCTTTCAGTGATATTTTCTTCATGAATGTTGAGCTGATGGCGGATAAGGTCGGTATGGCCGGTGGAATGATTGCCGGTGTTCCCGGTGCGCTCGTCGGAATGGCACTCGGCAGCGTGATCGGCGGCGTGGTCGGCCTGGTCAAGGGGATTGCGAGGAAGTTCAAAAAATAATGCATCCCCCGCGCTCCGGCGGCGTGCTGCGAAATGATTCCACATGTTTCATATTCGAGTCATATACAGAAAAGGGGGTTTTACCATGAAGATTGTGGTCTTAGTGGTCGCGGCTGTCTGTCTGATTTTATCGATTATTCTGGTGAATGGGGCATACAGACTCTTCATGAAAATCATTGGTGCGGACGCGATGTTTTTCTCACAAAAGACAAAGATCGTGGTAATAATTGTCGTCTTCATGATTATTCTTAGCCTGGTTAATTATGTCTTCCACCTCGATCGATTACTTTAGTAGCGTGGATGGCTTTCACCTGACACAAGGTTTTTCCCCGGGATGCCAGTCAACGCGGGCACCAGGGAAAGCGGCATCGGTGGAATCCGGTACAGTATCACGCGGTGTGCCTTACCCGCCGTCATGCCGTAAACACCACAGCCTGTGCGAAAAGAAATGAGCGGGCACATTATGGTTTGGTGAGGTCACGGTACATGTTCCTATGCCGGTTTCCTCTCCTGTCCCGCGGGGAGCCGTATGGGGCACCGTATGGGAGGAG
>CAYRAG010000009.1:36001-46418 GCA_964422185.1 uncultured Oscillospiraceae bacterium
GCCGGTTTCCTCTCCTGTCCCGCGGGGAGCCGTATGGGGCACCGTATGGGAGGAGTGCCGGCAGACGGTTCATCAGTAGATCCGCACAGAGGACATCGTAAGGAGGAATGGGAATGAAGTGCTCAAAATGCGGCGCAGAATTACCGGAGGGTTCCGTGTTCTGCTTTCACTGCGGAGCACGGGTTGAGCAGAGCGAAGAAGAGGTAGCGCAGGAACCGGAAGCGGAGGATGCCGGCGGCGGAAAACCTGCGCAGAAGCCCTCTGAGGCAGAGAGCACGGAGAATCCTGTCCCGGAGACAGGCAGCGCGGAGAACCCGTCCCCCGGGGCGGGAGATGCGGGGAGCCGGACGCCCGATAAAAGCGGGACGGCAGAGCCGGAGTCCGAAAAAACGGAGAGCCGGCCCCGGGAGAGCACACCCGCGGAAGAGCCAAAGGCGGCGGAGCCCGAAGACGGTCTGAACCAGGGTGCGCAGGTGCCGCAGGATACGCCCGCCGGAACCGGTAAGAAGTCCGGGAAAATGAAGTTCATTCTCCCCGTTGCGATTCTGGCAGTGGCCGTGGTCGCCATTGCGGTGTTCATGAACATGAGCAACCCGAAAGAGACGGTAAAGAGGAGTCTGGACAAAACGATCGCCGCGATCTCCGAGGAAGAGACCGGCCTGAGCAGTTATCTCGGCCTTCCCGGGATCCTGGAGAACATCAAAACCGGTGAGACCCACCAGGAGCTGACCGCCAGCGTCGAGCTCAACGAACTGGGTATCGATATTGACGGGGATGTCGGGCTGAGTGCCGTTGTGGACCGGGACGCTGAGGCCGGGACATCCGGCAATGTCGCCGTTACGCTGTTCGGGATGGATGGGCAGCTGGCGGAGTTCTACGGGGATGCGGATCAGTGGCTGGTGGCCGCTCCCCTGCTCTTCGACGAGAGCCTGTATGTGGATCGCGCACAGATGAAAGAGATGACAGAGAGCGGAGAGATCTTCGACAGGCTGGAGAGTGAACTCGGCATGGAGATGGACGATCTGACAAAAGACGCCATCCGCCTGCTGGCCGGTGTGGAGCGGGAAGACGGGCAGTCTCTTATCAGCCTCAACCTGATCGAGGAGTATATGGAGTACTCCGCACAGGTGCGGGAGACCCTGATCGAACACTCCGAGGTAGAGAAAGCGGACGGCAAATCTTTCGAGATCGGCGGGAGCAGCACCGAGTGCGACGGCTATCTCATTACCATTCCGGAGGAGGACGCCAAAGCCCTGATTGCGAACTTTGGCGACTTCCTGAAGCTCAAAATCGTCCCGTTGCTGGATGAAATCGACAGGGCGCTGGACAACGGGGAATCTGACTACGAAAGTGACATCGACGCCATCCTGGGTGGAGTTGGGAATCTGTGTACCGGTGGCCTGGAACTGACGGCCTATGTGGGTCCGCAGAACCGGCTGGTCAGTGTGGGAGCGCACAGAGACTTCAGCGCTGACGGCGAGGCGGTCAGTATTCAGCTCACCCTCAACCTGCTCGGCGAGAAAGATCCCGCGGATGATATGGGTCTGAGTTTCGAGATGTCTGGCACCGAAGTCTGGATCGCAGCCGGTCTTGACCGAACCCTGACGGAGACGGACACGGATATCAGCAGCAAACTGGCGATGCGCCTGGAGGATAACGAAGGGAACGATGTGGGTGTCAGCGGTGAGTATACGCTGAACAAGGGGAGCGGAGACTGCTCAGCGAAGCTCACAATAGATAGCCAACCGGAGGTGGTCGCGATCGGCCTGAGCGGAACCCTGGATGATGTGAAACCGGGTAAAAGTTTCACGCTCGCGTTTGACACACTGGAGCTTACCGCAGACGGCGAGACTTACGCCGTGGATGTGGAGGCGAAGTACGCCATCGGCGGGTCAGGCAGGGTCGACTCCGAGAGCATCATGGCGAGAGACAGGCTGAATGTTCTGGAGGCCGATGAGTCAGACTGGGATGCGCTCAGCGAAGAACTGCTCGGGAATCTGGCCGGTCTTGAATACCAGCTCGGTCTCGATGGGATGGACTACGGCTACGGGGACGACCCCTATGGTTATGGGGACGAACCCTACGGCTATGAGGAAGAACCCTATGGCTATGAGGACGAACCCTACGGCTATGAGGAAGAGCCCTATGGCTATGAGGAAGAGCCCTACGATTTTGGGGAAGATCCATACACGGAGGATACGATCTATGTGTTGGAGATTTCCCTCGATGACCTGATGAACCTGAGTGAGGATACGATCGTGGCCTATTATGGCCCACCGGACAGATACAGCGAGGGATCCTATGCACTCTATGGAGATGAGTTCGCTGAGTATCTGGAGTTCTCTTTTGATTCGTCCGGCTATTTAGAGTCGGTCTCCGGAAGCCCCGAGTATTTCTTCTACGGTGACCAGAACCTGTACGAGGATTATGATGTTATCACCACCATCCTCGGGGTTGAGGAACAGTCACTCGGAGGCGCGGGACAAATGTTTCAGTCTGAGTGGGATGTGGGAGATTATGCACTTATTTTCACATTTCCCATATTCGCGGACGAAAATGGGCTGTTCTTACCCATGGATCTCATGATAACGCGCCGCTGAATACCCGGCCGGGCGGCAATCTCACCGCAGGCAGGCGATGGAAAATACCATTGGGATGACTGAGGCAACAGACGGGATGGGACAGGAGCAGGGAGAAGAGTCTCCTGCACGAGCGGCGTCAAAGAAGAGTGCAGATGATTGGCAAACCGGCGCCCGAAAGTCGTGTGGCACCGGCGAAGAAAACCGCCGGCCGCGCCGCTCCCTCCGGGGCATAGAGACAGATTTGCCGGCGGGATGGGCGGTGCGCGCCTGGCCGGGCCCGGATAATTCCTGGCGCCTGGAATCACACGGAAGCCGGTACAGGCCTCCGGCTCCGCCGGCGGGTTCCCCCGGAACCGGATATGGTCTCTGAATGTTTTGTGGCAAAATCCCCGGATCTCTTGGGACACAGGAGCTCCGGGGATTTTTGCGCCTTGCGGCCCGGCATCCGACCGCGATCACTGTATCCGGGACGGCCGTTTGCGGAAACCGGTGCGGAGGGCGCAATTCAGTTTTCATCCAATATGTTCGTGATATGGCCAGAATCAAATGGATGAGGCGGGATATACGGCAATAAAGTTTGAAATTCACACAAACAGAGACTGGCACGGCCATGCCGGCCGGGCGGATTCCCTCCCCATGCGGCGGGATTTGATGTCAGCCGGGCGGGGGCTTTTTCCCGCGGGAGAGACAACAACTTCTTGACAATGGTATGCAACTATGGCAAGATAGGCCCAAGGAAAGCCGGATAATTTGTGAAAAAGTAACAAGGACAGGAAAAATTTTCCAGATGAATCACGGTGCTTTTTCCACCCCGGAAGACGGCAGAGATTCAGAAAAAAGGAGGAGTTTTCGAATGTATTTTAAAATCAGAGAGAACTGCAGATACGCGGTGGCGTGTCCGACCAGTATGGGACTGCGGCTCACACCGGAGAACCGCATGGCGGTTCACAACAGCAACCGCTATTACCTGCAGGCGACCAGCGCTGAGAGCAATGTGCTCAATATCGCTTCCTCCCTGGGCCATGAGTGTCTTGTTCTGACCAAGTTCGTGAAAGACAGCCCCATGGCCGCCTTTATCAAGTCGGAACTGCGCAGCCGGAACATTGCCTACGAGGGGGTCGAGGTGGATCAGGGCGGCCCCTGGGGCTACCGCCACCAGTTCAACATCGCGGACAGCGGGTTCGGCATGCGTGCGCCCCGGGTGTGGAATGACCGGGCGGGCGAGGTCGGCAGGACGCTGGACGCCTCCGAGTTTGATCTGGATCGCATCTTCGGGCAGGAGGGCGTCGCGATCCTCCACCTGTCCGGCCTGATTGCCGCCATGAGTCCGGAGACCACGAAGTGCTGCCTGGAGCTGGCCCGGGTCGCCAAGGAAAACGGCACGCTGGTCAGCTTTGACCTCAACTACCGCGCCACTTTCTGGAAAGGCCGGGAGGAGGAGCTGGCGCAGGCGTTCCACGAGATTGCCAGCGCCGCGGATATCCTGGTGGGCAATGAGGAGGACTTCCAGCTGTGTCTGGGCTTCCAGGGCCCGGAGGCCGGCGGGAAGGATCTGGGCAGCAAGATCGACAGCTTCAAGGTGATGGTGGGCCAGGTGAAAGAGAAGTACCCCAACGCCCGGCTCTTCGGAACCACGCTGCGGCAGGTTGTCTCCGCCAATGAGCATCTCTGGGGCGCCATTCTGCTCTCGGACAACGGCTGGGTTGTGGAGGAGCCCCGTCCCATCCCCGTGATGGATCGCATCGGCGGCGGCGACGGCTTCACCGGCGGCCTGCTCTACGGCGTCCTGCAGGGCTGGGAGCCGGAGAAGTGCCTGCAGTTCGGCTGGGCCACCGGCGTACTGGCGGCGAGCAGTCTCAATGATTACGCGGAACCTGCGGATGAGAAGCAGGTGTGGGACATCTACGCGGGCAACGCGAGAGTCCAGAGATAAGCAGAGGGAGTGAGCAAAGAATGGGAAAAGCGGATATCGGCCTGATCGGCCTTGCGGTCATGGGCGAGAACCTGGTCATGAACATGGAGTCCAGGGGTTTTACCGTGGCTGTGTATAACCGCACCACCTCAAAGGTGGACAATTTTATTAACGGCAGAGCCGCGGGAAAGAATATTATCGGGTGCCACAGCGTCCAGGAACTGGCGGACAGCCTGAAGAAGCCCAGGAAGATCATGATGATGGTCAAGGCGGGCGCCGCCGTGGACAGCCTCATCGACCAGCTCATCCCCGTGCTGGAGGAGGGGGATATCCTGATTGACGGCGGCAACAGCCACTTCCCGGATACCATCCGCCGCACGGAGTATGTGGAGTCCAAAGGACTGCTGTACATCGGCACCGGCGTGTCCGGCGGCGAGGAGGGCGCACTGCACGGCCCGTCCCTGATGCCCGGCGGCTCCCCCGCCGCGTGGGAGAGCGTGAAGCCCATCTTCCAGGCCATCTGCGCCAAAGTGGAGGACGGCAGTCCCTGCTGCGACTGGGTGGGCGAGAACGGCGCCGGACATTTTGTGAAGATGGTGCATAACGGCATCGAGTACGGCGATATGCAGCTCATCTGCGAGGCCTACCAGCTGATGCGGGACGGCCTGGGGATGAGCAACGAAGAGATGCGGGATGTCTTTGACGCGTGGAACCGCACGGAGCTGGACAGCTACCTCATTGAGATCACCCGGGACATCCTGGGCTATAAGACGCCGGAGGGCGAGTATGTCGTAGATCACATCCTGGACACCGCCGGCCAGAAAGGCACCGGCAAGTGGACGGGCATCGCCGCACTGGACGAGGGGGTTCCCCTGACCCTGATCGGGGAGGCCGTGTTTGCCCGCTGCCTGTCCGCCATGAAAGAGGAGCGGGTTACCGCCGCCGGCGAGTTCCCCAGGACAATCCCGCCCTTTGAGGGGGATAAAACCGCCTTTATTGAGAGCATCCGCAAGGCGCTCTACGCCTCCAAGATTATCTCCTATACGCAGGGCTATACCCTGATGCGCACCGCGGCGAAGACCTACGGCTGGAACCTGAATTACGGCGGCATCGCGCTGATGTGGCGCGGCGGCTGCATTATCCGCAGCGTCTTCCTGGGCAAGATCAAGGAGGCCTATGACAAGAACCCGGATCTGCAGAATCTGCTGCTGGACGACTATTTCGGCCAGACCATCCGGGAGCTGGTGCCCGCCTGGCGGGAGGTCGTGGCGTACGCCGTGAAAGCGGGGATCCCCATGCCCGCGTTCTCCTCCGCCCTGAACTATTTCGACGGCTATACCACCGCCAGTCTCCCCGCGAATCTGCTCCAGGCCCAGCGGGATTACTTCGGCGCCCACACCTACGAGCGCACGGACGCCCCCAGGGGGCAGTTCTTCCACACCGACTGGACGGGGCACGGAGGCGGAACTACCGCCAACACCTATCAGGCGTAAGAGAGGAGAATCGGATATGGAACTTCCCTACAGGCCGGATTTAAACGGCAAGGTGGCTGTCGTCACCGGCGGCGCCGGCGTACTTTGCAGCGAGTTTGCCAAAGCCCTGGCGCTGTGCGGCGCGAAAGTGGTCATTCTCAACCTCACCCAGGCCAAAGGCGAGGCGGTGGCGGAGGAGATCCGGGACATGGGCGGCGAGGCAATTGCCGTGGCCGCGGATGTCACCGACTCCGCCAGCCTGGAGGCCGCCCATCAGAAAGTGCTGGAGGCCTACGGCAAGTGCGATATTCTCATTAACGGCGCCGGAGGCAACAATCCCCGGGCGCAGACGGACAAGGAGTATTTCGAGGTCGGCGATCTGGACGCGGAGACCCGATCGTTCTTCGACCTGGACGAGGAGGGGTTCCGGTTCGTCATGAACCTGAACTTCGTGGGCACCCTGCTTCCCACCCAGGCGTTCGCGAAAGACATGATCGGGCGGGAGGGCTGCACGATTGTCAATGTCAGCTCCATGAACGCCTACACGCCGCTGACCAAGATCCCCGCCTATTCCGGCGCGAAAGCCGCCATCTCCAACTTCACCCAGTGGCTGGCCGTCCACTTCTCCAAAGTGGGCATCCGGGTGAACGCCATCGCCCCGGGCTTTTTCTCCACGGTTCAGAACAAATCCCTGCTGTGGAACGAGGACGGCTCCCCCACCGACCGGACCGGCAAGATCCTGGCGGCTACCCCCATGGGCAGATTCGGAGAGCCGGAGGAACTGCTGGGCGCCCTGCTGTTCCTGGTGGACAGCAAAGCCGCCTCATTCGTCACTGGAATCGTCATCCCGGTGGACGGCGGATTCTCCGCCTATTCCGGCGTCTGACGGAGACCGGACACAGGATTTCCGCGGGTGCCACGCCGAGACCCGCCGGCCCGGATATGCGCCTCGGGCCGGCGGGTTTGCCACCGGTTTATCCCATGTCGTGCGGCGGGGCGTTGTCCCGTGAACGCAGACGCAATTCCCGTTGCCGGACTGAGGTCTGGGGGCCTCCCGGCACAAATTCGATGAATCAGGGAAGGTGAATTCATGAGGGAACTCTATCTCAACGAGGAGAAGGACGGGGTCTCCCCTGCCCAGCTGGACAGCATGCTGAATCAGCTGGTGGCCCAGTGGCCGGACGCGAAGAAAGTCCTCATCATCCCGCCGGACTACACCCGCTGCTACTCCTATGCCGGGGTGATTACCCGGGAACTTTACCGGAAACTCAGCCCGCGTGCGAGCGTCCATGTCATGCCCGCTCTGGGCACCCACATGCCCATGGATCGCAGAGAGCTGTCGCTGTTCTTCGGGGACGGGGTACCGGAGGAGGCCATTCTCATCCATCACTGGCAGACAGATACGGTGCGTCTTGGCGAAGTTCCCGCGGAAGTCTGCGCGGAAATCAGCGGCGGGAAGTTCCCGGAGGCCATTGAGGTGGAAGTGAACCACCTGCTGGTGGACGGAGGCTACGACCTGATCCTCTCTGTGGGCCAGGTGGTTCCCCACGAGGTGGTTGGCATGGCCAACTACTCCAAGAATATCTTCGTGGGCACCGGCGGCCGGGGTATGATCAACAAGTCCCACATGCTCAGCGCGATTTGCGGGATGGAGCAGGCGCTGGGCGTCACGGACAGCCCCGCACGAAAACTCTACGACTACGCACAGGAACACTTTATTGACGGAAAAATCCCGCTGGTCTACCTTCAGACCGTGACCACCCGGGCGGACGACACCGTGAAGCTTCACGGGCTGTTCATCGGGATGTCCCGGAAGCCGTTTGAGCTGGCAGCGGCGTTGTCCCAGAAGCTGAATATCTGCCATGTGGAGCGCCGGGCGAAGAAAGTGGTCACCTACCTGGATCCGGATGAACTGAAGACCACCTGGGTGGGCAACAAGGGTGTGTACCGCACCCGCATGATTGTGGAAGACGGCGGAGATCTCATTCTTCTGGCCCCGGGAGTCAGGTCTTTCGGGGAGAACGAAGAGATAGACGGCATGATCCGAAAGTACGGCTATACCGGCACGGATCATATTCTGGAACTGTACCGACAGGGCGTCTTTGAGGGCCGTCTCATGGCGGCCGCTCATCTCATTCATGGATCCAGCGAGGGCCGCTTCTACATCACCTACGCTACAAAGCCGGAGAACCTCTCCCGGGCGGATGTTGAGGGCGTGGGCTATCAGTGGGCGGACTACAATGAGATGGTACAGCGTTATGACCCCGGTAAACTGAAAGAAGGATGGAATATCCTGCCGGACGGAGAGGAGATCTACTTTGTGGGAACCCCGGCCCTGGGCCTGTGGAAAGTGGACTGAATTTCCGCCATTCGTCGGCTGACCGGAATCCGGGCTGTCCGTCCCGGAATCCGGCCAGAGCTGTTCAGGGTATCCGGAGCGCCGCATGACCGATATGCGGTCAATCCGCATCGCGGCCCTGATGTCCTGCCCCGTTCCCGCTGTTCTTACCGGATCACTCCGGACAGATCATTTCTCTGAACTGCAGCGGCACTCCCCCGTCTCTTTCCGGGTACGGGGCGGTGCCGCTGTTTTTCTGTGTGGCGCCTCCCGGATGGAGCTTCACCTGGATACAGCACAATACCCTCTGTCCCGATCCGTGCATGCTGCCACCGGATAGACAGCGCTACGGGTTTGGATGGAACTCATATCCGGCCTGACTCCCCGTGCCCGGTTGGAGTCTATAGGTCTCCATCCCAGAGCATGGAGTGCAGCACGCCGGATAGAGCGTTATCCCGGATATTCCCAGGTTCCCGTACTTCCCCGTCCGGATGCGCACATTGGAATAGGGATGACCGTGAGAAGCTGATTTCAGCCCGTTTGAGAGTCCGATGACTTCAAAGAAAGGTACAGGCGGAAAATCATCCCATCACTTCGATTGGATCTTTCTGCCTTGGAGGCAATGGCAGCTGTCTGGCATTGCCTCCAAGGCAGAGACAGAGTCTGGAGCCAAATCTTTTGAACGGAGCCGGACGGATCTGTTTGCCTTGAGGGCAAAACCTTTGTCCTGAGATTGCCTTCGAGGCAGGAACTGGCTTCGCACACTGACATATGTGAAGGGGGCATTGTCTGCATACGGTGAGAGTGTATTTCACCATCATTTCCCGTTTGCCCTGAGGGCAACGGCAACGACGGGTGATTGCCTCCAAGGCATAGCCTGGAGCAGCGGTTATCCCGCAAACGAGTCATGCAGACTTGTTCGCCTTGAGGGCATAACTTTCGTATGAGATGTTTCTCAATGGCAGGAACCGTCTTCTTCTCTGGCAGTCGGCTGTAAGCATTCATGAATCGGGTACAGGTTGAATGAGGAATGAGCCATAGGTGGCCCGGTTTGCCCTGGAGGCAAAAAGCAGGAGATGTGTATTCCCTACAGGGCGAAGCGGAATCCTTTGGCCAGTGTCAAGTTGTATTCGTGCCCTGAGGGCAAAACCTATGCCTGGATTTTGCCTTAAAGGCAGTCACCTGCTTCAGGCTCTGGCAAATCATCCGCGGTCATTTTGAAGATGCGGTTTCAGCTCAGTGTAGTTCCATCGACAGGTACCGTTTGCCTTGGAGGCATAGGCTGCTGAGAGTCATTGCCTTCAAGGCAGAGTTGGAGATTCTGGTTTGCCATGCGGCAAGAGTCATGCCGATGTGTTTGCCTTGAGGGCAGAGCTTGTGATAGGGCTGCACGATGAATGCGGATACTGTCCACTGTCTCTGGAAAACCGACTGAGACAATTTGCTAAACGATTACCGTAGAGGGTGAAAATTGCATCAGCGTCACAAAACGCTGTCCCTGGATGTTAATTGCAACTATTGGTTATTGCCTTAGAGGCAGAGATACGGACATTAGTTTGCCTTGAGGGCAAATCAGGGTAGCCTGTATGCCATATGGTAGGGAAATTGCCTGAGCCTTGCCGTGAAAGCGGGCACTGACTCCCGGCCTTTCTCATTTGGTTAAGACAATCTGAAGACAAAGGTACAGGTTGAATTCGGTAGACGGACTATTTGCCCTTGAGGCATGGTATGGTAGAGCGCTTTGCCTTCAAGGCAAAACCTGGAACGCAAGGTTGCCTGAGGTCAGACGGAATGTCTGTCTGACTTGAGAGTGAGTACCATTGCCTGCGGAGTGCCTTTAAGGCAGAACACTTTCTCCATGCTCTGGAAAGTGGCTGAGTGATGACAAACAGGAAAAGCAGGGTATTAGCTGCACTTTCGTTTCGACGGGACTTGATTGCCTTGGAGGCAAACACTGCAGCAATTACTGCCTCCAGTGAAGACTCTGGAATGCCATTGGACATGGAGAGGAGTCGTTTCAAAGTGTTTGCCCTGAGGGTAGAACCTGTGAATGAGCAATGCCCTATGGGCAGGTAATCGTCTCCCCTGTCAGTTGGTTAGGAAGAGACAGTTT
>CAYRAG010000010.1:0-42532 GCA_964422185.1 uncultured Oscillospiraceae bacterium
TTGCGCAGCTTCTCTTCCAAAGCAGAAAATGCGGGAATATAGCTGTCTCGGATAAGCAGAAGCATTTCATCTGCCCTTTCTTCATCATAAATATGAACGGAGGAGTTGCGGTTGCTGAGCATGGAAAGCCACACGGCGTGATCCTCAATAAAGCCGAACCTGTAACCGGTCTGTAGTATTTCTTTTGGGGATCCGCTTACCTCGCCTGCACCGTGTTCTCTCAAAACAGCCTGCAATGCTTTCCAGGCAAGTTCAAATGTCAAATTAAACTGTCCAATAATGCCAGTTCGGTATATCTCATCGTCGGCAAGCTTAAAATTCGCCGATTTGAGCACTTTCAGGCTTCGTGGAAATGGTCGACCTTTTTCATACACGGTCACTCCATCCCTGACGATTTCGTTTTCCAGTTCCCCAGGGATACTCTTATCCAGGTTCACGACATCAAAAGTCAACAGCGTCCATGCGTCATTGTTTAGCTCCAGGGAAAAATTGGAAATATTCCCGCCAGTTGCCGCAAGGTCAATGTCGCTTCGTTCATTGTGGGTTCCCCTTGCCCGCGAGCCGAAAAGGATCACTTTTTCAATTCCGTTTTTCTTTGCAATTTTTTCAATATCGACCATCACTCTATCGGGAATATTATATTTCAAGGTCAATCGCTCCCACAATTTTTCTGATCTCGTCTTCCCGCTCATGTGACTTCTCAAACATTTCAGAATGTTCTGATGTCGGACCGGCTACCTTCCCCTCAAACGGATTTCTCCGGCTCGAATTGATTTTCGCTGAGACAACGGATCGGTGCGAAAAGGAGTTTTGACATTCTCCCACGATGAAACATCGTGGGATTCCAGGCTCATCAGGGTTTGTCTGCTCCCAGCGAACAATCGGCGCGGGTATTCGTAAACAGGCCTGGTTCTGGCCCGTATGATTGCTACATGCGGGCCAGGGCTATATCATGAGCCCTCACGGGGCCGGTCTGTCGCTGTTGGGCGGCAACCCCCGTGCAGACAGCCTCAGCGGGAAGAGCGCCGGCCGATTATCCCAGGTTGGGTATCTCTTACATCACGGTGGCCTTTAAAGCCGCACGCGGAACATCGACAGGTTCGATCCTTTGCTTTATCCCTCTTGCCCCCGGATCCTGTGGACAGCTGCTCCGGCGGCTTCTGACGAAGGCGACCTGCCGCTTTCCGTTGGGCCGCAATGAGATGCCCGGCTTGCTGACTTCTCTCTTTGGGGGCCAGCCGGCGTCCCTGCCGAATCACGAGGGATCCCCTGGGTTAGCCCCTCGACCCAATCGTGTAGATTCAGTCATTCCCAAGGGTAAAATGCAAGAGCCTAAATCTTTATACGCATCTGGATCTTCGTATTTCAGCGTCTGAAAAGCCTTGAATGAAGATGGCGCATCGTCCCGCAGTCTATCCTTGTTGCTTTTCCACTGTTCGCTCTCTGCCTCTTTATTGTAATGCTTTTCCCGCTCCAGGTCAACGCTTCCAGCGCCATGGAGCGCATCTTGCTGCGCTTTTCACACCTCATAGGTCATATCCGCCGGCACATGGCAGGTCTTGCCATCGTCACTGTCGCGTGCGATCCGCTTTCTGCCGCCGTTGATCTCCCTGTCCAGCTCCAGCAGCCTGTCACTGACTGCCGGCGCTGTCGTGCCGCGGCAGTTCGGATGAAACGGCGGCACGGTCACGCCCGGTTCGTACTGGCTCAGAGGGATAATCCTGCCGTCCAGAGGCTGGCAGATCTTGCAGGTGTGGCCGTCCAGTGTCTCAACGATTTCGACTCTCTTCACGCCCATCTCCCGGTATGTCTCTTTCATGGCTACGGCGTTGAAACAGGTGGTCTCCGTGTGTACCAGTCTCACGGCCCTGTACCGCTCCACACACGGTTCTTTACTTAACGCGTTTGTGGTCTTCTGCAGGGAGTCGTCGCGCAGGCACGCCTGCGTCAGGAGTTTTTGAATCGTGCTTACGGCGATGGCCCTGCCGTCCCGGCACCTGTCCGTGAATGTCCTGCCGTCTGCCGTCCATGGCTTGGACAGCCCTTTCGTCGAGGCGATGGCGATGTACTGTTCCACCGTCCCGCGAAACTTCTCCAGCTGTGCCGCGGCGAGAATCTTTCAGGCGTCCGCGAGTGATACCCTGTTGTTTTTCGCGAACCGCGCAAACCATCGCTCCAGCTCCGCGATGATGGCGTACTCCGCGTCTCGAGCCATGTCTTCGATGTCTTTCAGGCGGAGATCCGCTTTCTGCTGCGCGGCCTCCTCCAATGCTGCAAACCGGCCTCGCCGGAATTCACTGTGACCCGCAGGGCCAGATCTTTCCGGGTGTCGGGGCGGGGATTTGCGCCCCCTTGAATGCAGGGGAATTTAACGCCTTTCACGCCCTGGCATGTGGAGTTTGATTCCTCGTATGGATCCAGCCCGACTTGACAGATGGCACACATTCTCAGACACCCGGCAAACAGGGTTGGGCACCTGGTTCAAACCTCCGTCTCTATGTTTCATGTGAAACACCGGCTGCGATGTCTTCTCAACGCCGTGTCCCTCAGGACGGGGCAGCTGCAGTCCGCGAAATCACTGAGGTTTTCTGTAGCGAGATGCGCATTGGCAGATTCGGCTGCCCTGAATGCTGCGCCGCGATTCGGGCCGGGTGCATACCGGTTTTCACAACTGACGGATCAACCCGCCGCGGAGTGCCGGCTGCCCTCCGCTCCGCGTATATACCCCTCATTTTCAGGGCAAACAGGGGCAGGCGCTGCAAAGACATCCCACGCCCTCCGGACCGGGGGCACACACCCCCAATCTGCCCTTTCGTCACCGGGTCATATCCTGGCTGGAACAGGCGGGATCCGGGCGCGGTCTTCCCCCTGTGTTTCATGTGAAACACAGATGTTCCCTCCGGCTCTCCCGCCCCAGTGTTTCTCAAATCAAAACCGGTAAAACCACTGAGGGACACCCACGCTGCGGCCAGCGGGTTTGGAATGGCAGCAGGACCTCCCGCACGCTGATTTTCCCCATGGGTTCGACCGCGTCTCAGGGCGTGCGGTTCGGCCCGGCAGAAGCTGCCTGTCTGCTCTTCTCTTCGCACACCAGTTGCACATTGATCCGGTGATTCCGCAAACCCTGAAACACCTCGCTGATCGATCCCCGCGGAATCCGGTTGCCGATTCGGCTTCGGTGCTCCCCGCGCTCTCGCCTCTCCGTGCTGCACCGCACCCGAAAACCTAAATGGAGTCCCCTGAGTCCGACGAGGCCGCCTCCAAACGCACGGAGGATCCCCGCTCATGCCGCAGGAGGAGTGCGGCGATCCGGTTCCCGGTTAGACAGGCAGACATTCGCCGGAAAATCGTTGCACTGCCCATTCGATGCCATGCCGCTGTTTTACGCCCGGCTCCAAAGGCAGCCATGTCCTGACAAGCCGGATTTTTCCACGGTTCTGCCGCCCCGCGACAGCGCGGTGCTGACTTTCTTGTCCGCTGCGCATCCGCAGGGGAATGGTACGAGATGCGTGCGTCCGGGCGGCAATTTCCGAAACCGCTCTGCTGCCTCGGCAGTTTCACACCGCGTATCCCGGATTCGTTATCCGCCCGTCGGGCAGCAGGGCGGCGGAAGTCACACGATTTTCAACCGCGGGTCGCCAAATCTACGCATCCGGTTCCGCTCTCCTGAGACCAGCCATTTCCTGCGGAAAACGGCGTTTCATTCCTCAGACCGCCCGTCCGATAAACCTCTTTTTGAGAATCGTTGATTCAAATCACGCGAACCGCATATAAGGGATTGGACAGCGGTTCCCGCGGCAGCACACGAGCTCTGCCGGTCAGGGTGCGCGGCCGACATCTGGCCAGAGAACAGCAGGCCATGCATTTCCGGCAGCCGGGAGCGCGGGAAATCTTCCGGGCCAGGCAGAGAACCGGCGGCGCAGGCGGCAATGTTTCATGTGAAACAACAGGCGGGGAACCCGGCGTTTCGTGTTTCACATGAAACATCCTGTGTCTTCCGCTGTTTCAGCGGGCGGCCGGGGCGGGAAACATGGAATTCCCGCTTGAAATAGCCCCGCTCCCCGTTGTATAATGTTCTGCGTACCTGCCTGACGGAAAACGATTCCGCCTTTACCGCGCTGCCGGCGGGAAAGCGGGCCCGGGACAGGGATTCCCTGAATCTGTTCCGGCGGAGTGTGCCACACAGCGAAAGGCGGCGATACCATGGGCAAAATCATTTCGGTGGTCAACCAGAAAGGCGGGGTGGGGAAAACCACCACCTGCGTCAATCTCGCCGCCGGCCTCCAGGCTCTGGGCGCCCGCGTGCTGCTGTGCGATTTTGACCCCCAGGGGAATGCCACCTCCGGGCTGGGTGTGGACAAGTCCATCAGCCCGTCTGTCTATGATGTGGTGATCAACGGAACGCTGGCCTCCCGCTCGATTGTCAAAACGCCCTGGGTGGATCTGCTTCCGTCCAACAAGGCGCTGACCGGCGCCACCGTCGAACTGATTTCCCTGGATCGCCGGGAATACCGGCTCCGGGACGCGCTGCGCCTGGTCTCCGACCAGTACGACTTTATCTTTATTGACAGTCCCCCGTCGCTGGAGCTGCTGACACTGGACTCCATCTGCGCGGCGGATACCTTTCTGGTTCCCGTGCAGTGCGAGTACTATGCCCTGGAGGGGCTCACCGATCTGCTCTATACGGTGCGGCTGGTGAAAAAGTCTCTCAATCCCGGCCTGGAGCTGGAGGGGCTGGTTCTCACCATGTTCGACGGCCGCACGAACCTGTCCCTGCAGGTCGCGGAGGAGGTCAAGCGGCATTTTCCCGGCAAGGTGTACGCCAATGTCATCCCCCGGAATGTCCGGCTGTCTGAGGCGCCGAGCCACGGGAAACCCATTCAGGCCTACGACCCCCAGTCGAAAGGCGCGGCCGCCTATGAGCGGCTGTCCCGCGAGTTCCTGGCCCGTAATCCCATCTGACTTTGTGGAAAGGTTGTGATACCATGGCAAAAGCGAAAGGTCTCGGCAAAGGCCTGGACGCCCTTGTCGGGGATACCTCGCTGCAGACCCAGGGAGGCGGCTCTGTCAGCCTGCCCATCTCGCAGGTACAGCCTGGCCTGAATCAGCCCCGGAAGCAGTTTGACCAGGATGCGCTGGACGCGCTGGCCCAGTCCATCCGGGAGCATGGGATTATCCAGCCGCTCACGGTGCGGCGCCTGAGTTCCGGCTACTATCAGATCATCGCCGGGGAGCGGCGCTGGCGCGCCGCGAAGCTGGCCGGCCTGACGGAGGTGCCCGCCCTGATCATCGACGCGGACGACCGCACGGTGATGGAGCTGGCGCTCATTGAGAATCTCCAGCGGGAGGATCTCAACCCGATTGAGGAGGCGATGGGCTACCGGACTCTGGTGCAGGAGTACGGCCTGACCCAGGAAGAGGTCGCGAAGCGGATGGGCAAGTCCCGGCCCGCCGTGACCAACGCCATGCGCCTGCTCACCCTGTCCGCGCCGATTCAGAAGAAGCTGCGGGAGGGGGCCCTGACCTCCGGACACGCCCGTGCGGTTCTGTCCGCGCCGGTCTGGGCGCGGGAGAAACTCGCGCAGCAGATTGAGGATCAGGGGCTGTCCGTGAGACAGGCCGAACAGCTGGCGAAAAAGTACTCAAATCAGAAAAATCAGACCAGGCGCAGGGCGGACGAGGATCTGGCTCCCTATCTCGCCGACCTTGAGAAATCCCTGTCCGGGAATCTGGGGCGGAAAGTGCATATTGTGCACGGCCGCAAAAAGGGGCGGATTGAGCTGGAGTATTACGATGAGCAGGATCTGGAGGATCTGCTGGCCATGCTCGGCCACTTGAAAGGAAGACCGGAATGAGCGATGAGCATCGCGACGACGATGATTTCATGGAAACCTATAACGAAATTCCCACACCCCCGGCAAAACGGCCCCGGACGGTGCACCGCCGGCCATCCGCGGTTTTGTATATCGTGCTTTTGTTCCTGGTGGCGGTGTCTCTGATTTTGATCTCCTACTTCATGCAGCAGCGCAACAACGACCAGATGCTCAACGGTCTGAATGAGTCCGTGTCCGCGATGCAGTCCATCACCCAGCTCCAGGAAGACAATCAGACGCTCCGCGACGAGGTGGACGGCCTGGAGGAGCAGCTGGCGGCGGCGCAGGCGGAGGCGCGGTCAAATGAGGAGGCCCTCAACCGGGCCGAGCAGGAGCGGGAGCGGTCCAACGCGGCGATGGACTGGTTCTGGCAGATCAATGAGGCCTATGTCCGGGGCCGGTACACCAGCGCCCGGGATCTCATCGAGCAGATGGCCGCCGCCGGGCTGACGGCGGAGGATCTGCCCGCCGAGAGCGTCACGGACACCGGGCGCTTCTCTCCCCGCGACCGCTACCAGGAGATTTACGACAGCCTGTACTGACCGCGCATGTTTCATGTGAAACATGAGACGGTTTCCCTATGATTCCAATGATCCCGAGGTGAAGGCCCACTATGCTGGACATAAGGTTTATCCGGGAAAACCCGGAGCTGGTAAAGGAAAACATTCGAAAAAAGTTTCAGGACGAGAAGCTTCCGCTGGTCGACGAGGTGCTGGCGCTGGACGCACAGAACCGCGCCGCCATGACGGAGGCCAATGAGCTGCGCTCCGCCCGGAACACGCTGTCCAAACAGGTCGGCGTGCTCATGGGCCAGGCGAAGAAAGATCCCTCTAAAATGGCCGAGGCGGAGGCCGCCAAGGAAAAGGTGAAAGCGAACGCGGATCGGCTGGCGGAGCTGGAAAAGCTGGAGGACGAGCTGGCGGAGCAGATCCGCAAAATCATGCTTGTGATTCCCAACATGATCGACCCCTCGGTGCCCATCGGCCCGGACGACTCGGCCAATGTGGAGGTGGAGCGGTTCGGCGATCCCGCGGTGCCGGATTTTGAGATCCCCTACCACACGGATATCATGGCCTCGTTCCACGGCATTGACCTGGACGCCGCCGGCAGGGTGTCCGGCGCTGGCTTCTACTACCTGATGGGCGATATCGCCCGTCTCCACGAGGCCGTGCTGGCCTATGCCCGGGACTTCATGATCGGGAAAGGTTTCACATTCTGCATCCCCCCGTTCATGATTCACGGCAATGTGGTGGAGGGCGTCATGAGCCAGACGGACATGGAGGCCATGATGTACAAAATCGAGGGGGAGGATTTGTACCTGATCGGCACCTCCGAGCACTCCATGATCGGGAAGTTCATCAACCAGATCATCCCGGAGTCCTCCCTGCCGCAGACCCTGACCTCCTATTCCCCATGCTTCCGGAAAGAGAAAGGCGCCCACGGCATTGAGGAGCGCGGCGTCTACCGGATCCACCAGTTTGAGAAGCAGGAGATGATCGTGGTCTGCAAACCGGAGGATTCCATGGCCTGGTACGAGAAGATGTGGCGGTATTCCGTGGAACTGTTCCGCTCCATGGACATCCCCGTCCGGCAGCTTGAGTGCTGCTCCGGCGATCTCGCGGATCTGAAGGTCAAGTCCTGCGACATCGAGGCCTGGTCTCCCCGGCAGAAGAAATACTTTGAGGTCTGCTCCTGCTCCAACCTCGGAGACGCGCAGGCCCGGCGCCTGAAGATGCGGGTGAAAGGAGAGCGGGGCACCTATCTTCCCCACACCCTGAACAACACCGTGGTGGCGCCGCCCAGGATGCTCATCGCCCTGCTGGAGAACAACCTGCAGTCCGACGGCTCCGTAGTCATTCCCGAGGTGCTGTGGCCCTATATGGGCGGCACGAAAGTGCTTGTTCCGGATCCCTGAGGCCGGCGGCGCCTGCCCCCTTTGGAGACAGACATCCTCCGGTGGTAAAAATAGACACTGAAAACTGACTGTAGGAGGGGTAAAAGCAACATGAAAAAGTTTTTCCAGGAGTTCAAGGCCTTCATCAACAAGGGGAATGTGTTAGGCCTGGCTGTCGGCGTGATCATCGGCGGCGCCTTCAGCACCATCACCACATCCCTGACCAACGATGTCATCATGCCCATCGTCTCCATCTTCCTCGGCGGCGTTGATTTCTCCGGGCTGAGCATCCGGCTGCCGACCATCTTCCCGGTGGAGGAGGGCGCCGCGCCTAACATGCTCAACTACGGCAACTTTATCTCCGCCGTCATCAACTTCCTGATCCTTGCCCTTGTGGTGTTCATCATCGTCAGGCTCGTGAACCGTGTGATGGACGCCGGGCATAAGAAAGAGGAAGAGGCCCCCGTGGAGGAGCCCGCGCCTCCCGAGCCCACGGCGGAGGAGAAGCTGCTCACCGAGATCCGCGACCTGCTGAAGGAGAGCAACGAAAACAAATCCGCGCAGTAACGGCGCCGCGCCGTTAAAGGAGAAGCCTATGGCTGAGACGAAACCCGATCTCCCGGAGGAGGAGCCCCAGGAGGACGGAAACAGGCCGTCCTACACGCCTGCCTCCCCCATCAAGCGGACGCTCGCCTGGCTGGGCGTCATCTACATGGTGATTATCGTGGCCCTGAACACCTACGCGCTGGCCACGAACTCCACCCTGACCGGCATCGCCGGGCTGATGCTCGCGCCGGCGTTCCTGGCGCTCGCTGTCATTCAGTTTTTGAAGTTCCGCGCACTGCGCAAAGAGGGAGTGTCCGCCTGGGGCACGCTCTTCCTCGGGCTGCTGGGCGCGGTGGCGGGGGCGTACAGCCTGTTTGACGGTGTATACTCCCTGCTGGCTCAAATGGGCGGCTGACGATGCGTGCGATCATCGCAAGCGGACTGGACGATCTCGGGCTGACCGGGCGGATTCCGGCGGACGCGCCGGATCAGCTGGCGGAATACGGCCGCCTGCTGCTGGAAAAAAATCAGGTGATGAACCTCACGGCGATCACAGAACCGGACAAGGTGGCGCAGCTCCACATGCTGGACTGCGCCGCCCTGTTGCCTCTCCTTGATTTCTCCGGCCGCAGCCTCATCGACATCGGCACCGGCGCAGGGTTTCCCGGACTGCCGCTGAAGATCCTCTGTCCCGCCCTGGATGTGGTTCTGCTGGACTCCATGGGAAAGCGGGTGGCATGGCTCAATGAGGTCATCGCCCGGCTGGGGCTCACCGGCGTCTCCGCCGTCCACGCCCGGGCTGAGGATCTGGGCCACTCCTCCGCCTGCCGGGAGCAGTTTGACTATGCGGTATCCCGTGCGGTGGCCGGCCTCCCGGTGCTCAGCGAGCTGTGCCTGCCCTATGTGAAAGTCGGCGGGCAGTTTCTGGCCATGAAGTCTCTGGACAGCGGCGCGGAGACGGAGCAGGCCGGACGCGCCATCCAGCTGCTGGGCGGACAGCTGCGCAGGGCCGTGGATTACACCATTCCCGGCACACAGGTCACCCACCGCCTCATCCCCGTCCGGAAAGAGCGTCCCACGCCGGAGCGGTATCCCCGGCGCTGGGCACAGATTCAGAAGAAGCCTCTGTAGCGGGGTTTTCGGGCATATTTCCCGTCATTTTGTGAAATTTTGCATTTTTCCCTGCATTCTCAAAAAAACTTGAACAGTCTTGCCGTATATGATACAATTTTCGCGGTGTGGAGGTGTCCCATGGGAATAGCCATTGACATGACATCCGGCAAGGGCGGCACGGGAAAGACCTCGCTCACCGGCGCGGTCGGATCCTGCCTCGCGGCACTGGGCCGCCGGGTTCTCTGCATTGACATGGACGCCGGCATGCGCAATCTGGATCTGACGCTGGGAATGAGCGATCAGGTTCTGATGGATTACACGGATGTCATTTACGGGCGCTGCCCCCTGGAGCAGGCCGCCGCGCCGCACCCGCTGCTTCACGGCCTGTACCTGCTCACGGCGCCGGTCAACCCGCCTGCCGGGCTGACGCACGAACAGGTCTCTGATCTGCTCGCGCAGGCCAGGGGGCAGTTTGACTATGTCCTCATCGACTCCCCTGCCGGTGTGGGGGAGGGGTTCCAGCTGGCCGCCTGCGCCGCGGATCGCGCTGTGGTCGTGTCCACCAGCGACGCCTCCGCCCTGCGGGACGCGCAGCATATCGTGGGGGAGCTGCCCATGGCCACCGTCCATCTGGTGGTCAACCGCGTGGAACCCCGCCTGCTGCGCCGGCTCAGAACGACGATTGACGACGCCATGAATACCGCCGGGCTCCCCCTGCTGGGTGTCGTCCCGGAGGATGACACCGTGCTGCTCTCCGCCAACCAGGGCACTCCCCTGGTTCTGGCGACGAGAGGCACCGGCGCCGCCCTGGCCTGTCTCAACATCGCCAAACGGATTGAGGGGTACCGCGTCCCTGTGATGCGTCTGCGCTAAGTGAGTGCCTTCTGAAAGGAAGTCTTTCTTAATGAACATCGCTCTGATGAGCCATGACAATAAAAAAGAACTGATGGTTCAATTCTGTATCGCGTACTGCGGCATCCTGTCCAAGCACACCATCTGCGCCACGAACACCACCGGGCGCCTGGTGGCGGAGGCCACCGGCCTTCCGGTTCATCTGTTCCTCTCCCATACGCACGGAGGCAGCCAGCAGATTGGCGCCCGCATCGCGTACAATGAGATCGATATGGTTCTGTTCTTCAACGACCCCGCCTCGGACGAGCTGGACGCGGATCTGCGGTATATCTCCCGGCTGTGCGACCAGTATTCCGTCCCCTTTGCCACGAATGTGGCCACGGCGGAGATCCTGATCCACGGCCTGGCCCGGGGAGACCTGGACTGGCGGGAGATCGTCACCGGCAACAAGCCCCTGGCCACCTGACCGCCCGGCCGGCACTGCGCGTTTCGATTGAACACTCGTCCCACCGCGCTGGGGCGAGTGTATGTTTTTCCGTGCGGCCGGGGGGAGGCCCTGTCCTCTTCGTACTGTTTTTAACCTGAAATACAAGGAGTTATCGCCATGTCCAGACAAAAGCCCCGCACGCTCTCCGGTTTCATGGAGCTGCTGCCCGCCCCCCAGATGCAGATGGAGCGCATGATGGAGCTGCTCCGGCAGTCCTATTCCCTCTATGGCTTCACGCCCCTGGACACCCCGGTCATCGAGGCCAGCGAGGTGCTGCTCGCCAAGGCCGGGGGCGAGACGGAGAAGCAGATCTACCGCTTCACCAAAGGGGACACGGATCTGTCTCTCCGCTTTGATCTGACGGTGCCGCTGGCGAAGTATGTGGCGCTGCACTATGCCGAGCTGACTTTCCCGTTCCGCCGGTATCAGATCGGCAAGGTGTACCGGGGCGAGCGGGCCCAGCGCGGGCGCTTCCGGGAGTTTTACCAGGCGGACATCGACATCATCGGCGACGGGCAGCTGGATATCATGAACGAGGCGGAGATCCCGTCCATCATCTACCAGACCTTCACCTCCCTCGGCCTGAGCCGGTTCCAGATCCGGGTGAACAACCGGAAGATTCTCAACGGCTTCTACGCCATGGCCGGCCTCAGCGACAGGTCCGCGGACATCATGCGCGTGGTGGACAAGCTGGATAAGATCGGGCCGGAGAAAGTCCGGGATCTGCTGACGGACGGGGAGATCGGCATCCCGGAGCAGGCCGCCGACGATATCCTGAACTTCATCGGTATCAAGGGCTGTAATGCGGATGTCCTTGCCAGCCTGGAGCGCTACCGGGGCCGGAATGAGCTGTTTGACACCGGCCTTGAGGAGCTGCGTGCCGTGACGCAGTATCTGGCGGCGTTCGGAGTGCCGGAGGATCACTTCGCCATCGACCTGACCATCGCCCGGGGCCTGGACTACTACACCGGCACGGTGTACGAGACCGTTCTGCTGGATCACCCGGAGATCGGCTCGGTCTGCTCCGGCGGCAGATATGATAACCTGGCGGAATATTACACAGAAAAACAACTGCCCGGAGTCGGGATCTCCATCGGTCTGACCCGGCTGTTCTATGTGCTGCGGGAGCAGGGAATGCTCAACCCGGATCTGCCCACCGCCCCGGCGGACGCGCTGATCCTCCCCATGACCGGGGACAGGACGGGCGCCATCGCCCTGGCCACGCAGCTGCGCCGTGCGGGCATCCGCACCCAGCTGTACACCGAGCAGCGCAAATTCAAGGCGAAGCTGAACTACGCGGATAAACTGGGCGTCCCCTTCGTCCTGCTCCTGGGCGAGGACGAGATCGCCCAGGGCAAGGTGTCCCTTAAGAATATGGCCACCGGGGAACAGGTTCTCCTCACCCCCGGGGAGGCGGCGGTGCGAATCGCCGAACACATCGCGGCGGGACGCAGGGTTCCGCCCGTGATCCAGGATCCGGCGTGACCGCCTCCCCCCTGCCCCGGCCTCCGGGACACGCGGATCCGGCGGCGTTTGAATCCTATTCGTTATCTAAAGCTTAAATTATACAAATCGGAGTTGTTTGATATGCCTCAGAACCGTACCCACACCTGCAACGAGCTGCGCATGGAGCACATCGGCCAGGAGGTCCGTCTGTGCGGATGGCTGGAGAATGTCCGGGAGGTCGGACAGAACCTGGCTTTCGTCGTCCTGCGGGACTTCTACGGCACCACGCAGGTTGTCCTGGAGACCGAAGAGATGATGGCGGCCGTCAAAGGCCTGAACAGGGAGTCCACCATCGCGGTGGAGGGCACTGTCCGGGAGCGCACCAGCAAGAACCCCAAACTGCCCACCGGGGACATCGAGGTGGTTCCGTCCCGCATCGAGGTGCTGGGCCGCTGCCGTTTCAACGAGCTGCCGTTTCCGATCAACCGCTCCCGAGAGGCGGACGAGTCCATCCGGCTGAAGTACCGCTACCTGGACCTGCGCAACCCGGAGGTGAAGAAGAATATCATTCTCCGCAGCCAGGTCGTCGCCGCGCTGCGCTCGGCCATGATCGACCTGGGATTTCTGGAGATCACCACGCCCATTCTCACCGCCTCCTCCCCGGAGGGCGCCCGGGACTACCTGGTCCCCAGCCGCAAACACCCGGGAAAGTTCTACGCCCTGCCTCAGGCGCCCCAGCAGTTCAAGCAGCTGCTGATGGCCTCCGGCTTTGACCGCTACTTCCAGATTGCCCCCTGCTTCCGGGACGAGGACGCCCGGGGCGACCGCTCCCCCGGCGAGTTCTATCAGCTGGATCTGGAGATGGCGTTCGCGGATCAGGATGATGTGTTCGGCGTGCTGGAGCAGGTTCTGCCGCCCGTCTTCTCCAAGTACGGCATCTACGGCCGTGCGTCCGCCACGCCCTTCGTCCGCATTCCCTACCTGCAGGCGATGGCCCGGTACGGCACCGACAAACCGGATCTGCGCATTGACCTGGAGCTGACCGATGTGACGGATCTCCTGGGCGGCTGCGGCTTTCCGCCCTTTGAGGGCGGCGCCGTGGAGGCCGTGGTCGTCTCCGGCTTCGAGGGTACCCGCAAGCAGATCGACCGGCTGTGCGCGGAGGTGGAGGTCCAGGCCGGCCAGAAGGCCTACTGGTTCCGCTGCGACGAGAACGGGGAGCTTGTGGGCGGCATCGCGAAATTTGTGCAGCCGATCAAGGCGCAGGTGGTCTCCGCTCTGGGCCTGGAGAAGGGCTCTTTCGTGGGTCTGACCGCCGGGCCCCTGCTGACGGCGCAGAAGACCGCGGGCGTGCTGCGTGCGAAGCTGGGCGAGTTCTGTCCCGCCCACATGGATCGGGAGCAGTACGCGTTCTGCTGGATTGTGGATTTCCCCATGTACGAGATCGGCGAGGAGTCCGGCCAGCTGGAGTTCTGCCACAACCCGTTCTCCATGCCCAACGGCGGCCTGGAGATCCTGAAGAAAGCGGCCGCCGGCGAGGTGGATCCCCTCACCATCACCGCGTTCCAGTACGACCTGGTGTGCAACGGCGTGGAGCTCAGCTCCGGCGCGGTGCGCAACCACGACCCGGAGATCATGCTCGAGGCGTTTCAGCTGGTGCGTCTGGGCGAGGAGGATGTGAAGGCCCGGTTCCCCGCCCTCTATTCCGCGTTCTGCTACGGCGCGCCCCCGCACGCGGGCATCGCGCCCGGCATCGACCGCATGATCATGCTGCTGGCCGGGGAGGACTCCATCCGGGAGATCATCCCGTTCCCGATGAATAAGAACGCGCAGGATCTGATGATGGGCGCACCCTCCTTTGTGGATCCGGGCCAGCTGGAGGAGCTGCACATCGCCTGCACGAAAAAGGAAGAAGAGGATCCGGCGCAGTGACCAGGCCGCGCCCCCATCCTGTCCTGTGAGGTGAGACCCGCCATGCCGCCGAAAATTCTCGCTGTCGTGGGGCCCACTGCCTCCGGGAAAACCGCCCTGGGTGTCGCCCTGGCCAAAGCCCTGAACGGCGAGGTGGTGTCCGCCGACTCCATGCAGGTGTACCGCCGGATGGATATCGGCACGGCCAAGCCAACGCCGGAGGAGATGGACGGGGTTCCCCACCATATGCTGGATGTGGCGGAGCCGGAGGAGGACTTCTCCGTGGCGCGGTATGTGGAGATGGCCGCGCCCTGTGTGGATGACATTCTCGCCCGGGGCAGACTGCCCATTCTCGTGGGGGGCACCGGGCTGTATGTGGACTCGCTGCTGTCCGGGCGCACTTTCGCCGCCCGGGCGGCGCACTGGCGGGAGATCCTCCAGGCCCGCCTGGAGACGGAGGGCATCGGCCCTCTCCTGGAGGAGCTGCACGAGGTGGATCCGGAGACCGCGGAGAAACTCCACCCCGCGGATACCAAACGCATTCTCCGGGCGCTGGAAGTCTGGCACGAGACGGGGAAGACCATCACGGAGCACAACCGGGAGACTCAGGGGATTCCCCCACGGTACGACGCCCTGGTACTGGGCCTGTCCTTTGAGGATCGGTCTCAGCTGCGCCGGCGGATTGATCTGCGGGTGGACGGGATGATGGCGCGGGGCCTGGCGGACGAGGTGCGCTCGCTGCTGGCGTCCGGCGTCAGCCTCCGCTGCACCTCCATGCAGGCCATTGGCTACAAGGAGATGGCCGCCGCCCTCACGGGAGGCGGGGATACCGCGCAGGCTGCGGAGGAAATCAAGCTGCGCTCGCGGCAGTACGCGAAGCGCCAGCTGACCTGGTTTCGCCGCCGGGCGGAGACGAAGTGGATTTTGTCGCCGGACGGGACGCCGGATCCGGCGTTCGCGCTGAGCCGTGCGCTGTCGTGGGCGGCGGAGTTTGGCATTGCGCCGCCGCCGGGCGGCACAGACCGGAGAGAGGAGGAACGGCAGCCATGAAACAGGGGACGATTTTTACCCGCATCGCCATGCTGGTGCTCTTCCTCGGGCTGGCGGCCTATATGGGCTTCGCCGTCTGGAACCGCCTCACCGACCCCTTCTCCTCCACCCTGGCCTATGAGTATACCGCGGACGACAGCGTGGAGGTCTCCGGCATGCTGGTCCGTGCGGAGCAGGTGCTGGAGGGCCAGTCCGGCATTGTGGATCTGTGCTTTGACGAGGGGGAGAAAGTGGGCAACGGCCAGACTGTGGCCTACCTCTATCAGACAGACGAGGCGCTGGAGCGCAAGCACACCATCCGCGCCCTGGAGCGGGAGACCGAGCAGCTGCAGTACGCCATGTCCCAGACGGACGCCACCAGCAACGCACGCCTGGATGAGACCATCATCCAGCAGGTGGTGGATCTGCGTGCGGACTGCGCACAGCAGGACTTCACGGATCTGGAGGATGAGGTGCTGGATCTCAAGAGCACCGTGCTCAAACGGGACTACACCTACGGCGGGGCGGACGGGGCCGCCGCGCTGCAGCAGCAGCTGGCCGGGGTTCAGGAGCAGCTGCAGACGCTGCGCTCCCAGGCGGATACCGACACCCGCACGGTGACCGCGCCGGTGTCCGGCGTGTTCTCCGCCCTGGTGGACGGCTACGAGACGCTCATCTCCCCGGACACCCTGGACTCGCTCACCCCCTCCTCGTTCCGCCAGCTCATGAGTCAGAAAGTGACCGGGGACGAGACCGCCCTGGGCAAGCTCATCACCGGCACCCGGTGGTATTTCGTCACCGTCCTTCCCGCGGAGGACGCCCGGAGACTCTCCCGGGAGGAGGAGATCACAGTCCGCTTCTCCCGCGACCTCTCCGCGGATATCGACATGCGGGTGGACTCCGTGGGCGCGGAGGAGAACGGGCAGTGCCTGGCCGTCCTGTCCGCGGACGAGTTTCTGTCCGACACCACGCTGCTGCGCCAGCAGACGGTGGATCTCATCTTTGACAGCAGCACCGGCATCCGGGTTCCGAAGAAAGCGCTGCACCTGGAGACCGAGACCGTCACGGACGAGGACGGAACCGAGCGGGAGACTCAGGTCTACGGCGTGTACGCCGTGGTCGGCACCCGGGCGGAGTTCAAGCCGGTGGAGATCGTGGCGGAGAGCGGGGACTTCTATGTGGTCACCTCCGTCCGCTCGGACAAGACCGCCCTGCGCCCCGGCAACGAGATCATCCTGTCCGCCCCGGATCTGTACGACGGCAAGGTCGTCCGCTGACCGGTTCCCGTGCGGACACGCGTAGAGAAAGAAGGTTTGTTCCATGTCCATTGCCCAGAATGTGGAGGCGGTGCGCCGGCGCATCCAGGCTGCCGCCCTCTCCGCGGGCCGGGATCCGGCGGAGATCACGCTGTGCGCCGCCACGAAGACTCAGACCTCTGACGCCATCCGGGAGGTCATCGCCGCCGGCGTCCCCGTGTGCGGGGAGAACCGGGTGCAGGAGATGACCGCGCATCTGGCGGATGACGCCTATCAGGGCGCGGCGCTCCACTTCATCGGCCGGCTCCAGACAAACAAGGTGCGGCAGGTCGTGGGGAAAGTCGCGCTGATTCAGTCGGTGGACTCCCTCCACCTGCTCCAGGCCATCGAGGCCCAGGCGGCGAAGATCGGCGTCGTGCAGGATATCCTGATTGAGGTCAACATCGGCGACGAGGCCTCAAAGGGCGGCGTCGCTGCCGGAGCGGCCGTGGATCTGGCGCTGCAGGCCAGCGCCATGGATCATGTCCGCCTGCGGGGATTGATGGCCATCCCGCCCCCTGTGGAGGATAGCGCGGAAAACCGTCCTTTTTTCGCCGCCATGCGCCAGCTTTTTGTTGACATAAAGAAAAAAACAGGCGATAATACCTCTGTTATGGATTGCCTTTCCATGGGAATGAGCGGTGACTACGAGGAGGCTGTCGCCCAGGGCGCCACCCTGGTTCGTGTCGGCACCGCACTGTTTGGGCCCCGACCTCCCGTGGGCAGCCTCGTCTGAACGCTATACTGAAAAAAAGGAGCACGGCTATGGGAATTATTGATGAATTCAAACGGCTCGCCCGTCCCTATGAGGATGAGGAGGAAGAGGACACTTTCGAAGAGGATCTGGAATCGCTTCCCGTCCGCTCGGTTCGTTCCACCCGTCAGGATCCCGCGGTTGCCACGGACTCGGATAACCGCCGCAGCAACAAGGTGGTCAACATCCACACCACCACGCAGCTGCAGGTCGTCCTGGTCAAGCCGGACCGCTTTGAGAACGCCGCGGAGATCGCGGATCACCTGCGGGAGAAGCGCACGGTGGTGCTGAATCTGGAGCAGACCAACAAGGACATCGCCCGCCGTCTGCTGGACTTCCTGTCCGGCGTGGCGTACGCCAATGAGGGCAAGATCAAGAAAGTGGCCATCTCCACCTACATCATCACCCCCTACAATGTGGATATCCTGGGGGATCTGATCGATGAGCTGGAGAACAACGGGCTTTATTTCTGATCCCGGCGGCAGACCGGGGCGCCGGAGAGACACAACTGACATGAGGGGGACTGAATCATGCTGACGCCGCAGGAGGTTTCCGAACATGCCTTTAACAAGGCGACTCTGGGCGGTTATAATATGGCGAATGTGGATGATTTCCTGGATCTGCTCACCGCCGATTACACCACGCTTTACAATGACAACGCCGTACTGAAGAGCAAGATGAAGGTACTGGCGGACAAGGTGGAAGAGTACCGCTCCACGGAGGACGCCATGCGCAAGGCTCTGCTGTCCGCCCAGCGGATGGCGGACGAGATGGTTCAGGAAGCCGAGGCGAAAAAGGACGCCATCCTGAAAGAGGCCGAGGCGGAAGCCGACCGGCGCAGAGCGGAGCTGCAGAAAGAGCTGGCGGACGAACAGTTCCGGCTGGACGCCGCGAAGAAAGAGACCGCCGACTATGTCGCCCGGATCCGGACCTATCACCAGCAGGCGATTGCCCAGCTGGAGGAGCTGGGCGAACTGGTGGCGCCCCAGGAGGAGCAGGATTCCTCCGTCTCCGTGCCCCAGGCCGCCATGGAGATTGACGAGACCATCCAGAAGATCATCGCCCAGGAAATGGCCGCCGCCGGCACACCGGAGACGGACAGCGGGGACGCCGCGGAGGATGCGCAGGACGCTGAGCCGGCAGACGGGTCGGCCGCGGAGGAGCCGCAGCGCACCGCGCAGGCGCCGGATGATGATGACGACGATGACGATGACGAACCCACCAGCCGTATCGACTTTGACAATCTGCAGTTTGGCAAGGACTTTGAAATCACCTGAGATCGCGAGCGCGGGAGACCGGAGAGGGTCTCCCGCTTTTTTTCGCCTGCCGCCGGAGTGTGGCCCCGGCGCCCGGTGAACCGGACGCGAACCGGGCCCTGAGACGAGAGCGTCTCAGGGCCCGGTTTCACTGTTGTTTCAGGGATCGCGGATGATCCGCGGAAAGCCGGCAGATTACTGCTGGTTCGCCTCGCGGCGGCGTGCCAGCTCAGCCGCGTTGCTCTCCACACGCTTCTTGTTGAGCGGATAGAGGAAGATCAGCACGATGCCCAGCAGGACATAGCCGATGGCCGGCACAAGGCAGGTGATGTTGAAGATGCCGGTGGTGACCGAGGCCTCGAACTGCGTCTCCGCCGTGTAGCCGATCATGGTGAGCAGCGCACCGGTCAGGCCGGAAGAGGCCGCCTGGCCGAGCTTTCTGGCAAAGGAGTAAATGGAGTAGATCTCGCCGTCGGAACGCTGGCCGCTGCGCACCTCCGTATCATCGATGACATCGGTGATCATGGCCCAGCAGGTCAGGGAGAAGAAAGCCAGGCCAATGTAGGAGACCCCGTAGAGGGCCAGGAAGACCCACGCGTTATGCGTGTGGGTGAGGAATGTGATCAGGAAGATCACGGCACCGAAGAAGGAGCCGAAGATCGCCAGCTCGCGGCGGCCGACTTTCGCGGACAGCGCCACGATGAACACCGAGCAGATCAGGGTGATGACGGTGCCAACCAGGCCGGCAGCGGACTGCGCCTGGACATTCCGGAAGTAGTTGGGGTAGATGTAGGCCATCATGCCCTGGCTGGTCAGCTGGACGAGCAGCTGGCAGATGGACGCCACGACGATGCCGATGAGGGCGCGGTTCGTGACAAGCCGCTTCACGAGGGCAATCAGGTTGAACTTTTCGGTCTTCTGCTCTACCTTGACACGCTCTGTGGTCATGGTGTAGCAGAGCATGTAGCAGATGACCGCGCCGATGGAGCAGATGAGTGAGAAGACGACCACCTTGTTGGGGTCGAGCACCTGCTCGCCTTTTTCGTTGGTGTAGTAGACAATCATGGGCATGACGACACCGATGACCGTGCCGGCCAGGGTGGCGCCGATGGTACGGAAGTTAGACAGCTGTGCGCGGTCTTTCGCGTCCGCGGAGATGGCCGAGGCCATGGATCCGTAGGGGATGTTGATGGATGTGTAGAATACGCTGCCCCAGAGCAGGTAGGTAAAGAACATCCAGAAGATCTTGAACCCCATGGCCATGTCCTTAAACCAGGTTGCGTACATCAGGAATGAGGCCACCGCCACAGGTCCGCACATCCGGCGGAGCCAGGGCTTAAACTTGCCGTTCTTCGTCGGCTTCGAGCGGTCGACGATCTGGCCCATGGTGACATCGGTGAACGCGTCCACGAAACGCGCCAGCATCATCATGGTACCCACGAGTCCGGGGCTGACGCCCATGACATCCGTGTAGAATTTCATGAGCAGCGAAGTGGACAGTATGAAGGTGAAGTCGTTGCCGAAGTCGCCAAACATATAGCCCAGCTTGTCCCGTATCCCAAAGGGACGGACTTTCTCCACAATGATTCCTCCTTTTTGCTTATTTTCCCGCGGGGGACTCCTCCCCCCGGGCCGTGCGCGGGGTTATGCCTTCTTGATCTTGATCAGCTGTGCGTTCAGGCTCTCAAGGAAGCCGTCCGGAAGCGTGCCGCCGCCCATCTCCATCATGGACTCCGGCGTCATGGACTTCATCATGCCCCACATGCCGGAACCGGGCTGCACATCGAAATTGGAGGCCAGCTTCACGGCCTTGGCGACAATGGCGCCCGCCTCCTCGCTCTGGAACAGCACCTCCATGGAGTCTTTTACGCTGTAGTAGCCCTCCGGGAACTCCATGGGGGCGGTGAGATCCAGATTCATCTCGCCCACCATGCTGAACCAGTTGGCCACGCCCTCGGCGCGCTCGTTGACCTCGGGCAGCGTGTAGATGGCCGGCTCTTTCTCCACCTTCTCCAGCGTGGCGGTGTCCCTGAGATCCCCGGCCTGCGCCACCAGCGTATTGAAGCCGTCTTTCAGGGCCACCTCGAAGACAAACACCTTGTCGGCGGTCTGCTCTCCGACTTTCTCGCCGTTAAGGTACAGCTCGACGGACGGCTGGTTGGAGTACACCCTGACCTGGGTCGTCTCGCCGGCGCGCTGGGCATACCGCTTGCCGCAGATGTGCACCATGGGCTCCGGATTCCAGTAGGCCTTGTAGATGTAGTAGCTGTCCTTCTTCGTCTTGCGGTCCATGGTCACAAGACCCTTGTTGTTTCTGCCTGCCACGCCGCCCTCGTTACGGGCTGCGCAGCCGAAGTCGAACATGTTCCACACATGGGACGACCAGATCCAGGGCCGGTCCTGGAAGACTTTCGCCATATGCTCGTGGTAGAGCGCCTGGTACTCCTCCGAGTAGTCCTTGCACTGGGGGTTGGGGCCGTGATAGGTGATGATGCCCTCGCAGCCGTACTCGCTCATGCCCAGGCACAGGTCCGGATGCAGCTTGTGGAAGTTGTCCAGCCACGGGCCGTTGTCCTCCATCTTGCCGCCGTACCAGCCGAAGTAGTGGTTGTAGCTGATGACATCGGTGATGTGGTGCATGGGGCTGTCCACCGGGGTCATGGACACATGGGCGATGGTGGTCAGTCTGGTGGGATCCATCTCATGGCAGAGGGCGTTGAGCTCCTTGTGGTTCTCCACCAGCTTCTCGCTGATGCCGCCGATGAGGATCTCGTTGGACACGCCCCAGAAGCAGATGGAGGGGTGGTTGTAGTTCTGGGTGATGAGCTCCTTCATCTGCGTGATGCAGTTCTGATGCGCCGCGGGATCCTTGTTGAACACGCTGATGAACGGGATCTCCGCCCAGATGATGAAGCCGAGCTCGTCGCAGGCGTCATAGAAATCCTGGGAGTGCTGATAGTGCGCCAGACGGATGGTGTTGGCGCCCAGCTCCTTGATGATCTTCGCGTCCTCGTAGTGCTCCTCGGCCGTCAGCGCGTTGCCCTCGTACAGGCGGTCCTGGTGGCGGCTGACGCCCCGCAGCGGCGTCTGCTTCCCGTTGAGGAAGAACCCTTCGCCGGGCGTGACGGAGAACGAGCGGACGCCGGCGCGGCAGCAGACCTGGTCATACGCCTCGTTGCGGCGCTGCAGGGTGGCGGTCACGGTGTACAGATAGGGGTCGTCGATCCCCCACAGGTGGGCGCCGGGCACCAGGACGGTGACATTGGGGCTGTCCGCCGGACGGCACGCCGCGGCGACCTCCTTGCCCTCCCTGTCCTTGACCGACCAGAGCACCGTGAAGTTCTCGTCGGCGTTCACCACATCCGCCTTCAGCTCAAACTCGGCGTCGCCGCTGTCCAGCGGCTTCGGGGTGACCGCGAGGCCCGGGCCGCCCCAGGTGTCCAGATCAAAGTGGGTGCCGGGCACGCTGACGAGGTTCACGCCGCGGTACAGTCCGCCGTAGAAAGTGAAGTCGGCAGACTGCGGGTAGACGCTGCTCTTCTCCTCGTTGGAGCACGCGATGACGAGCAGGTTGTCCTCCCCCTCTTTGCACAGGTCGGTGACATCCGCACGGAAAATGGAGTAGCCGCCCTCATGGTAGACCGCTTCCTGTCCGTTGACATACACTGTGGCCTGCTGGCCCGCCGAGAGCACTTCCACATAGACGCGTCCCCCGGCCAGGGGCTGTACCGGCGTGGCGAAAGTCTTCGCGTACCAGCACCTGCCGCGGTAGTACGAGCCGTTTCCATCGCACCCGTCCACCGCGTTCCAGGTATGGGGCAGATCGACATCGCACCAGTCGGCAGGCAGCTGCGCCGGCAGCCCTGCGTCTTCCCGGATGAACTTCCATCCCCTGTTAAGGTTGATGATGTTGCGCATAGGTCTCCTCCTTTGTTTTTATTTAACGCAGCCCTGCCCCGGGCGCCGCCCCCGGCCGGTTTCTTCCCCCTCTCCCGGCCTGCCGGGGTCTCGCCCGCGGAAACAGCGGCAGCGTTATGGCCTTTTTGTCTTCCGCGGATCGCCGCGTGCGGATTTACGGCTGTATCTCCAGGTCGAAGCCGAAGTAGCGCACGGCGTTGCGGTAGCAGATATCCTGGATCAGGCCGCCCAGCCGCGCCTCGTCGTCCGGGTACTCGCCGTTCTCCACCCAGGAGCCGATGAGCTGGCACAGGTTCCGGCGGAAGTACTCGTGGCGGGTATAGGACAGGAAGCTTCTGGAGTCGGTGAGCATGCCGATGAAGTTGCCCAGAATCCCCAGATTGGCCAGGCTGGTCATCTGCTCGGTCATGCCCGTCTTGTGGTCGTTGAACCACCAGGCGCTGCCCTGCTGGATCTTCCCCCGGGCGGGGGCGGACTGGAAGCAGCCGATGACGGTGCCGATGGCGGCGTTGTCCGTGGGATTCAGGCTGTACAGCACGGTCTTGGGAAGCTCGTCCGTCCTGTCCAGGGCGTCCAGGAAATCCGCCAGCTCATCCACCGGCGCGGCGCTGCCGATGGAGTCCGTGCCGGCGTCCGGCCCGTAGGACTGGAAGATCCGGCGGTTCAGATCCCGCTTCACGCCGTAGTGCAGCTGCATGACCCAGTCCAGCCTGTGATAGATGCGCCCCAGCGCCAGCAGCAGCGCCGTCTTGAACTGCTTCTCCTCCAGGGGCGAAATGGCCTCTCCGGCCATCCGCCGGGCGAAGATTCCCTCCACGGTTCCGTCGTCCGCGGGGGCGTACATGACATAGGCCAGGCCGTGGTCGCAGGTTTTGCACCCGTGGGCCTGGAAGAAGTCCGCCCGTTTGGACAGGGCCTGCACCAGCGCGGCGAAACTGTCAATGGGCATCTCCGCCGCCCGGGAGAGCGTCCCGATGTACTCCGGCCAGTTCTCTTTCTCAATGGCCACCGCCCTGTCCGGGCGCCACGCCGGCAGCACCTGCACCTCAAAGGTGGGATCCTGCGCGATTTTCTCGTGCCACTCCAGGCTGTCCGCGGGGTCGTCCGTCGTGCAGATCAGCGTGACATGGGACTGCCGGATAAAGCTTCTGGCGCTGGTCTCCGGCCGCTGCAGCACGGCGTTGCAGGTGTCCCACACCTCCTGGGCGGTATCTCCGTTCAGGGCGCCGTGGTAGCCGAAATAGCGCTGCAGCTCCAGATGGCTCCAGTGGTAGAGCGGGTTGCCGATGGCCCGTTCCAGCGTCTCGGCCCACATCTGGAATTTCTCGCGGTCCGGCGCGTCTCCGGTGATGTACCGCTCCGGCACGCCGTTGGAGCGCATCTGACGCCACTTGTAGTGGTCTCCGCCCAGCCAGACCTGGGCGATGTTGTCGAAATGCCGATCCTCGGCGATGTCCCTGGGATCCAGATGGCAGTGGTAGTCCAGAATCGGCGTCACCTCGGCGTACCGGTGATAGAGTTTTTTTGCCGTCTCTGTTGTCAGGAGAAAATCGCTGTCCATAAATGCTCTCATCCGGGTTCCCTCCTCAATTTCCGGCTGTGTTCCTTTTCCCGCGGTGCGCGGGCGGGGGTTCCGCATCCCCGGGGGATCCGGGGTCTTGTGCAACCTGCCCTGCATCCGCAGTATTATTCTATCGTCTCTTAGACAAATTGTAAACAATTATTTGAATTATTTCTGCCGCGGGTTCTCTCCCGGGGACGCCGCCCTGTCATCTCGCGCAACCCGGGCAGAAAAAGACCCGCCCCCGGGAAAGGGGCGGGCAGTCTGTTTTCCCGCTTTTCCGCCTGCGCCGCGAAATGGCGGACGGTCTCACAAAAACTTCATGGTCTCCGACACGGCCAGCTCGTCGCAGCGCTCGTTGTACGGATCCCCGTTGTGGCCTCTGACCCAGTGCAGGCTCACCTGATGGCGGTCGCACAGATCCAGCAGTCTGGCCCACAGATCCGGGTTGAGCGCCTTCTCCTTTCCGCTCCGCATCCAGCCCCGGCTGCGCCACCGCTTCGCCCAGCCCTTTTCCAGGGCGTCGACGATATACCTGCTGTCCGTGTACAAGTCCACGGCGCAGGGCTCTTTCAGCGCCTCCAGCGCGGAGATCACGGCGGTGAGCTCCATGCGGTTGTTTGTCGTCTGCGGTTCCCCGCCGGACAGCTCCTTCTCATGAGATCCGCGGATCAGAATCGCGGCCCAGCCGCCGGGGCCGGGGTTTCCCGAGCACGAGCCATCCGTGTAGATCGTGACCTGTTTCATGTGCCTCCATCATCTTCCCGCAGGGGCGGGCTGCCGCCGGAAAGCCCGGGCGCGGCACCTATTTCCGCGTCAGGATCTCCCGCTTTTTCTGCTGGTACTCGCTGCGGTCAATGAGACCGGCCCCCAGCATGACATCCAGCTGCTCCAGCTCTTTCTCTCTCGAATGGCCCGCCGGGTTCGCCTCCGGCGCCCCGTTCCCCCGGGGGCGCTGGTAGGAACCGGTGCCGGGATTCGGGCGGGGCGCCGCGTTCTGGTAGGAACCGGAAGCGGGGTTCGCCCGGGGCGCCGTGTTCTGACGGGCGCCGGGCGCGGCGCTCTGCGCCTGGTATCCCCCGTACCTCTCCGCCTGAACGCGGTTTGCCCTGTCTTTTCTCCACGGGAGGATCAACACACCGATCACCGCGAACACCACGCCCAGGATCCCGAAGAACAGGCTGAGCAGGCCCTCGTCCGCAGCGATGGACAAAATCACGATGAGCACGCCCAGCACGATCAGAAGCCAGCCCATGCCGGTCAGAAATCCCCTGGACAACTGCGGCGGCCCCGCATTTCTCTCCGCGCCGTTCGACTGCGCGGCGCTGGAGAAGACAGCGCGCAGGCCGAAGATCACAATCATGACCCCGGCGAACACAAGGAGGACGCCCATCACCCCCAGCACCGCCATCAGGACGATTCCGAGGAGGGTCACCACCACTCCGCCCACGACCCGGGGCACGCCCGAGCCCCGGTTTGTCCCGCTGTCCCAGCTGATCATGGTTCTTCTCCTTTCTGATGGTGGTCATGGCCCCTGCCGCCGGCGCGGGCGGTGGCCTCCACCACAAAGTCCGCCAGGCTGGCGGCCAGCTCCTGGTTTACCTCGCCGTAGTCCAGACCCAGAACCCCGGAGGTGCCCTTGACAATCCCCCGGATGGGATTGGGATCCGGCCGGCTCTGCTCCGCCAGGTAGCTCTCCGCGATCTTCCCCGCCGCGGCCGCCGCGGCGGAGATCATGGTGCCCGCCTGAACCCGGTCGATCAGGCCCTCGTCCGCCAGGTTCTGGACATTGTCCTGGTACTCAGACTGAAGCGCCCCGGCCTCCTCCTCCGGGATCTGCATCAGCCGCTCCACCGCGAAGAAGTACATCGCGAACAGCACCGGCATGGTGTCCCGGATATCGCCCGCACCCAGTTTCTCCAGGGCGGTCTGCGCCCGGTACAGGTGCTGCCACAGGCAGTTTCCCACTGCCGCGATCCGTTCCGAGGATGGATACATCGTAGCTCACTCCCTGTCGTCCGCGGGCAGCTGATCCGCCTCGGAGATAAATTCGGCGAGAATAGGGCCCACCTCGTCCCGGAACAGTTCCTGATCCAGCTCCAGCGCCCGGGCGGTGCCGTTCAGGATGGCGGCCAGGGGGTTCTTCCGCTCCGACTCCACCAGCTCCCGCTCGCACTCCTGAATAATGAACTCGGAGGTCTCGTCCATGCAGGCGGACATCTCCGCGCACTGGGCGCGGGTGATCTGCCCGCTCTTCAGCAGGGTGTCCGCCACCTCCACAAAGCTGTACCAGAGGGACTCCCCCTCGCTGTCGCTCAGCCTGAGCATGCCGTCCGCCGTGTTGGCGAACATGGTAAACAGGGCGGGGGACACCCGGATGGGATCCAGTTCCCCCAGTTTCTCCCTCAGCGCGTGCTGCGCGCGTTCCATGTGGGTCCACAGGCTTCCGACGAGGGTCTCGATTCTGGCGGTGCTCTCACTCATGTTACCCTGTCCTCCTCCGGTTTCTCCCCGTCCGGACTGCCGCTTTCCTCCGGCGCCTGCTCCGCCTGTGCCGGGGCTTCCGCCTCCGGCGCAGATTCCGGATCCTCCTCCGGCGCGATCTCCTCGTGGCTGGTCAGGGCCAGGGAGATGACCCGATCCCCCTCTTCCTTGAACCGCATCACAATGACGCCCATGGTTCCCCGGTTGGCGGTCTCGTTGATGCGGGCCACCGGGGTGCGGATGAGCTGGCCGGCCTGGGTCACCAGGAGCAGATCCTCCGACCCGTCCACCACCTTGACCCCGACCACGGGGCCCGTCTTCTCCGTGACCATGTAGTTCTTAATGCCGTGGGTGCCCCGCCTCGTGACGCGGTACTCCCCGGTGGGCGTGCGCTTTCCGTAGCCCCGCTCTGTCACCGTGAGCACCGTCCTGCCCGGTCTGGCCCGGGCGGCGCCGACCACATAGTCGCCCTCCCGCAGCCGGATTCCGATGACGCCCCGGGCGGTGCGGCCCATGGGCCGGATGTCGTTCTCGTCGAAACAGACGGCCATGCCGTCGTGGGTGGCGATGAGGATCTTCTGCTTCCCGTCCGTCTCCCGCACGCCGATGAGCTGGTCGCCCTCGTCCAGGGTCAGGGCGCGGATGCCGCTGTTGCGCAGGTTCTTGAGCGTGACCACCGGCAGCCGCTTCACATACCCGTTGCGGGTGATCATCGTCAGATACAGATCCTCGTTCTCCGTCCCGCGGTAGTGGAGCATGACCTGAACCCGCTCCCCCATATCGATCTGGAGGATGTTGATGAGGTTCGTGCCCCGGGCGGCCTTGCTGCTCTCCGGAATCTCATATCCCTTCTTGCGGTACACCTTGCCCCTGTCCGTGAAGAACAGGATGTAGTCATGGGTGGACGCGGTGAACACATCCGTGACATAGTCCTCGTCCCGGGTGGTGATCCCCCGCTTCCCCATGCCGCCTTTCGACTGGGCCGTGTACTCGCTGGCGGGTGTCCGCTTGATATATCCGTTGGCGGTGAGGGTGAACACGCAGGTCTCCTCGGCGATGAGATCCTCCATGTCGATCCGGGCCGCGTCGTCCTGGATCTCCGTGATCCGCTCGTCCCCGTACTTGTCCCTGATCTCGATGAGCTCGTCCTTCAGCACGCCCCGCAGCATCTCCTCGGAGGCCAGCAGGCGCTGGTAGTAGTCGATGCGCTCCTCCAGCTCCTTATATTCCGTCTCCAGCTTCTCCCGGTTGAGGCCCTGGAGGGCGATCAGGCGCATGTCGCAGATGGCCTGCGCCTGGACATCGTCCAGCTGGAACCGCTCCATCAGCCGCTCTTTCGCGTTGTCGTAGCTGGTGCGGATGATGCGGATGACCTCGTCGATGTTGTCCTGCGCCACCAGCAGGCCCTCCAGCAGATGCGCCCGCTCTTTCGCCTTTTTCAGATCGAAGTTTGTCCGCCGGACGATGATCTCCTCCTGGTAGGCGATGTACTCATCCAGGATGTGCCGCAGGGAGAGGATCTTCGGCTGCCTCTGGTTGTCCACCAGCGCCAGCATAATGATGGAGAAGTTCGTCTGCAGCGCGGTGTGGGCGAACAGCTTGTTGAGCACCACCTGCGGATTGGCGTCCTTTTTCAGCTCGATGACAATGCGCATGCCGTTGCGGTCCGTCTCGTCCCGCAGATCCGAGATCCCGGCCAGCTTCTTGTCTTTCACCTGCTCGGCGATGTCCTTGATCAGCTGGCGCTTGTTCACCTGGTAGGGCAGCTCGGACACGATGATGCGGATCCGGTCTTTCCCGAACTCCTCAAACTCCGTCCGCGCCCGGATGGTGACCTTCCCCCGGCCGGTGCGGTAGGCCTCCCGGATCCCGGCGCGGCCCATGATGATGCCGCGGGTGGGGAAGTCCGGGCCCTTGATGTGCTCCATCAGGTCGTCCAGCGTGCACTCCGGGTCGTCCAGCACGCAGATGACGGCGTCGATGACCTCCCTGAGGTTGTGGGGCGGGATATTCGTCGCCATGCCCACGGCGATCCCGGAGGAGCCGTTGACCAGCAGGTTGGGGAACCGGCTGGGGAGCACTTTCGGCTCCATGAGCTTCTCCTCATAGTTGGGCTCCCAGTCCACCGTGTCCCGGTCGATGTCCCGGAGCATCTCATTGGCGATTTTGGACAGACGCGCCTCGGTATACCGGTACGCCGCGGGGGGATCCCCGTCCACGGAGCCGAAGTTGCCGTGGCCCTCCACCAGGGGGTAGCGCATGGAGAAATCCTGCGCCATGCGCACCATGGCGTCATAGACGCTGGCGTCCCCGTGGGGGTGGTAGTTGCCCAGCACCTCGCCCACGCAGGTGGCGGACTTCCGGAACGGCTTGTCGCTGGTCAGCCCCGTCTCGTACATGGAGTACAAAATCCGGCGGTGAACCGGCTTGAGACCGTCCCGGACATCCGGAAGCGCCCGGCCCACAATGACGGACATGGCGTACTCGATGTACGAGTCCTCCATCTCCCCCACCAGCTCGGACTCCGTGATCTTCTGGTCGGGAAAGGCGATGTCTTCCGGCTTATAATCTCTGTTATGTGCCATAGTGATCTCCTTCGATGAGAGGATGAAAGAACGCGGACGGACGGCGTCCGTCAGAAATCAAGATTGACCGCGTACCTGGCGTTCTGCTCGATCCAGGCCTTTCTGGGCTCCACTTCCTCGCCCATCAGAACCGTGAAGATCTGATCCGCGGCCACCGCGTCCCGGAGGGTGATCCGGCGCAGCGTCCGGCGCTCCGGATCCATGGTGGTCTCCCACAGCTCGTGGGGATCCATCTCGCCCAGACCCTTGAACCGGCTGATCTCCACCTTCGCGTTGGGACTCCCCTCCCGCATCTCCGCGCTGATCTGATCCCGCTGCGCCTCGGAGAACGCCAGGCGCGTCGTCTTGCCCCTGGTCAGCTTGAACAGCGGGGGCACGGCGGAGTACACATAACCCCGCTCAATCAGCGGGCGCATGTAGCGGAAGAAGAAAGTGAGCAGCAGCGTGCGGATATGGGCGCCGTCCACATCGGCATCCGCCATGATGATGATCTTGTGGTAGCGCAGCTTGTCAATGTTGAACTCGTCCCCGATGCCGGCGCCCAGCGCCACAATCATGGGGTAGAGCTTGTCGTTGCCGTAGATCTTGTCCGCCCTGGCCTTCTCCACATTGAGCATCTTGCCCCACATGGACAAGATGGCCTGGAACCGGCTGTCCCGGCCCTGAATGGCGGAGCCGGCGGCGGAGTCGCCCTCCACGATGTAGATCTCGCACAGGCTGGGATCCCGCTCGTTGCAGTCCTGGAGCTTGTCCGGCATCTGGCCGGACTCCAGTCCGGTCTTGCGCCGCACGGACTCCCTGGCTTTCTTGGCCGCCTCCCTGGCTCTGCTTGCGGTGATCGCCTTCTCCAGGATGGCGCGGCCGGCCTTGGGGTTCTCCTCCAGGAACTGCTCCAGCTTGTCCGAGACCACGCTGTTGACCAGGGTGCGGATCTCGCTGTTGCCCAGCTTCGCCTTGGTCTGGCCCTCAAACTGGGCGTCCGTCAGCTTGACGGAAATGACGCAGCTGAGCCCCTCCCGGCAGTCCTCGCCGGAGACCTTATCGTCGTTTTTCAGAATGCCGGTCTTCTGGCCGTAGGCGTTGAGCGTGTTGGTCAGTGCGCGGCGGAAGCCCTCCTCGTGCATGCCGCCCTCCGGGGTGTGCACATTGTTGGCGAACGACACCACCACCTCGTTGTAGGTGTCGTTGTACTGCATGGCGATCTCGGCCACGGCGTCCTCCCGCTCGCCCGCCATGTAGATGACCTCGTCGTGGATGGGGGTCTTGCTGCGGTTGATGTAGGACACAAACTCCCGGATGCCGCCCTCGTAGCACATGTCCTCCCGGACAGGCTCCTCCCCCCGCAGATCCGAGATCTCAATGCGCAGGCCCGCGTTCAGGAACGCCTCCTCCCGCATGCGGTCGCGGAGGGTCTCATAGTCGTACTCCGTCGTCTCGGTGAACATGTCCGGATCCGGCTTGAAGACCACTTCCGTGCCGGTGTGATCCGTCGTCCCGATGACTTTCATCTCCTGGGTGATCTCGCCCCGGGAAAATTTCATCTCGTAGATCTGGCCGTTCTTGTGCACCCGGACTTCCAGCCACTCGGACAGGGCGTTGACCACGGACGCGCCGACGCCGTGCAGGCCGCCGGCCACCTTGTATCCGCCGCCGCCGAACTTGCCGCCCGCGTGGAGTACGGTGTACACCACCTCCAGCGCCGGCCGGCCCGTCTGGGGCTGGATATCCACGGGGATGCCCCGCCCGTTGTCCACCACCCGGATGCAGTTGCCCGGCAGGATCTCCACTGTGATGTGGTCGCAGTATCCCGCCAGCGCCTCGTCAATGGCGTTGTCCACAATTTCGTAGACCAGGTGGTGCAATCCGGAGGAGGAGGTGGAGCCGATGTACATGCCCGGGCGCTTGCGCACCGGATCCAGCCCCTCCAGCACCTCGATCTCCGATCCGCCGTATTCATGCTCCACCTGGGTGGAGCCGATTGTCAATTCATCCGCCATGAAATGGTACCCTCCAAACGCCTGGAATTCCGGTGCGGAAGGCTCTCATCCCCCCGCACCTGTGCTGTGTTGCGAAAAGTCCCGCCCGTCCGGCGCAAATCAAAAAGACGGCGGGAACTCAGAGATTTCTGCCCCGCTCCGCACGGCCCGCCAGCGTGGCGGTGGACAGCTGGGAGATGTAGACCCTCAGGCCGTCCGAACCCTGGCAGAGCACAAAGGACTTCGGCAGCTCCTCGCTGACATTCACCACCCGTCCGTCCCGCTCCGCCTGGTCGAGAAACTGCCGGGTTCTGCGGGAATAGCTGCTGTTGTCCAGATCGAACAGGCCGATGATCTCCTGTTCCGGAACCACAACAGACTGGCCCAGGTGCAGATACATTTGCTACTCCTCTTCTCTCCCCGAACCCGCGATCCGGGGAGATTCTCTCTACTCCAGCCTGCCCTCCCGGATGTGGAAGACGCTCCCCTCATCCAGCAGGCCCGGCATGTCCTCCTCGCAGCAGGTGATGAACACCTGCCCGTCGCTGATGCGGTTGAGCACGAACGCCTGCCGCTTCGCGTCCAGCTCGGAGAGCACATCGTCCAGCAGCAGCACCGGCCACTCGCCGGTCTCCTCCTGGAAGATCTCCCGCTGGGCCAGTTTCAGAGACAGCGCGGCGGTTCTCGTCTGGCCCTGGGAGCCGAAGGTTCTGGCGGAGGTGCCGTTGATCTCCACCAGGATGTCGTCCTTATGGGGCCCGGACAGGCACTGCCGGGACTCCAGCTCCGCCTGGCGGTGGGTCTCCTGGTGCCGGAGCAGGCAGGAGAGCAGCTCCGCGGTGGGCCGCAGCGGGTCGTCCACGGTGGACACGGTCTGGTAGGTCAGACCCAGCTCCTCCCGCCCGCCGGAGAACTCCCGGTGGATGGCGGGCGCGTTTTCTTTCAGCCGCTTGATAAAATGCGCCCTGTAGTGGATGAGGACAGCCCCCGTCTGCGCCATGCGCAGATTGAAGTCGTCCAGGGTATCCAGCAGAGACCGGTTTTCCGTCCAGTCCCGCAGAATCCTGGTCTTGTGCTCATACAGCCGGTTGTACTCCGAGAGCGCCTGGGCGTACCGGGGCCGCAGCTGGCAGATGCAGGTGTCCAGAAAGCGCCGCCGTGCGGCGCCCCCCTCCCGGATCAGATTGAGATCCTCCGGGCAGAACAGCACGGTGGTCAGAATCCCGGACAGCTCCGCGGCGGACTTGAGCCGCACCCCGTTGGAGGTGATCTGCCGGCCTCTCCCCCGGTACAGACTGGCCTGCAGCACAAACTGCCTGCCCCTGCTCTCGATCTCCCCCCGGACGCAGGCGGAGTCGTCGCCCATCCGGATCAGCTCCCGGTCGTATCTCGTCCGGTGGGAGCGGGCGGAGGAGAGATATGCCACCGCCTCCAGCAGATTTGTCTTGCCCTGGGCGTTGTCCCCGAAGATCAGATTCACCCGCGGGTGGAACTCCACCTCCAGGTGCTCATAATTCCGGAAGCAGTCCAGGGTCACCGTCCTGACTGTCATTTGACGATGATCTCCGTCTCGTCGTCGATCCTCGCCCTGTCCCCGGGCCGGAGCTTCTTGCCGCGCATGGTGCACAACTCCCCGTTGACCCGGACTCTGCCCTCCCGGATGATCAGGCCGGCATCGCCGCCGGTCTCCACCGCGCCGGCGAATTTGAGCAGATCCTTGAGCGTGATATACTCCGTGTGGATACTTACCTCGTATTCTTCCATAACTCACCTGTATCTGAGAGACTCATCTCTCCTCCTGCGCGCCCTCCTCCAGCCGGGCCAGAAGCAGCGCGTGCAGCTCCGGCAGCGCGCGTCTGAGCGCCGCCGGTCTTCCTGTGGCGTGATCGTAAAAGAAGTGGCTGCTCTCCCCGAGAAACCGCAGTTCTCCGGTGGCCGCGTCCGTCATCCGGTAGCGCAGGGTCATCCTGGCATTAGTCATCTTCACCATCGACAGTTCCACCGAAACCGTGTCCCCGAAGCGGGCCATGCCTTTGTACTGGCACTGCAGACTCAGCATCCCGATGTCGATGCCGTGCTGCACACAGCGGGCATACGGGTAGCCGATCTGATCCAGAAAGTCCACCCTGGCCTCCTCCATCCAGTGGATGTAGTTGGCGTGATGGACAACGGCCATGGCGTCCGTCTCGTAGAACTGAACCCGGCGGAGATACGGTCTGATTTCCATATTCGGATCAGTCCGCCCGGATCCGGACGGGCAGAACCATGTAGAGGAAGTCGTCCCTGGTCTCCTCCTCCGGGAGGATCAGGCATGGCGCCACATCGCTGGAGAACTCAATCCGAACCCGATCCGCCGGCGCGGCCTTCAGCGCGTCCATCATGTACCGGCCGTTGAACCCGATGACGGTGCCCTTTCCGTCGCCCTCGATGGCGCACTGGTCGCTGGCGGTGCCGATGGCCGTGATGGTGCTGATATAGAGGTTGCCGTCCCCGAACTCGCAGCGCATCGGGCTTTTCAGCTTCTCGGTGACCAGCAGGGACACCCGGCCGAACGAGGCCAGCAGATCCGCGGTGTTTCCCTTCACGCTGATGGCGCTCTCGGTGGGAATGGCGTTGCGGTAGCGCAGGAACTCGCCCTCCAGACGGCGGGAGATCAGCGTGGTGCTCCCCATCTGGAACTGGATGTTGCGCTCGCCCTGGATGATGTGGACGGGCTCCTCGCTGTCCGCGCAGATCTTCTCCACCTCGGACAGAGTGGCGCCGGGCACCACAAAGGAAAAGCTGTCGCCCCCCTCTTTCTCCGCCAGAGTCTCATGGCGCAGCGCCAGACGGTAGCCGTCCACGGACACGAGGTTCAACCCGGTCTCATCCACCTCAAACAGGGATCCGGTCTGGATCGGCCGGCTCTCGTTGGTGCTGACGGCGAATACGGTCTGGGCGATCATGGACTTCAGCTGGCCCTGGGTGAGGGTCAGGGTGTTGTTGTGCTCCACAGAGGGCAGGGAGGGAAAATCCTCCGCCAGAGTGCTGGAGATGCTGAAGTTGCTCATTCCGCAGTTGATGGAGACGATGTTGCCCGAGGAGAGGAACTCCACCGGCTCATCCGGCAGGCTGCGCACAATGTCGCCAAACAGGCGGGCGGAGAGCACCATGGCGCCTTTCTCCTCCACCTGCGCGGGGATGGTGGATCGGATCCCGGTCTGCAGGTTGTATCCGGTGAGACTCAGCTCCTCCCCGGCCTCTACCAGGATGCCCTCCAGCGCACTGATCGAGCTCTTGGCGGTCACCACCCGGCTGGCCAGGGAAACGGCGTTTTGCAGCAGCGCCTTTTCACAGGAGAATTTCATCATTCGGCGCGCGGACACCCGGAATGCACACCTCGGGTGAAAACGCGCCCTCCCTCCTTTCAGTCATCATAGTGTTTTCATGGATTTTTTCCTCCCGGCGCCCTGACAGGCGCGGGAGAACTCAGCTTCAAAACAGGCCGCTTCGCGGCCCTTTCTCTTTCGCTCTCTTCTTTGAGAAGGAGGAGAGGTTTATTTTAGTAATCGTATTAGTAGAAAAAAAGATTGTGGAAAAGCGCGGGAAACCGCTGCGGCGTCCGGTGTGAAACATCCACAGGGGGTGTGGGAAAACAGGGGCGGTTTTCCACACCCCGCACACCCCTCCCGGATTTTCCACAGCCCGGGTTTCCACTTTTCCACATTTTCTGTGGAAACACACTCAGGTGTCAAAATGAGCGTTGATGTTGGCGGTGATGTCCTTGACGATCTCCGCGGTGACGGGGTCGTTCTTCACCATTTTCTCAATCCGGGAGATGGAGTTGAGCACGGTGCTGTGATCCCGGTTGTAGAACTCGCGCCCGATCTCCTTCAGGGAGAGATTCGTCATCTGGCGGATGAGGTACATGGCAATCTGCCGGGCCAGGGAGGTCTCCTTGGAGCGGCCGTGGCCCCGGAGCACCTCGCTGTCCAGATCGTAGAACTCGCAGACCTCCTGGATGATCAGCTGGGGCGTCGGGAGGATGTCCGACTTGTCCTTGAAGATGTCCTTGACCGCCCGGGAGACCGTCTTCACATCCACCTTGTCCCCCAGGAGATCCTGAAACGCGAGGATTTTGTTGACCGTCCCCTCGATCTGGCGCACATTGGAGGTGATATTCTCCGCGATGTACACGAGCACGGCGTCCGGGAGCTCCATCCCCATGCGCAGCGCCTTGTTCTTAATGATGGCCACCCGGGTCTCGTAGTCCGGCGGCTGAATGTCCGCCAGCAGGCCCCACTCGAACCGGGTCTTCAGCCGGTCGTCCAGGCGGAGCAGCTCTTTCGGCGGCCGGTCCGAGGTGAACGCGATCTGTTTTTTCTGCTCGTACAGGATGTTAAAAGTGTGGAACATCTCCTCCTGGGAGGACTGCCGGCCGGCGATAAACTGCACATCGTCCATGAGGAACACATCCGCGGAGCGGTATTTCTCCCGGAACTGCTGGTTCCGGTTGCTCTGGATGGCCTGCACCAGCTCGTTGGTGAACGAGTCCCCCTTGAGGTAGACGATTTTGTAGTCCGGGTGGTTTTTGTGGATATGGTGGGCGATGGCGTACAGCAGGTGTGTCTTGCCCAGGCCGGAGTCCCCGTAGATGAACAGAGGGTTGTAGCTGTTGCCCGGCTGCTCCGCCACCGCCAGGGCGGCGGCGTGGGCGAACTTGTTGGAGGAGCCGACCACAAACCGGTCAAAGGTGTACTCCTCCGTCCCGGGAAACAGGGGAGGCGCCTTGTCCTTCTCCTTTTCCAGCTGGTCTCTCGTGAGCACCTCCACCTGGAAATCCGAGGAGAAGATCTCCCGCAGGGCGTCCCGGAGGGCGGGCAGATATCTGTCCCTGATGATATCCCGCTTAAACTCCACCGGCGTGCACAGCACAAACCGGTCGTCCTCCAGGGAGACGGGCTCGGCGTCGTCAAACCACGCGCTGATGGTGGTGGGCGTCAGCTGGCGCTCCATCAGCGTGAGTATTTTCTTCCATAGATCCTCCGGCACAGTCACGGCCTCTCCCCCCTTTTTTCCCGCGGGAATGGAACCGGAGCGACATTCCACAAAACGCGGCTTTGTTTCCCCTCATTATATCACAGAGCGGGGGAACAGGCAATGATTTTCCGTGAAATTCTTTTTATATATGTATACGGACTCAAAAGGCCCGATTTCGGGCCTCTGGCGCTCCCTGGAGGGGGTTTTTTGCACACGCCGGAAGCCGGGCGGAACGGGCGCGGCGCGACAACGGCGGCAGGCCGGGCGATTCCCCGATTTTCCCGGGGGCGGGTGCCCCGATTTCGGAACAGGTGGTGGTTTTGCCGCGGGAATCCCACAAGATATGGTGTCCGGCCGGGACAACGCCGGAAAATACGGGATAACAGGGGAAAATTGTCATTGACACACACTGATTCGGTACGGTATAATACCCGTTGCGCTGTCCGGCGCCGGCGCGAAAGCGCCGCTTTTCATAACGACCGCAGCCCGCGGCCCGGGCTGTTGTGGAGTCGGGCGGGAGACCGTCCGAATTTTGTGCAGGAGGTGTACAACATGGTTAGAACCTACCAGCCGAAAAAGCGCCAGCGCTCCAAAGAGCATGGATTCCGCAAGCGCATGGCTACCGCGAATGGACGCAAGGTATTAGCGCGCCGTCGCCTGAAGGGGCGTGCCCGTCTCTCGCACTGATGAGACGAAACGCAAATATCGCTTGAAAGGGGCGGGGGAGCAGGTTCCTTCCGCCCCTGGGTTGTTTTGGACGGATTTGGGAGAGACCCGGGGTGAAACAGACAGTATCTCTGAAAAGCAACCGCGACTTCCGCAGAATCTACACAAAAGGCAGATCCGCGGTATCCCCCTGCCTGGTTCTGTACTGCCGGAAAAACAGGCTGGGCGTCAACCGGCTCGGTCTGACGGTGGGAACCAAGACAGGCCACGCTGTGGTGCGCAACAAAATCCGCCGCCGCCTCCGGGAGATCTACCGCGTCAACGAGGCGCGGTTCCGCCCGGGGTATGACCTTGTGGTGGTGGCGAGAGTGCGTGCGGCCCACACCGGGTATCACCAGCTGGAGAGCGCCATGCTCTCCCTGGCGGGGAAGCTGGGTCTGCTTGTGACGGAGGAAGAGACATGAAGCGGGTTCTGCTCTGGCTCATCAGTCTGTACCGGAAATACATCTCCCCGACCAGGCCCCCGTGCTGCCGCTTTATCCCCACCTGCTCCGCCTACGCCTACGAGGCCATAGAGAAGTACGGGGCACTCAGGGGCGGGTGGCTGGCGCTGAAGAGAATCCTGAAGTGCCAGCCGTTCCACCGGCAGAAATCCATCGAATACGACCCGGTTCCCTGAGGGAAAGACCGTGAAAACCGAAACGACCGGGAGGTAAATGAATTGCAGATTATTCTAGCCCCGTTTTCCTATCTGATGCTGTTTCTCTACAATTTCCTGAACAGCTACGGCCTGGCGCTGATCGCGTTCTCCCTGATCACCAAGCTGATTCTGTTTCCTTTCTCGTTGAAAGGCAAGCGCAGCATGATTCAGATGAACATGCTGCAGGGAAAGATGCTGCAGCTTCAGAAACAGTACGGAAGAGACCGGGAACGCTACAACATGGAGGTTCAGAAGCTGTACGAAAAGGAGAAGGTCAACCCCATGAGCGGCTGCCTGTGGAACATGCTGCCCATGCTGGTGCTGGTTCTGCTGTACTTCATCATCCGCCAGCCTGTCTCCTACCTGATGCATATCTCCAGCAACGATCTGATTGAGCAGATCGCCACGATCACCGGTGTGGCGAACACCGGCGCCTATCCGCAGATCGCCATGGCACGCGCCATGAACGACCCCGGCACGCTCGCCGCCGTGCAGAGCGCGCTGGGCGACGCGGGCAAGGGCCTGTTCAGCATGAACTTCGATTTCCTCGGCATTGACCTGTCCGTGATCCCCAACTGGAGATTCTGGTCCATGGACAGAAACTGGTCCGAGAACTTCGGGCCGTTCTGCCTGGTTCTCATCTCCATAGGCCTGAGCCTGGTCTCCATGCTGGTCTCCCAGAAGACGAACAAGGTGAACCAGTCAGGAAACGCGGAACAGCAGGCACAGATGAACCGCATGAACATCCCCATGATGATCATGATGCCCGTGATGTCCGGGTGGATCGGTTTCATCATGCCTGCCGGCCTGTGCGTATACTGGATTGCCAACAATGTATTCACCATGCTGCAGGAGGTCATCTGCGCCAGGATTCTGAAGAAAGACTACGCCAAGGCGGAGGCGGCCCGGCTGGAGCAGGAGCGCCTGGAAAAAGAGGAGATCAAGCGCAAGAAAGAGGAGCGCGCCGCACGGATCGCCGCCGAGCAGGAGGAAGCCAAGAAGAACAAGGGCAAGAAAAAGCCGGCGTCAAAGCCGCAGCAGAAGAAAAAGGAATCCACCACCGAGGAGGGCCGTGTGGGCATCCGTCCCTACGCCCGCGGGCGCTCCTATGATGTGGATCGGTACGGCGGCGTGACCGAGTACCACGAGCCGGATCAGACCGTGCCCGAGGCAGCCGTCAGCGAGAAGAAGAAAAAGAAAGATGAGAAAGAGCCGAAGGCGATAGAGAACACGGCCCCGGAGACCCAGGAGACCGCACAGAGCCAGGATCAGGCCGGCGCCGGAGAGGGCGCCGCGGAAGACACCGGCGCGGAAGCGGCCGGCGGGACGCCTGAGGCGGAGACCCCCGCGCAGCCGGCGGCGGATGAGGCACCGGCGGAGGAAGGCGGACAGGAGGCCGGCGGAGAATCCCAGGCGGAGGAAGCCGGTTCTGCGGACGGGGAAGAGAAGAATTAACTTTCCGAGACAAAGGAGTGAGTCATATGCTGAAATCGATGGAAACAACCGGCCGCACGGAGGAGGACGCCATCGCCAAAGCGCTGGAAGAGCTGGGCCTGGAGCGGGACGATGTGTCGGTGGAGGTTATCAGCCGGGCAAAATCCGGTTTTCTGGGTCTGGGCAGCAGCCCCGCCAGGATAAGAGTGAGCTATGAGGCGCCGGACGAACCCGCGGTAGAGGAAGAGGCGCAGAGCGTCCCCGAAGCGCAGCCGGAGGAGCCCGCCCCCGTCCCCGCGGAAGAGGAGAAGCCGGAACCGGCGCAGCAGCCGGAAGCCGTGCCGGAGGTTCGGGAGGAGCCGGCGCAGCCGGAGGAGGAGAGCGCGGCGCCGGCCGCGGAGGAGCCGTCTGAGGCGGAACCCGAAGAAGAGGAAAGCGCCGCCGGGGAGGAAGAGACCGGAGAGGACTCGAAAGCGGAGAAGATCCGGCAGTTCCTGGAGGGCCTCATGGAGCAGCTGGGCGTGGACGCGAAGCCGGTCATCATCCGCACGGAAGACGGCGACTACAAGGTGGATCTGGTGGGCAAAAATCTGGGTGCTGTCATCGGCCGGCGGGGCGAGACCCTGGACGCCATCCAGCAGCTCACCGGCCATGTGGTCAACCGGGGCGGCGGCAAGTGGGTCCGCGTCCACATTGACGCGGAGAACTACCGGGCGAAGCGGGAGGAGTCCCTCCAGCGCCTGGCGGTGAAAATGGCGGACAGGGCCGTCCGGGAGCGCAGAAACATGACGCTGGAGCCCATGAACGCCTACGAGCGCCATGTCATCCACACCGCGCTGCAGAGCTACCCGGATGTCACCACCTATTCCGTGGGAACCGAGCCCAACCGCCGCACGGTGGTGGCCTACGAGCCCGGAATCCAGAAGTAAACAACCATAAGGAAAGCGCCTCCGGTGACGGAGGCGCTTTTTTTCAGGAAATTCTCAGCGGTAGTAGGCGGCGCCGCTCTCCAGCAGGGGCTGGCGGTGGTCTCCGGGGATGTTGACCGCCACATGGGGGCCGCACCGCTCCGTGTGGCCCATCTTGCCAAAAACCCGGCCGTCCGGGGAGAAGATGCCCTCAATGGCGGCGACGGATCCGTTGGGATTGGCGTCGATGTTCATGGTGGGGCTGCCGTCCGGCTCCACATACTGGGTGGCCACCTGGCCGCGGGCGATGAGCTGGTCGAGCATCTCCGGGGAGGCCACGAACCGGCCCTCGCCGTGGGAGATCGCCACGCTGTGGAGATCGCCCACCTGGGAGCAGAGCATCCATGGGGAGTTTACGGAGGCCACCCGGGTGGTGACATACCGGCTCTGGTGGCGTCCGATGAGGTTGTAGGTCAGGGTGGGGCAGGCGCTGTCCATGGGCCGGATTTCGCCAAACGGCACGAGGCCGAGCTTGACCAGAGCCTGGAAGCCGTTGCAGATGCCCAGCATCAGGCCGTCCCGGTGCCGGAGCAGGTCGTGGACGGCGTCGGTGATCCGCGGATTGCGGAAGAACGAGCAGATGAACTTGGCGGATCCGTCCGGCTCATCCCCGCCGGAGAAGCCCCCGGGCAGGAAGATGATCTGGGAGCGGCGGATGGCCGCCTCCAGATCGGAGACGGAGTCGCTCAGATCCGCGGCCGTCAGGTTGCGGATGTTCACGGTCTCCGCGTCCAGGCCGGCGCGAAGGCAGGCGCGCACGGAGTCGTATTCGCAGTTGGTGCCGGGGAAGACGGGGATGACCACCCGGGGCCGGGCGATTTGGTGTTTCGCGACGACGGGGGAGCGCCTGTCCCAGGAGATGGCCGCTACCGGCTCATCCGTGCCGGCGCGGGTGGGGTAGATCCCCTCCAGCACACCCTCGCTCAGCGCCAGCAGCTCCTCAATGGAGGCGGAGTCCGACCCGATGTCAACCACGGGCTCTGACACGGTGGCGCCGATGCGCCGTGCGCAGGGCAGATCCGTCTCGCCGGTGAGCTCCGCCACAATGGCGCCGCGGCGGGGCGCGTACCAGTCCTCCGCCGCGCCGGGATCCGCACGGAACCCGATCCGGTTGCCGAAAGACATCTTCATCACGGCCTCCGCCAGGCCGTACTCCACGGCCCAGGCGGCCGCAACTTTCCCCTCGGCGCACAGAGTGTGGAACGCGTCCCAGGTCTCTTTCAGACTCTGGAAGCCGTCAGTGCGCGGGGCGAACAGGTAGACCGGGCGGCCCGGCGCTTTCCACTCCGGGGACAGGACGGATCCCGCCTTGATCGGGGCGATGGCGAACGAGATCAGCGTGGGCGGCACATCCAGATCCAGGAAGGAACCGGACATGGAGTCCTTGCCGCCGATGGCGGCGCAGCCCAGTCCCAGCTGGGCGTCCAGGCCGCCCAGAAGCGCCTGGAACGGCTTGCCCCAGCGGCCGGGGTCGTCCCGGAGCTTCTCAAAGAACTCCTGGAAGGAGAGGTAGGCGTCCCGGTAGTCCGCGCCGGCCGCCACAATTTTGGCCAGAGAGGTGACTACGCTGTCCCGGGCGCCGGTGTAGGGGTTGGCGGACATCTCATCCGGGTCGAAGCCCCAGGACATGACGCTGGCCTGATCCGTCTCCTGTCCGGGCAGAACCGGGAACAGGGCGGCCATGGCCTGGGCGGGCGTGGTCTGCGTCTTTCCGCCGAACGGCATCAGGACGCTGCCCGCGCCGATGGAGCCGTCAAACCGCTCGGTCAGACCCCGGCGGGACGCGGTCTTCAGACTGGAGGCCATGTCGCGAAGGGAGTGGAACTCAGGCGCGGGGGTGATCTCCGGGTTCTGATCCACCGCCACGGCGGTGTGCTTCACCGCGCCGTTGGTGTTCAGGAAAGCCCGGGAGAGATCCGCGACGACTTTCCCGCGCCAGGTCATCACCATGCGGGGGCTCTCGGTGACCGCCGCCACCTGGTAGGCCTCCAGGTTCTCCGCCCGGGCGGCGGCGATAAAGGTCTCCGCGTCCTCCGGCGCCACGACGACGGCCATGCGTTCCTGGCTCTCGGAGATCGCCAGCTCGGTGCCGTCCAGGCCGTCGTATTTCTTCCGAACCTGATCCAGATCGATGGACAGGCCGTCCGCCAGCTCCCCGATGGCCACGGACACGCCGCCGGCGCCGAAGTCGTTGCACCGTTTAATCAGGCGGGTGACCTCGCCCCGGCGGAACAGGCGCTGGATCTTCCGCTCCTCCGGCGCGTTGCCTTTCTGCACCTCGGAGGCCATGGCCTCCAGGGACTGCCGGTTGTGGCTCTTGGAGGAGCCGGTGGCGCCCCCGATGCCGTCCCGGCCGGTGCGGCCGCCCAGCAGGATCACCGCGTCCCCGGGCGCGGGGGTCTCCCGGCGCACATTCTCCGCGGGGGCCGCGGCGACCACGGCGCCGCACTCCAGCCGCTTGGCGATATAGCCCTCGTGGTAAACCTCCGCCACATGGCCGGTGGCCAAACCCACCTGGTTGCCGTAGGAGGAGTAGCCCGCCGCCGCCGTGACCGCCAACTTGCGCTGGGGCAGCTTGCCCGGCGTGGTCTGCTCAATGGGCACCCTGGGGTCTCCGCCGCCGGTAACCCGCATCGCCTGGTGGACATACGCCCGGCCGGACAGAGGATCCCGGATGCAGCCGCCGATACAGGTGGCCGCGCCGCCGAACGGCTCGATCTCCGTGGGGTGGTTGTGGGTCTCGTTCTTGAACATGAGCAGCCAGT